>JAJRSR010000298.1 GCA_024278695.1 Planctomycetota bacterium | reverse complement strand
TAAGATGATCGCGCCGCATGGCGGCAAGGAAATCGCCGGAGCGATGTTGTTCGGCTGCAACGGTCGCGGCACAAACATGTGGCCGGAGTCGGGTCACGATATCGGCGTGATGCGTGAGCTGTTGGGAGATGTTCCGGTCGCGGGCTTTTTCTGTGGCGGCGAGTTCGGCCACGTCGGCGGTACGAACTTTGTCCACGGACTCGCAGCCAGCATCGCACTGTTTCACGAAGCCGACTGAGCCGGCACTCAGACGCTGCTCCCTTTGGTTAGGCCCGATTGCGCTGCCGCGATTGTGGATGGCACGCCTATTTTCTCGTTTCTAAGCCGCAGTCCGGAGACGATCAGTTTTCGGCGAGAAAGCCGAATCTTGGCAGGAATCCGCGCGAATATCAGCGTACAGCATGATTCAATGGTCAGATTCAGCGGCCATTTTCTTGGCAAATCACAGATTTTCACGGATTTATCGGTCCGTGGGATATTTTCGTTGACGTGGTGTGGGCGAATCGGGTAGACTGCTCGCTCCTGCCTATTTGGTACGCTGGGTTTTTTGGGACGGGGTTTTGGTCGCCTGTGTTTGCCTATGATTTGGTCAGTGCTCTTACTATGCGCTTGTGGGTCGGTTCCCGTGCGTGTGGGGTGTGCTGCGTCTTGGTACCTTGGGCGGGGTTAGACCTGGAGGTCAATGTATGAAGGTTAAAGTATTTGCGTTGGTTGTGGCTGGTCTTGCCGCATTGGTATCTTCAACTCGGGCTGCGGACATGACGGAGGATCTTTGGGTGCTTCGTGATGGTTCCGTCACGTTCTTTCCGGATGTTCCCAGCTTGGAGCGTCTCGGTTTGGGCGTCGAGGCTGTTAGCCAAAGTGTGGTTGGAGGTCAGGAAGGCGCTGGGGCCATTATGCTCCCCGTGGACAGCGTTTCGGACGTCGTGGCCATCGTGCTGGGTGACGTGGTGGAAGGCGTTCAGGCGGACTATCTGGGTATGGCCGGGGCGCTGCGGCTCTCAACATCTTCTCGTGAAGCGTTGGTCGTAGGGCTGCTGCTTGACGAAGCGTCTCTAGGTTTGCGCGCGGACAACGCGCGAGCACTCGACGCAGTGGGTGATCCTGCGGTGCTCGTGCTTCGTGGCGTTCGTGCGGGCGTGAACACGACTGTGGGTCGCATGAACCTTCCGAGTGCCGAAGTGGTCATTTCTGCGGCGCTGGCAACAATGTTGGGTGATTCGGCGCTGGCCGGTGAGTCTATCGGTAGGGCTGTGGTTGCGGGCCTGGCGGCACCTGCGGGTGATGCCGACTACGAACCCATGAAGCCAACCGTGTTTGAATTGCAGGATCAGGGTTCCGCGACGGCTGGTGCGGCTGGCGTTGGGGCGGACATGACGTTCTGCCAACTGTTCGATCTGCGTCAGTTCGGGCGAACGAGTACCACACTTGGGCTGGCCGTGGCGACAACGTCGTGGAACGTGGGTACGGCCGATCTAATGTGGTTTCCGAATCCTGACGAGCGTCATCCTTATATCGTGTCAAACCTCTACAAGTTAAAGGACGATCGGTTTGAGCAAATTGGTCAGTCGTGGATCAAGCATGGGTTTTTCGCGCTGGATCTTGAGCAGTGCGGGACGGCGTGTACCTATGAGCCGGGCCATGCTGTGGGCAACTGGCTTGGTGTCGGATGTACAGATCCGTACACAGCCAGTTTGAATGCCTCGCCGAGCGTTCTCGGACCACGATATGAGGTGAACCCTTGGACGGGTAGCTATCGCTACCCCGGTTCGCACCTCAGTGCTGGTCATGGGCACGGGCCGATCGATCATCGGCTTCAGGTGGCCGAGGCTGACTTGCTCGACGGACCCGCTGTGGCGCAGTACTTCGTGGACGGCTACTACGTCGTTCGGGATGACATCGATCACACCAACAGCGTGTCGTGGAAGCCTGTGACGCCGAGTGGTGTTCTGGGCGGCACATGGAGCTTCGGGATGAGCGGTGCGGGCACCAGGCCCACCACTGGCTATGTGATTGACGCGTGGCCCGGTGCGCGTCAAACCGTGATTGCCCAGGAGATTCCGCCGGTGGAGTTTGTGTCTCCTGACGGTCGCTGCATTCTTGCGTCCAAGCCGACGGACCTGGGCGGCGGCATGTGGCATTACGAATACGCCCTCTATAACTTCGACATGCATCGCAAAGTTCAGTCGTTTTCCATTCCGACGTCTCTAACCGCGACCATCGAAAATGTTGAGTTCTCTGCGGTGCGTTCGCACGGTGAGCCGTTTTCGAATGATCCTTGGACGGTTACGATTGAGCCGGGGTCAATCACTTGGAGCACGGTCGATAACCCGCTGCGTTGGGGGACCATGTACAACTTCCGGTTTGATATTGATGCTGATCCGATCGATGCGACAGTGACGCTTGGCATGTTTGAGGCGGGTTCGCCGGAGGTGTTGACCGGTATTACGGACGGTCCGAACACTGCCGGGTTGGGTTGTCCGATCCCGGCACCGCCGGTTGCGGATGTCAGCGGTGTGGCCAACAATCGATTCCTGACGGTCACCGGTGGCAATTCTGGGCAGCTCACGGCCATTCGTGTTAAGATGACGTCGCTTCTCAACCCTCCGGACCCGGTGCCTCCGGGCACGCCGGATTATTCCGGTTTTGAAGGGCAGACCATGTGGGTCGGTGCACCGGTCGAGTACCCCGAGATGCCGGTCGAAGCTGGTACGATCATGGGCGCGGAGCTCCAGTGTACGCCTGATTTCCGCGACTGGGGTGCGGTGGGTCAAATTAATATCTATGGTCCGGAGATCATGCCGCATTCGGTCTACGATGTTCAAGAGATTCACACTGACTGCTCGGCCTTTTTGGATCTTGAGCCTGCCTACTCGTCACCGTTAGTGTTGCCGACGGCCTATTGGGGCGACGTGGTCGCACCCTTTGCCGGCGATCCAGGTGTCACGTTGCCGGTAGACTTCAATGATATTTCCGCGTGTGTGGCGAAGTTCCTGGGCGACCCCACACAGAGCAAGGCACGAATGAAGCTCACCCCGAACATGATTGACCTAAGCGGTGACGTGAACTTTGTGGATATCTCGGCGACGGTGCAGGGTTTCCTCGGTGACCCCTACACTTACGATGGCCCTCGCGTTTGCCCGTAGCGTTTCCGAACATATGCGGAGACTAGGAGTTTTCGCAATCGTGCAGTACGATTCAAGCGGTCGTCCCTTGGTAGGGGTGGCCGTTTGTTTATGCCGTGCCGGGATTCGGGTCTCGGGCATGTCCAAGATGTAAGGAGTCTGCCCATGTGTTCGAAGAAAAAGTCTGTTGGGATTCTCTCGTTGCTGTTGCCTGTTTCTCTTGGGGGCTGTGCGTTAACGGCGGTGCTACCGACGGTCGCTGTGGTGGTGCCGTTGGTTGGTGCCTTTCTACAGATTGCCGTGACCTCCGGAACGCCGTCACGGACTTCAGGCCTTATTACGTTTGAGACGTCTGACAACCTTTCTGTAGGTCGGGGTTCGATCGAGCTGGACCCCGGCGTTATTTCACTTGCCGCAAGTGCCGTCGGGAGTAAGGTGTCGACCGTGGCGCAGCAGGTTGTAGAGGATTGTCAGATGGCGTGCGAAGATGCCGGGCTTGATGGTACGACGTGTGACGCCGTGTGTACGAGTGGTGCTTGCGAAATCACGCTATGGGCCGCGGCACCGGGAGACGAGGAAACCGTCTGTACGGGTGGCGCGCGGGATGAGTATGGCCCGTTTCTTGTGGCGATTGACGATACGGGTCGAGGGATCAGCGTTGAGCCACCCACTGTCACACTCCAGTCGATGACGATAGAAATGCTGAATGCCGGAAGCCTGGCCATGTGTGTGCAGGTGGTTGCGCCGGATAATGGCAATGTGGCAGTTGAAGGCCTTATCATCAACGTGGGATTGTAGCGATCTGCGCGTCGCTCGCGCACAGGTCGGATTGTCGGAATTACGATCGTCGCTCTTCAGAGGCTATTGGGCTTGTGTTGGGGCGGCGTTTTCGTGGAGTTGGGCGTACGGATGGGCACGGACCACGGTGAGGCTTGCGTCTTCTGAAAGGTCGATGACTTCCCCCGTCGTGGTGCCCTCATCGTCCAGAATCTCCACGATGGGCCTCGTGTGCTGATCGACGTTAGCGCGGAGCACCCTGGCCTGCACGCCGTTGTGCAACTCTACGGCACTGCCAATCGGAAACAGTGATACCGTGTTGAGAAAAGCGCGGACGATATCGAGATCGAACCGGTTGGCGTTGCCTTCGATCAAGATTTTCTTGGCCGCCTCGTAGGGCATCAGTGCTTGCCGGTGCGGGCGTGGGCGTGTCATCGCCGCGAAGGCGTCGGCCACGGAAACGATGGACGCGAGCGGGTGAATCTTTCCGCAACTGCTGCCGCGCGGGTAGCCGCTGCCGTCGCAGCGCTCATGCGCCTGGTAGCCGATGACTCTTGACGACGGGGGGAGCCCGGGAACCCGTTCGAGCATTTCCAACGTGTGAAGCGGGTGCCGTTCGATCTCGATGCGTTCTTCAGCGGTAAGCGTTCGCGGGGCTAGTCGGATATTGCCGGGCACGCGAAGCATTCCGATGTCCTGAAGCAATCCGCCGAGCGCGACCTCCATGAGTTGGTCATGGTTGAGCCCGAGTTGGGCACCGATGGAAAGCGCGATCATGCTGACATTGGCGCAGTGATCGAAGAGGTATTCGTCTTCGGTACGTTGCATGCTTACAATCAGCGGCAGAATGTCGAAGTCGATCGTGACCATATCGACGAACGATTTGACGGTGCCGCCCAGACTCTTCGCTGAGACGCGTCCACCAACAAGGAGCGTTTCCGAGGCGTCGGCGATGGAAGAACTGACCTTGGCGTGGCGTTCGAGTCCCTTGGCCGCCTCTTGCCGCAACTCTGAAATCGGAAGGCGCGGTCGCCGCCACGCGCGTACCGGATGGATCGTCGGTGCCATCCGGAGTTCGTCAGCGACAATCCTGTTCGTCTCGGCCACACGGTCGGCTTCTGCGGTCGAAAGCGGTGCGGGGGACGGTTCGGTCTCGTGTTCTTCCGAAGGTGGTGCAGTGTCGTCCGGGGTTCCAATCCGAAGCACCTTGATTCTGCGTTTTTGAAGCAGTTGCAGGAACCGTGCGGTGATTCGCATCCCTGCGGCCAGTAGCAGCAGACCAGATTGTTCGAAGAGGTCTTGCGCCAGCCGCATGCCGGGTCGGAGCGATTCGACCTCGATCAGTTCAGGCGGCTTGATCGGCTTTGACTTGTTCTCCGTCGGTTCGGGTTCTGTCGTGGTGGCAATGCGCGCATCGACGAACTGCGGCATCGGGCGGAGCATGTCCGCCGGCCAATCCGCATCGCCGACAAGATCCTCCGGTGTTAGGGACTCAAGGAGAAGCACATGCGCTTCCGTGAGTTCGACCCCGCGTTCGATCAGGACGGCACCCGTGCGATCGCAGATTGTGCCGGGTAGGCTGATCCCCGGCTTCAGCAGTTCGGTTGGTATCGTCTGTTGCATGCAGTCCTGTTCGATGGACGTCCGGTAACGGTGGCGGCTTTCGGCGGCTCCAACAGGCGCATCGGCGTTATTTCGGAGACGCTGAACCGGGGCGGTGTAGCTCTTTCAGTGTCTACCTGATGCCGCGCACTGCCCGTTGTTATGGGAATCAAGTTCCGGGAAAGTAGGTGTTTGGCCCTGACAAACTCTTACCAAGTATTAGGCGTAACCGCCTTGTTCCCACTCGATGGCTCCGGCGTATCGCCTTACACTGGGGGCATATCCTACGGTGGCGGGCGATGAGGGCCTCGCTCGTACGAGATCAACAGACTTAGGAGCCAACGCCATGATGGGTTCAATGATCGGTATGCTGTTGCCACTGATGGCGTTGGGGGGGCCGGAGGACGTGGTCAGCTTCTCTGCGAGAATTGACGCGGAGGAGGTGAAACGCGGCGGAAAGTATGAGATCGTTTTGGAGGTGTCGTTCAAAGATGGGCAGTCCGCTTCGGATGCTGGTGTGCCAGCGCCGATCTTGCAGATCGACGTGCCCAAGAGCGTGCGTCTCTCCGGCAAGGTCTTGAGGAGCTACCGGCAACAGGCCGAAAACGAATTCCTGCAAGCACCGTTCGAACGTCTTATCGAAGAGCCTACGACGCGCATCGGTTTTCGCATGACGAAGACACCGGCGCGTACCGATCGCGTGTTCTTGAACCTGCTCGCGTATGTGCGCGGCACTGATGGGGAGTTCTTTATTCGGCGTCGGCTCGAACTTGCCCTCGAAGCTGGTGCCGAAGGAAAGCCGGTATCCGCAGCGGCTTCCTCCTGGGGCGGTGATGACATGCTCCAGATCGGTGATGAGGCACCGGATTTCACGTTGCCAAAGGCTGACGGCTCTAAGGTGACGCTCTCCGACTTTCGCGGCAAGAAAAGCGTGATTGTCACGACGTACCGCGCTTTCTGGTGACCGTCCTGCCTTGCGCAATTGGTTCAATTGCAGAAGCAGTATGACGAAATCGAGAAACGCGACGCCGTGGTCATAGCCATTTCACAGGAAGATAAAGATTTGAAATCACATGGCGGGTTGCCCGAAAAGATCAAACCGAGCCCGCGTTTTGATGTGGTGGCCGACCTCAACCGAAAGGCAACCAAACGTTACCATCGGACGACGGCCTACCTGATCGACAAGGAGGGCGTCGTTCAGCAGGTGTTTCCGATGCTGATTCGCTCGCGACCTTCCTGGGACGCTATTTTTGCGGAAATGGATCGGGTAGCCGCTTCGCGGGGCTGACGTTGGGAGAAGATATCACCGTCTCGGTGGTACTTCAATGTTCGCTTCCCACTGGGAGCTGTTGCGTCAGCGGCTTGGTGATTCGGCGGCCTGGCGATTATCGAGTTTCATAAGAAATGTTTTGATTGACATCGAGCTTGTCCAGATTACGATTAGGGCAGGTAGTTTACATAGTTTGGTCAGACGACAAGGAGGTCAGCCGATGCGACGGATCGCGACATATCTTTTTCTTTGCGCTGTGACGGTGCTAATCGTTGGTTGTAAGAGCAACGAGGCCGGGAGTTCATCTTATGTTGGTGGGGCCGATCCGTATCAGGCAACGACGGACGCGGCGACCTATGAGCCGACCTACGAGCCGACCACCTATCCGGTCTATACTCAACCCGTTGCGTTGGAGGCTGCCTATGCGCCGCCCGAGGTGGTTGTGGATCAATCGATGCCGATGGATTCTACCATGGCCCGCTACCACACCGTATCAAAGCGAGATACGTTGTACGGGATAGCGCGTACCTACTACGGTGACCATCGTCGATGGAAAGATATCTACGAAGCCAACCGCGGCGATATTGGCGACCCGAACCGAATCCGCATCGGGCAGCGTTTACTGATTCCCTAGCGACCTTCCGCGAGGGTGTGACGCGGCTGGCCTACGCCTGTGTGGCATTTTATTGCTCACCGGTCTGCGGTGTGGGTGCGTGGTGCGACGTGGGATGGTGCCGATGACAAGCCATCTGACGCTTGCGACCCCGGTGCAGTTTTTGCGCGGTGTTGGCCCGGTGCGTGCCATTGAGTTCGGCAAGCTCGGCGTGACCACGGTTGGTGATCTGCTCGAGCACATTCCGTTTCGTTACCAGACCATCCCGCGGTCGAAGGCTATCGGTGATCTCCAACTGGAAGAGACGGCCACCGTTGTCGGTGAGCTGCGACGCGTGCGCGGCAATCGGGCATTCTCCAAGCAGAGCATCACCGCTGAGCTCATGGATGGTTCCGGCACCTGTCAGGTGCGTTGGTTCAATGCACCGTATCTCGCCGACAAACTCCACCACGGCAGCGTTATTCGCATCACGGGCAAGGTGGACGTGAAGCGCGACCGCGCTTCGTTCACCAATCCGCAGCTTCTCGTGTTTGAAGAGGATGACGATCCCTTCGCCGGTGATTGCGAGCGGTTTGAGCCGGTCTATTCGGGGTCGGCGTTGCTGCCGTCCAAACAAATCGCCAAGGTCGTTGCCTCGGTTCTTGATGATGCCGTCGCGTCGGTTTCGGATTTCGTGCCTGTAGCAATCACGCAATCGCGTTCGCTACCGCCGCGGGCCGGGGCTTTTCTGGTTTGCCATCAGCCCACGTCGTTGGAGCATGTGCCGGTGGCTCGGCGGCGCTTGGCGTATGATGAGTTTCTCTTGTGTCAGGTGGCCGTGCAGATCGTGCGGCAGCAACAGCCCGAGCGTGACGCCGCGTGCATCACGGTTAGTGAGACGCTCGATGACCGGATTCGCAAACGCCTGCCGTTTACGTTGACGCCCGGCCAGGATGGTGCGGTAGCGGAGATTGCCGCTGACTTGGCGCGAAGCCGGCCGATGAACCGCATGTTGCAGGCCGACGTTGGTGCGGGGAAGACGGCCGTTGCGGTTTATGCGGCGCTGGCGGTGATCGCGGGTCGAATGCAGGTGGCGATCCTGGCACCGACCGAGGTGTTAGCAGCGCAGCACCGGGACAAGGTGGCGCAGTATCTTGCGGGGAGCCGGGTTCGTCTTGCGCATCTCTCGGGTTCAACGTCTGCGGCCGATCGCTCGCGGATCCTGCCGGCACTGAAGCGTGGTGAGATTGACCTTATCGTGGGGACGCACGCGTTGCTTGAGCCGATGGTGCGTTTTCGTGATCTGGCGTTGGTCGTGATTGATGAGCAGCATCGGTTTGGCGTGGGTCAGCGGGCGGCGCTTCGCAAGAAGGGGGCCGCGCCGCATGCGCTGCTGCTAACGGCCACACCGATCCCGCGTACGCTAATGATGGCCGCGTTTGGTGAGCTGGACGTGTCCACGATCCACGGTGCGCCGCCCGGTCGCCAACCCGTAGTCACCAAATTGGTCGTCCCGGAGAACAGTGCGGCCGCCTGGCAGTTTGTTCGCCGGCGTATCGATAGCGGGGCGCAGGTGTACGTCGTGTACCCCTTGGTGGAGGAGTCGGAGGCATTACCGCTTCGCGCCGCAACGACCGAGGTGGAGCGGCTGCGGAAGTCCGTACTGCGTGATTGTGCGGTGGAATTGCTGCATGGTCGCATGACCGCTGGTGAAAAGCGAACGGTTATGGAGCGTTTTCGTAGTGGCACCACGCGCGTGCTCGTGGCGACGACGGTGATCGAGGTGGGGGTTGATGTGCCCGATGCGACGGTCATGGTGGTCGAGCACGCCGAGCGGTTTGGGCTGTCACAGCTTCACCAACTCCGTGGGCGTATTGGACGCGGCGGCAAGAAATCCTATTGTCTACTGATGTCGGATTCGGAAGCGGCCGAAGCCAACGCACGGCTGCGCATTTTGTGTGAGACGTTGGATGGTTTTCGCATCGCGGATGAGGACCTTCGGCTTCGCGGTCCCGGTGAACTTCTCGGCACGCAGCAGCATGGTATGCCGACATTCAAGATAGCTGATCTGACCACTGACTTTGATCTGCTGGAGCAGGCGCGGGACGACGCGCAGCAAATACTACGAGCAGACCCGAAGCTGCGAGACGACCAGCACGCGGCACTGCGGCAGGCTGTGATGGAACAATATGGCGAGGTAATGGGCCTTGTTGATGTGGCGTAGTCAATTCAATCTGGTGCTGTCGTAATGCCTTTTCGGGGATCGGCTGGTGCCGTACCGATCGAGGTTGGTGCGCCGCGCAGCTTTCGGCACCTGCTCGAGCGCGGGGTGTTTCCGCTGGGTGTCGTCGCGATTGTCTCGTTGGCGCTGGAGTTTGGCTTCTACGTCTCGCCCGTGCCGGTGGCGCTCCTTCATTGCATACAGCTATTGGCCGTGGGGCTCTATGCGACGTGCCGCTTGCTTCATGTTTGCCATGCACCGCGTCGATGGGTAGCCCTTCGTGGGCTTTGGCTTGACGGTGTTATCCTCGCCGGTGCCGGAGTGGTGGTGCTGCTTGGTTTGGAGTTTTCAGCCGCACCCTTCGTCGCGGTTTCGGCGGTGTATGTGGCTACGCTACAGGTGGCGCTGGGTGTGCGGGTTGTGGTCAAGGCGGTGCAGCTTAACCTGTTGCTATCGCAGCGGGTGCTCCAGCCGACGCGGTTCGTCGTCTCTGCGTTTGTGATGCTCATCGCTATCGGCACGCTGGCGTTAGCGCTACCCCGTGCGACATCCCTCGAGCTCTGGCAGGCCGACGGTTTTTCCCTGTTCCGGCACCTGCTTAACTGTGCGTTCACGGCCACCAGCGCGACATGCGTGACCGGGCTCGCCGTTTACGACACGGCCACGGACTTTACCCTGTTCGGGCAAGCCATCATTCTGATCATGATTCAGCTCGGCGGGTTGGGGATCATGGTGATCGGTAGCGTGCTGGGCATCCTCGCGGGTCGGCAGCTCTCGCTTCGGCATTCGTTGGTGCTGCAAGATGAGACGAGCCACAACACGCTCGGTGAGATGCGCGGGCTCGTCACCTTCATCGTATTGTCCACGCTCGCGATCGAGGTCGTTGGTGCTGTGGTGCTTTGGCCGATGTTCGAGGGCGTGTCGAGTGCCGGAGAGCGGCTCTTTTTTTCTGTGTTTCATTCGGTGAGCGCGTTTTGTAACGCAGGGTTTTCGCTCCAGTCAGATAGCCTGATCGCGTTTCGGCGGGCTTGGCCCGTTTACTTTGGTATCATGCCTTTGATTGTCGTCGGCGGGCTCGGGTTTCCCGTGCTTCGCGATCTTTGGCACGGGCTCCGCGAATGGTCTGAGGCTGTCTGGCACGGACGCACCGGTGTTCAGCTTGGTGCGGCACCGCGCAAGCGGGTCTTGTCGTTGCACTCGCACGTGGTCTTGGTGGCCAGTGCGTGGCTCGTGGTTGTGCCTACGGGTATGTTTCTCGTGTTTGAGACTTTTTCCGGTGGCGTGTCGGTCCTTTCGGACGGCTCGGCTGATGCGATGGGCTTGGCGGGTTTTCCGGAGCGGTTATTCGATGCTGCGTTTCTTTCGGTGACATGCCGGACTGCGGGTTTCAACACGGTGGCGATGGATTCCGAATCGCTTACGCCGGCGTCGCACATGTTGGCTGCGCTGCTGATGTTTATCGGTGGGTCACCCGGTTCTACCGCGGGCGGCGTGAAGACGGCCAGCCTCGCGGTGATGGCGCTCGGCGTCTGGGCCACGCTGCGCGGGCGTCAGCATGTGGAAGTCTTTGGTCGGCGCATTCCGGAGGTTATCGTGCGGCGCAGCGGCGCTCTGTTTGTCGTGATGGCCGCTCTGATTAGCGTGGTGACGCTGCTGCTTTGTTTTACGGAAGGTGTGACGCTTCGCGTGGGGTTGTTTGAGTCAGTGTCAGCGGCTGGCACGGTCGGCTTATCAGCCGGGTTGACGCCGGAGTTGACGGGCTGGGGACGCCTGGTCATCATGCTGACGATGCTCGCCGGTCGGCTTGGCCCACTGACGGTATTGGTCGCGATGGCCGGAACGCCGCGCACGCTTCGCTACGAATACCCGACCGAGGCGGTTATCATAGGCTAATGCGGCATCGCAGGGATGGATGAATCATGCAAAAGTTCGCAGTGATTGGTTTGGGGCGTTTCGGCGCGGGGTTGGCGCGTGCGCTCTCGGCGGCCGGTGCGGAAGTCATCGCCATAGACCGCCACGCGAAGCCGGTTGAATCCCTGCGCGATCTCGTGACGCTTGCCGTCAAGCTGGACAGCACCGACGAAGAGGCGATGCGATCACAAGGCGTGGCGGAGGTTGATGCGGCGATCGTAGGCATTGGTGAGGATTTTGAGGCGAGTGCCGTGACCGTGGCCGTGCTGAAGGGGTTTGGGGTTCCCTACATCGTCGCCCGTGCGGAGAACGCGATCCAGGCGCGCATCCTTCGTTCGATCGGCGCTCACGAGATTGCGTCGCCGGAGGAAGAGTCGGCCGTCCGCTGGGGGCACCGATTGCAGTTGCCGGTGCTCGGGCAATATGTCGAGCTGGGCGAGGGGTACAGTCTGATTAGTTTGCCCGTTCCGGTGGCCTTCGTCGGCAAGACGCTGATCGAGCTCAAACTTCGTAGCGCGTTCGGGGTCAACCTCATCGCCATCGAGCGTACGGCCGGTGGTGCGGACGCCGACTTGGAGCAGAAGGCCCGCCGCACCACGATCGTGCCTTCTGCGACCACCACCATCAACGACGGCGACGTACTGGTTTTGGTCGGCGCGGACGACGCTTTCAAGGCCCTTCCGCGAGACTAGCGGGAGCCATGTTGGTTCGTCGCAGCCTAGTTTTTCCACTTCTTGCGCCGTTGGGCCCGGATTGAGAGGGCGTCGGGGTTTTTTCTGGGGCTTTCGTATCGTATCGGACGTGGCGTCCTGGGTTTGAAACAGCCGGATCGGACGACTAAGATACGGCAGTGGTGGGGAGTCTGCCGTGATCGATGCGGGCCGGTGGACATGGCGCGTCCTTTCTGAGCGTGCCGCAGGCGGGGGAGGTTGTCGTGCAAAAGTTTCGTGATGTCGCTGTAGCTGTGTTGGTTTCAACTGCGCTGGTGCTGCCGGCGTTGGTATTGGCATTTTCTTCGGGTGCGAACTCGGGTTTGACCAACGGACCTGCGAACAACGCCAGTAACTGCACGGTGTGCCACGTGTTCGAAGTGGGTATCGGTGGTGTGGAGGTTCTCGGTGCGCCGCGGCGGTATCTGCCCGGGCGAACCTACGACCTCAGCGTGCGTGTCTTCGACGTGGACCAAGTTGGCGCTGGGTTTGAGGTTAGCGCGGAAACCGGAGCCGGGCATGTCGGCACGTTTGTCGTTAGTGACCCTACGAACACACAATTCGCCGACGGCGACCCCAATTATATCACGCACACCTTGGTCGGACACGAGACATCGCACGATGTTTGGGCTGCGAATGGTGGTTCCTACACGTTTAACGTGCAGTGGGTTGCGCCGAGCGCTGACTTCGGCGATGTGACGATCTTTGGTGTTGGGAATGCTTCCAACCTTCCCACGGGACCGGAGGGTGAGCACTTTTACGCAAACTATGCCATCGCTCAGTTCGCCGTAACGGGTGATGCCGACGGCGATACGGACGTTGACCTTCGCGACTTCGCAACCCTACAGCAGTGCTTCGGCGCTGCGGTCGGCTTGCCTTCGGCCTGCGCCTTTGTCGATGACGACGCTGATGCGCTCGTGGCGATAAGTGATTACGGTGCGATGTTCGGCGTGTTGCTCGGTCCGACGGCGATCGATCCGCCCGCGTTTGTACTGGCCGATGCCGTGCGTGGTGCGAAGCTCTACGACAAATGGTGGGCCGAGGCCCGCGTGCCCACGCCGACGACCGATCATCCACTCTGGGCTTCGCGACCGGACACCGTGTCGAATACGCGTACCGGGTCAGCCACGTGGCGGTGCAAGGAGTGCCACGGGTGGGACTACAAGGGTGTTGATGGTGTGTACGGCGGCGGTAGCCACCGCACGGGTATCGCCGGTGTGTTCGGCACGACGAAAACCCCAACAGAAATCTTCAACCTGCTTCGTGATCCGGCCGACCATGCGTACACGGCGGCGCTCACCGGTCTGACCGACGAAGACGTCTGGGATGCCGTCAAGTTTGTGCTCACCGGGCAGGTGGATACGGACAGCCACATTGATTCTGGGGGGGTGTTCTATGGCAGCAGCCCCCTCGGTAGCGTCTGGTACGGTCGGGCGTGCTTCAACTGTCACGGTGAGGATGGGACGCAGGTGAACTTTGGAACGCCCGCTGACCCCGAATACGTCGGCACGGTGGCCGTGGCCAACCCGTGGGAGTTCTTGCATAAGGCACGCTATGGACACCCCGGGTCAGGGATGCTCGGCACCGAGATTCTTCAGTGGGATATCATCCGAGCGTCGGACATCGGTGCGTATACCCAGTCGATGCCGGTTCAATAGGTCCTTGCCATCCACTCGCCGTTTCCGTCATGCACCCAGCCAGGGGTTCGTGGCTCGGGTCTTTGCCCCGTAGGCCTTCGCGGCGTACAATCGGTCAGAGGCGTTCCGTCGCGGTGCGCTGTTTTTCTGGGGTCGTCGCTGAGTCTGTGCGTATGCTCTTCCAACCACCACTACTCCCTAAATACCACGCGATGAGCGAGGCCGAGATCGAGCGTGGCATCCGGGCGCGCAAGGCCGAGCTAGGCGACCGACTCGTCATTCTTGGTCACCATTACCAGCAGGACGAGGTGATTCAGTTTGCGGACTTCACGGGCGACAGCCTCAAGCTCTCACAGATTGGCGGTCAGCAATCTGGCGCAGCGTTCATCGTGTTCTGCGGTGTCCACTTCATGGCTGAGTCCGCGGATATCTTGACCGACGATCATGTGAAGGTCGTGCTGCCGGACCTCTCTGCCGGTTGCAGCATGGCCGACATGGCCGAGCTGGATCAGATCGAAGATGCCTGGGACTACATCGTTCAGGATCGCGGGCAGTCGCTCGTGCCGATCACCTATGTGAACTCGGCCGCATCCATCAAGGCGTTTTGCGGCGCGCATGGCGGCGCGTGCTGCACTTCTAGCAACGCCGGCAAGGTGCTCGAATGGGCGTTCGATCAGGGCGAGAAGGTGATTTTTCTTCCTGACCAACATCTCGGGAGAAACGCCGCGTATGCGATGGGCATCCCGTTGGATGCGATGGTGGTGTACGACCCGCTCTTGCCCGGCGGTGGTCTGACGCCGGCGCAGGTTGACTCGGCCAAGGTGTTTTTGTGGAAAGGGCATTGCAGCGTTCATGCGCTGTTCACGCCGCAGCAGTGTGACGAGATTCGCGAAGCCGATTCGGATTGTAAGTTGATCGTACACCCCGAGTGTAGCTGGGAGGTCGTGCAAAGTGCGGACATGGCTGGCAGCACGGAGTTCATTATCAAGACCGTGCGCGAGGCACCAGCCGGATCACGATGGGCCATCGGCACGGAGATCCATCTGGTCAACCGTCTCGCCCAAGATCATCCGGACCAATCGGTTCGCTCGCTCGCGGGGATTCAGTGTCTTTGCACGACGATGTACCGGATCGACAACAGGCACCTGCTCTGGTCGTTGGATGAGCTTGCGGCAGGGCGCGTGCCGAATCAGATCAAGGTCGAGCCTGAGGTGCGGCGCTCGGCGATTGTCGCGTTGCAGCGCATGTTGGACAACGTCTCCGCGCAGCCCGTGGCGATCAAGTAGGTGCGGTTTCGGTTGTGGGCGGGCTTTGGGCTCGCGAGTCGGATGCAGAATCGATGGTAGGCGACATCGACAGGGTGCTCATCTCCGAGGCCGCGCTGGCAGAGCGTGTCACGTCGTTGGCCGCTGAAATCGAATCCGCCTATGCCCCAGCGGCGTCCGGGTTGACGGTGGTGACCGTGATGACCGGGGCCGTTGTGTTTCTGGCCGACCTGATACGTCAGCTCCCGTGCCGCCTGGAAATCGGGTATATCGCCGTTTCCAGCTATGCGGGGCCGGTGACCACCCCTGGGCTTGCCGTTGCGGGAGCCATATCTTTACCGGAACTTCGCGACCGAGACGTCCTAATTGTCGATGATATCTTAGATACCGGTGGGACGCTTCGCCTCGTGCAGACGCGGCTTCTGGAGCAGAACCCGCGAAGTTTGAAGACGGTCGTCTTGCTTCGAAAGCCCGGAAAGGCACCGGCTGACGTCTCGGTTGATTTTGTCGGCTTTGACGTGGAAGACGTGTTCGTCGTCGGCTATGGACTCGACTATGACGGGCAATACAGGAACCTGCCCTACATCGCCGAACTTGGCTCACGGCGAGAGGGCTAGGGCAAGGGTCGTTTGGATTACGGTTGTTTGTGTGACGCTGACATCATGACGTACCGCATCGCGACAACTTCATTCTTTCATAAGCCGGTCTTGTCTGCGGCGGCCGCAGCTTCTGATTCCCCGCCGCGTGCCGCAGAGCTTCCGAGCGAGTGGTCGCAGCTTCCCGGCGGCGTGATCGACGGTGGTGAGATTGTGTTGCTGGCGATCAAGCCATCCATGTGGCGTCCGTTGATCGAGTCGATGCCGTGGCTCATCATGACGAGTGTTTTCGCGGTCGGGATCACGATGTTCTCGGCCACGTTGCCCGGTTTGTCTACGGTGGCGTCGGCGCAGGCGGTGTTGGTTGCAGGCTTGGTACGCTTGGCGGTAGCCATCGTGCGGTGGGTCGCGACGTGGTACGTGCTTACGAACCGTCGTGTTCTTGACGTGCGCGGTGCTCGATCCCCGCGTATCAGCTCGTGCCCGCTCGTGGATATTCGCAACACCTACGTCGGCACGACGGTGCCGGAAAAGGCTTTGAACATCGGCACGATCACGTTTGTCAGCAAACACCCCGGCGACCATCCGCGACTCTGGGAATCCATCCCCGAGCCCGAAACCACCCACGCCAAAATCCGCCGAGCCATAGAAAACGC
>JAJRSR010000297.1 GCA_024278695.1 Planctomycetota bacterium | reverse complement strand
GAGTTGGAACTAGAGTTGTCAACAACATTTCGCCGGCAATTCGTTGGGCACCAGGAACGGGTCATCGTGCAGTCATGGCTCTTGCACGGCGATGATCCGTCCGAACCTATGTTCTTCGGCCGTAGCGACCGATACTTCGAGATTCACGCAACACCTCGCATAGAACAAGCGGCCACGACAGCGCCCGATCTGGAAGTCGGGGCTATGGTGACAGTCCGGATTGACCGGGTCACATCGACGCGTACCCACGGTTCAACCATAGGCGACTGCACAACCGGCGTTGCAGATGGTATCGCCCTCCCCATACTACAGGGTCGCGTCAATGCCATCTGATCGAGGTGACTTTTCGGTTGCGACTCCCGTAAACAGCAACCTGTAGGGTATCCAAAAGCAGAAAAGAACCAACGGACGGCACGGGTAGGCAACCGTTTGCGGGTGCCTGACTGAATTGCCGGATGGGCGGCATGGACAAACGCCGCAGGATCGGACTTGCGACGATCCGAAGGATACGGCTTGCGGCGTTTGCCCGCGTTCATAGCACGGACCTTGAACGCCCCCCTACGCGTCAGCCTCTTCAAAAGCATTACGCTCATGGACAAGCCGTACGAGTTCCGCGAACGAAGCGACGTCCATCTTGCGCATGACCTGAGCCCGGTGAAACTCAACTGTCTTTTCGCTGCGGTTCAAGACTGCAGCCACCTCTTTGTTGGGCTTGCCTTGCACGACATGCCCCATGACCTCGCTTTCACGCGGTGTGAGCCGAGCGAAAAGTTCTTCCAATTTCATGCGACGCAGCCGCAGCTCCCGCAGCGTCTGATCCTTTTTCACGGCAGCCTGAATCCGATCCAAGATCACATGGTCGCTAAAGGGCTTCTCAATGAAATCAACAGCCCCCGCACGCATCGCTCGAACCGCAATCGGTACGTCACCGTGTCCGGAAATAACAACAGTCGGGATGGTCACCCGCTCTGCGACGAGCTGCTCCTGAAGTTCAAGACCACTCATCCCCGGCATGCGAACATCGACCACAAGACAGCCGTGGCGGTCCGTTGTGTAGGCGGCCAGAAACGCCGCAGCCGATGTAAACACCTCAACCCTGAGCCCGATCGACTCCACAAGCCACCGAAGGGAGTCCAACATCGCTGGATCATCGTCAACAAGGAATACGGTCGGTTCAGGCTCCATGCTTTTTCATCCCTTCTTTTGCTGGAAGTGTGAAATAGAACCTCGCCCCATGACGACAACTGGAGTCCACCGCCAACTCACCCTGATGAGCCTCAACGATGGATCGGCTGATCGACAAACCCATTCCAAGACTATCCGCCTTGGTGGTAAAGAATGGGTCAAGTGCGAACTGTAGCGACTCCTCCGAAAGCCCGCACCCGTAATCGCGAACCGTTGTTTTAATCATGCCATCATCTGCCACCGATGTCGCTACCTCGACGCGCCGAAGCCCAGTTGACTCGACCCCAATCGCGTCGATCCCGTTCTGGACAAGGTTGACCAAAACCTGTTGAATCTGTAATCGATCAATGGTTATTTTCGGCAATGATGTCGCCAAGTCAAGAAAAATCTCAACCCTGTGCATCTTGGTTTCCGGCTCAAGGATTCCCACGACGGCCCGAGCCATTTCGTTCAGGTCGCTCGGCACACGTTCGTGGTTGCTCCCCGCCACAAATCCGCGCAGCCGCTTGATGATATCACCGGCCCGATGTGCCTGCGCCGCAATACGATCCATCGCAGTGGCTATTTCGGTTGAGTCATAATCTTCGCCCCTCATACGCCTCAACCCGCCTTGGGCATAGTTCGAGATAGCTGTGAGCGGCTGATTGAGCTCGTGGGCAATACCGGTTGCCATTTCACCGAGACTGTTAGCCCGCGCCACCCGGGAAAGCTGGGCCAAGGCCTGCCTGGCTTTCAGTTCGGCGTCCTTGCGCTGGGTCACATCCACACCGATGCTCCAACTCGACCAACCACTGATCGGAAACTCCATAGAACAATTCGACCAAGCGATCCTCTTGACCGTGCCGTCGCGGCAGGTCAGGTTCCACTCCCAATCGCGGTAGTCTTCAGGCCGATCCCGCCAAGCCCGAAACATGCGTTCGCGGTATTCTCCCTCTGGATAGAGTTCTTCCCACACCTTCGGATTCTGGATGACCTCATCGGCCATGTAACCTGTGACGCGTTCACACTCGCGATTCCACGCAACCAGATTGCCATCATCATCGAGGGCATCCATCATCACGGGCATGTTTCGGATAATCTGGCGAAGGCGATCCTCGCGTCCGGACAACTCAAGATGGCTCACCGCGAGTTCGTCCTGCGACACGGCGTATGCCCGGTGTAACAAGAGGAGCGATAGCGGTAGGAGCACGAGCGTCGCCAGCCCCAGCCCCACGGCCCACGGTAGCGACCCGGAGAAAACCTCGGCATCCACACCACCAACCGGGACATGCAAACAGATCATCGCGTCGAGTTCCGGGGCAGGAACCACGGCAATCAGGCTATGCGAGCCATCCAGTCCAGCATACGTGCCAGCTAGTTCCTCCGGCTTGCGGCCCAGTTCTCCGAAAGAAACGACTCGGTTCCTGCCCACGCGAATCTTTCGTGAAGCGACATTTCGCCCCACGCTTTGCGGTGTGGCCGCATTCAACACCACCTCGCCGTCAGCTCGAACGATGCAAAGATACCCAGAAGGTTCGTCGCGCGCTAAAGTCTTCCAGCGATCGCACACTTCATCCAGCGCAGCACGCGGCTGGTCCGTAGCGTCCACATTTGCCAAGGCCAAATCACGAAGTGAGCGTACAACGCTCATCATATTCGCCTTGACGCTCTCGACCACGGCCGTACGACTTGCCCTATAAGCAAAGGCGGCCACGACCAGCGTCATCACGAGCCCCAAGAGCCCAAGTGTGATCGCGAGGGAACTCAACCGACGAGGGCCGATACTCGGTGGCCGCCTCACAGGTTTGACCTGTTGCTGACGGTACCGCCGCACCAAGCCCAGCAGCCCCCCGAACATCACGACCGATATGATCAGCGCAATGGCCTCTGCGGTCGGATCGATACTTCGCTTTTCGTAGAACGCCGACGCCAGCGAAAACGCGCGGCGCACGGCCATGAGCGTCACCGCAGCCGCAACCCAAAACCACGCGTGTCGAGGGCGCAGCAGCGCGATGTACATCGCCGAGAACGCAGCCAATCCTTGCACGACGACAGACGCAATAAGGACGGCGTATCCCATCGGTTATCCAACCGCTAGCCCATGAATCGCACGCGCCACGCTACAACCCCCCGGCACCCATCGCGAGCGCAACAACACCAGCACAGGCCCCGAACCAAACGCCGATCCACTTAAACGCCGATCGACTTGTTATCCGACTCGTCCTTAGACTTCATGGAGTAGTCGTTCGATTGACGTTGGTGGTTCACGTCGAGCTTTTGAAGGTACAGGTTGTGAACGTCCTCGGCCGTAAGCCCGACGCACTGGGCCATGCTGATCCAAAAGAACAACAGGTCGATCACTTCCACCCGCGCGTTCTGAAGATCGTGAATCTCAAAACGCCGCCCATGCTGCGCCTCGCTGCACCAGTGTTTCCAGAACGTGCTGTCGCGAAGCTCTTCCAACTCATTGCTGGCCGCGCTGATGTAGTCATTGAGCCAAGTGCCCGCCAGGTGTGGGTCAAACTTTTCACGGAGTGCTTTGGTGTCGTAACCAATCCGCTTGTTCAAAGCTGATTGCAGCTCGAACATATCCTCAAGCCTGTCGGTCATGCCTCTAACCCTCGCGAGTTTGTCGATGTCCCACCGAACGCCTTAGATTCACTATGACTAGCGTACCCGCTAGGGTTTCTCGACGCCACGCCAGCCCGAGCAAGCCTCCCGCACTTCCTGCCCACGGCTACCCTGTGAATTGGTCATGGCGTATCTATGCCAAATGCCCTATCCACACTCGACTCTACCACAAACGTCGTGACATCAACGGCGGTCGTGCGGACGCCAGCAATCAGGATATCAGCGAGGTCTTGGCTGTTGCACCCCAAGAGCTGAAACGCACACCCACAACTCAAAATGCCCATCATACGAAACATTCGGTTCTTCATCGCCATCTCCATCCTTGCGATAACGTCCGGAATTATACGCACATTGAAAGGCCAGCGTTCCTGTTGAAAACGGCAACTGGAATCCTTTTTCACAGGAAAACTGATCATGGATGAATGTACTGGATCGCGGGATGGAATGGAAGAGGTCTTCAAGATCGACGAGACAATGATTCGAGG
>JAJRSR010000016.1 GCA_024278695.1 Planctomycetota bacterium | reverse complement strand
GTGATTATTCTGATGGACCCCGATCTTTCGGAGTTCGATGAATCGTGGTGTAAGCTCGTGGCTACGTTTGTGACGGAGCACGCGGGTGGTTTGCTGGTGAGTGCCGCTCGGCCGCACACGGCCGCGTTCATGCGCGAGCTTTCGACCAAGCCGTTGGTTGATATTCTCCCGGTTTCCATAGACCCGGAGGCGGATCTGATTCTCAACCGGGTCGGGCATTACCAATTAAAGGCTTACCCGATGGATATTCCGTCGGAGGCGTTTGGGCATCCGGTCCTACGGTTGGGGGCTGATGTCGCCTCGACCAAGATCGCGTGGCAGGGCGTGGGTTCGATACACTGGCACTACCCGGTGCGCCGCGCGAAACCGGCGGCTACCGTGCTTATACGGCATGGTGATCCGGCGATGCGTAACGCGGACGGCGGGCATGTACTCGCGGCGGTCCAGTTTGTCGGTGCCGGGCGGACGGGGTTTCTTGGGTTTGACGGCACGTGGCGGTGGCGTCGGTTCGGCACGGAAATCTTCGATCGGTTTTGGGTGCAGATGCTACGGCACCTGGTAGAAAGTAAGCTGCTCGGCGGTAGCAAACGTGGCACGCTGATGACCCAGAGCGATCAGTTCTCCCTGGGCGACGCGGTGACGGTGACGGCCAGGCTATTTGACGCGAGGTTTGAGCCGCTTCGCCGGGACGAGGTGCGTGCGACTTACTCGAGGTTGGGTGAGCGCGGCACGTTTACGCTGCTGCCGGATGCGGATCGCGCGGGTTGGTATGAGGGGCGTTTCGTGCCGGGCCATTCGGGTCAATATCGGATTACGGTAACGCTGCCGACGGCACCTGGTCTCGATCCTGAAGCGGTTTTTCGAGAAGTGCGTGTGAGCCGTCCAAACATCGAGATCATGCGCCCGCAGATGGATCGTGGCAACCTGCGGACGCTGGCGGAACGATCGGCCAGCGGTAGTTATTTCGAGATCGATGAGGCGGGAGACTTAGCCGAGCTTATTCCCGATCTGCACGCGGAGATTCCGATCCGATCTCGACCGACGACGCTCTGGGATAACGCGATCGTGCTATCGCTTTTGATCGGGTTGCTCTGCTTTGAGTGGGGTGTACGAAAATGGAAACAGTTGCTTTGATGCGAGACGTACCGTAAGCGGAACTTATGGCGGATACACTTGGACAATCTCAACGGGCGGTTTTGGATGATGGCCTGCTCGCACGCATGGGCAGCGTGGCCCACCGTTTGCGCCGGTATGTGCTGATCGAGGGTTTTGCGTGGGTGCTCGCGTTTTTGCTCTGCGGGGCGCTTGTACAGGTGGCGTTGGACTACGCCTCACGCGGTATGCGGTGGAGCATGCGCGCTGCGTTGTTGGGTGTGATTGTCGCCTGGGCGCTGCGACTGCTGATCCGACGGGTCGTGGAGCCGTTTCGCAAAAAGATCGGCGTCTCCGACGTGGCCAACCTTGTGGAGCGCCGCTACCCGCAACTATCGTCGTCGCTCATCTCGGCCGTACGGTTTTCGTCGGGCGAGGTGGGACGCCAAGAGACAAACTCGGCGTTGTTGGTGGATCGCGTGATCCAAGAGGCTGATCAGCGGGCGGCGGGGCTAGAGTTTGGTGCCGTGCTTAACCCAAGCCGAGCGAAGCGAGCTATTGCCGTGATCTGTGCGGTGCTGGCGTTTGGAGCGGCGGCCACTGCGCTAAAGCCGGAGATCACCGGGCTCTGGTTTGCGCGGCATGTGCTGCTTCAGGAGGTAGCGTGGCCACGCCGCACGCGGCTCGTGCTCGACATGGAGGGTCGTGAGCTTATCGCTGCGATTGGCGATGACGTGTCGATCGAGGCGCGAGCCCAGGGCGTGCAGCCGAGATCGGTCGAGTTTTTCTTTGAGACGAGTTCCGGTCGTCGTGGTCGAGAGACGATGGCCACCGTCGGCAGCGCCGGCTCCTACCGCTACCGTTTCACGCTGAAGAACGCGCAGGAGGACATCACGTTCTACCTCGTGGGTGGGGATGATCGTACGGAAGCGTATGTGCTGAGGCTGCTGGAACGACCGCGCGTTGTCGCGACGGCACTACGCATCGTGCCGCCAAGCTACACCGGGCTTACACCGGTGGACCTGGGTGACGGTCACCGGGCGGCGCAGGTGCTCGAAGGAAGCACGGTGACCATCTCGGCCACGACGAACCAGCCGGTTGTTGGGGCCACGCTGTTGTCAGGCCGCGAGGTCGTGGTGCCGGTTTTTGGGGATGATTCTACGTTGCCCGCGCCAGGCGACACGCGCGACAGCACGACAACGCTGACCGCGACGGTCCAACCGGCGGAGACGGTGGTCTATGAGTTTGGTCTCGTTGATGCGAACGGTCTTGAGAACCGAAAGCCGGTGCGGTTTTCGATTCGAGTGATGGAGGATGAAGCGCCGCGCGTGCGTATCAAGCTGGAGGGCGTGGGTGAGATGGTCACGGCCGACGCAGTGCTGCCCTTGGTGGTTGAGGCGACCGACGCATACGGTCTTTCGGAAGTGTCGTTACGGTATCAACTGTCTCGGGAAGATGCTGCGTCGACGATGATTCCGCTGGAGACGTTCTCGCCGCGTCTCACCAAATTTTCTCATGAGTTATCGTGGCCGGTATCGGCGGCTGCGCCCGTACCGGGTGAGCGGCTGGTGTTGGTTGCACGTGCGACGGATTTTGACGATGTCAACGGTCCGAACGAGACGGAAACACCGGAGACGTCACTTCGCATCGTGACACGCGACGAGCTGCTGGCGGAGTTGGCGCGGCGCGAGGAGGAGTACCGGCTCGATTTCGAGCGGCTCGTGGCGGCTCAGGAAAAACTTCGCGGTGAGCTGCTGACGGTGTTGTCACGTGCGGATCGGACAAAGGCGGGTGCGCTGGCCGCTGCCCTCGCGCCGCTGGAACGCCGGCAGAGAAGCATCGCGGGTTCGACCAACGTGGTTCGGCAGCAGTTCGCGAGAATCCTGGCGGAGCTCCGCGTGAATCAACTCGTGAGCCACGTGGTCGAGGAGCGTTTGGGTCGGCGTATCGTGGAGCCGCTCACGCAGCTAGCCCGCCGTGATCTGGTGATGGCCGCCGATACCGTGCGGCGGTGGTCGCTAGACGGATCGCCGGAGACGGCCTCACTTGTAGACCCACAACAAGCGACGATTTTGGCCCAGATGCGAGAGGTCTTGGCGAATATGATACAATGGGAAGGGTACCAGGAGGCGGTGAACACGCTCCGCGATATCTTGCGGTTGCAAGCCGAACTGGAAGCGGAAACGCAGCGTGCGATTGAGGATCAAGCCGGGGATATCTTCGATGAATAACGCCGGACCATTTCAAGGACGTGTGTCTTACCGATGGCGTGCGCGCTACCGGGCGGTTTCTCTGTTTGGGCTATGGGCGATCGGGGTGTCAGGTTTTTTTGGTCCGGCGGGCGCACTCGGGCAAGATGGCTCGGAAGATGCGTCATCGCCGTTGTCGCGGAAGCAGCAGATGATTCGCGACCGTTTCGAGCGGTTTCAGGATCAACTGTTTCGGCTTCGCGAGGAGTTATCGGAAAAGGAGCCGGAAAACGCCGCGCGACTTGGTCGGGCGTTGGAGCGGAGTGGGGAACTGGGTCTCGACGAGCAGTTGAACAATATCGTGGAGATGCTGAACGATCCATCGTTGCTGACGGATGCTACGGACTTTCAGCTTGAATGGATGGAGCAAGCCGACGCCGTGTTGAACATTCTGCTCGAGCGGGATAGCGACAACGACGCACGCCGCGAAGAACTTGACCGGCTCAGCGAATACAAAAAGCAGGTCGGGCAGATGTTGCAGAAGCAGAAAGAGTTGCGTGATGCGGCTGCGCAGGCCGCCTTGGCCAAGCGGATGCTCGAACAGTTGGACCATGCGATCCAGCGCGTGGAAGCTGCGCAGAAGCGGCAGGGCGAACTATCCCAGCAACCACCGGGGCAGAAACCCGATGCGGGAAAGAAAGACGCCGCAAACGATCAGACTGATTTGTCTCGCGAAACGAAGCAGTTGGCCGAGGACGTGAAGCGGCTGTCGGAGATGAAGCCGAGCGAGGAATCTGAAGATACGCCGGGTATGGAGTCTGCGCGGTCGGAAACCAAAGCTGCGGCCGATTCCCTGGAAAAAGCGGCGAAGGCAATGTCCGACGCCGGCACCGGGATGGAGCAAAGCCAGGCGGGCGCTGCGCCTGAGCAGAAGGCGGCCGAGGACTCGTTGCAGGAGGCGAAAGAGAAACTCGAAGCGGCGCGTCGCGCCCTGCAGGAACAAGCCGACGCCAAGGCGCAAGCCCAAGCGCAGGAAGCCCTGGCGAAAAAAGCGGACGCGCTTTCGAAACAGATGAAAAAGGACGCGGCCGCCGAACAAGGGCAGCAAGGCCAAGAGGGTCAGGAGAGCCAGGAAAGTCAGGACGGCAAGTCTGGGAAGCAATCCCCGGGTGAAAAGAGCGTCGATCAGGCGAAAAAGGCGATGGACAAAGCGTCCAAGTCATTGAACAAGGACGAGCCGGACGAGGCCACACCGGAGCAGGACCGCGCGATCGATGAATTGGAGAAGGCACAACAAGCGCTGGAAGAAGAACTCGAAGCGCTGCGCAAGGAAGAGCGCGCTGAGATGCTTCGTGATCTCGAAGCGCGGTTTCGTGATATGCTCATCAAGCAGCGCGGCGTGAACGAGAGCACGACGGTGTTGGATACGCTGGGCCGAGACCATTTCAAACGTGCCGAGCGGCTTCAGGTCGCGGAACTCGCGGCCGACCAGAAGAAGCTGGCGGATGCTGCGGCGATGTGCCTGCACATTTTGGAAGAGGACGCGACGACGGTGGTGTTCCCGCGTGTGATGGAACAGCTTGGCGAGGATATGACGCTCGTCGGTAAGCGGCTGGGTGATCTCAACGTCGGGCGACTGACGCAGGCCATACAGGGTGAAATCGTTGAGACGCTGGAGCAGCTTCTTGAGGCCGTTCAGAAAATGCAGCAAGAGAATGAGCAAGATGGCGGTGAAGGCGGCAAGAGCGGTGACGACGGGAAAGACAAGCCGCTGCTGCCGGAATCCGCTGAGCTTAAGCTGCTTCGTGCGAGTCAGTTCCGCGTGAACCGGCGGACGGCGGCCATCGCCGACGCTGTTTCCGACGGTACGGAATCTGAGCGAGCCTCGAACGAGGGCTTGGAAGCCTTGGCGGCCAGGCAAAAAGAGTGCGCCGACATCGCGACGGAAATGCGGGACAAGATTGAGTAGCCATAGAGCGCTTGACGCAAGGGTGATGATGACGACATCCAACAAAAGTTTCACGATCGTGTCGTGCCTTGTCGCGTTCTCTACTGCGCCGGTGCTGGCTCAGACGCAACAGCCGACGCCGGCCGACGCGTTTGTTGAGCGTCTGGATGATTTCCCGGCGCTGACACCGAAGGCGTCCGAGCTCATCAAACGCACCTGGGCGGATTGTGACGACTGCGACGGTGAGGAGTTCTTGACGCAAGGGCTCACGGTGCTATCTCAGACGTTTCGAGAGGGTCTCGACGCGTACGACGACGATCGCTACGAGCAAGCCGCGAAGATCATGGGCGGTCTCGCTTCAGATGATAACGTGTTTCTTTCGATCAACGCGGCCGCCTATGAGATTAAGGCGCTCGTTCAGGGCGAACGGTTGGTCGAGGCGCTGGCACGCACGCAGAAGCTATTAACACGCGCCGATGAACTCGTCCAGTTCAGTTACTTCGACGCGGAGGTTCATTTCCTGCTCGGGTTCAACCTGCTTTCCAATCTGCAATACACCAACGCGGCCGAGGCGCTGGAAGCGTTTCTTGAGCACTATCCGGACGCGTCGCAGCGGCTCACCATTGCAGCCAAGCAGATGCTTGTGGAGTTGTTGAACCGCCAGCCCGGTCAGATTGGTGAGGTCGTGGACCTGATGAGTTTCTGCGAGCGGCGGCTCCGGGTGGCCGACAGCGGCGAGGCGGTTCAGAAGCGGCAGGACCGCGTGATTGATATCCTAGACCGGATGATCGAAGAGGCGGAGCAGAAGGAAAAGGAACAATCAGGCAGCAGCAAGAGCGGCGGCAGTGGGGGCGGCGGCAAGGATCAAGGGAAAAACTCGCAGGGTAGCCCGATGGGTGACTCGTCGCTTCCGGGCGGTACCGGTCAGGCGTAGGGTGAACTCCGTGCGAAGCGTTACGCCAACCCGGCCGAGACGTGGGGGTCGATGCCGCCGGCCGAGCGTGCCAAGGTATTGCAGGCACTGCGCGATAGTTTTCCGAGCCGGTACCGGCAACTCGTGGAGCAGTATTATGAGGAGCTGGCCAAGAAGCCGTAAGGTGTTTGCGTTTGTGCTCTGGTCGCTGGGAGTCAGTAGGTGGGTATGAGTCGCTGCAAATGTGATAATCTCATGGGCAATCTGGCATCGTTTCACGTTGCCTGCATGGTGGTTGTTTGCGTGTTAGCGCCGGCGACCGTCCACGGACAGTTGGCACCGATGAAAGAGGCCGTGCGTGTGGAAAGAATCGACGGCACGTCTGCGGTTGGGTTTTGGGCGGGCGTGGAAGCGGACGGCTCGTTGAAGATTCACGGTGCCGAGGTTGCGGTCGTGATCCCTATCGGCGACGTCATGTCGATCACGTTTACGCAACGCTCAGGGGTGCAGGTGAGTCACGAAAATAATGCGGGCGATTCCGACACTGTCGCGACATCAGATACGTCCCCCGACGCGATGTTTTTTCTCGCCGATGGCGGTCGGTTGCCGGGGGCGTTTCTTGGCAGCGGTAGTGACGGAGTGCTTACGACAACGGTGCTTGGTGAGTCTGTCGAGTTTTCGTTCGCCCGGTTGGCGGGGATGCGCTTGACCGGAGCGGATGGATTTCCCAAATCCGAGTCGCTCTTGCAGTCTTCTTTGGCTGATCGGCTTCCCGGCCAGGACATGCTCATCACGCGTGACGCGGAGGAGCCGAAACGCCTGCGCGGTCGGCTTGTGACGATCGCCGCGGATCAAGGTTCGTTCACGTTGGGGAAACGCACACGCACCTTCAAGACCGATCGTATCTATGCACTCGTGTTCGCATCGGGCATGGATCGCCCCCGGACTTGGCCCATGACGTTTGAGCTTGCTGACGGGTCTCGTTTTTCCGGAACAATCGAGGCTGGTGATTCCGACTCGCTCATGTTGAACACCTCACTCGGTACGACAACACAACTGCCCCTCGCGCGTCTTCGCAGGGTGGAGGGGAACAGCCCGCGCGTGGTGTACATGAGCGACTTAACCCCCGCCGCCACGCTCGTGGAAGGGCGTGTGCATCGCGCATGGCAGGTCGCATACGATCGAGGGCTCACGGGCAAGCCGCTGGCGATCGGTGCCAGACGCTTCAGCAAAGGCATCGGTTGCCACAGCCGAACAGAGCTTCGGTATGAGCTATCGGAGCCGTTCGTCACGTTCGTGGCCGAGGTCGGTATCGATAACTATGTACGCCCGCGTGGGTCCGTGGTGTTTCGCCTGCTCGGGAATGATGGTGCCGAGTTGTATTCGAGCGGGTTGTTGACCGGGCGCGATGAACCGGTGCTCGTTCGCGTGGACGTGCGCGGTGCCAAAGCGTTGACACTTATCGTGGATTACGGTGATGAACTAGACATTGCCGACCACGCCGTGTGGGGCGGTGCGAGGCTGCTGCGACCGTAATCCCGCCGTGAACCGATTTGATGAGTTTCCCGATGATCCAACACAAACTAGTACCTGTGGTCGCGGTGGTCGCTCTTGTTGTAGCGTCCTACGCGCTGGCGGCTGGTCCCGACGTCTCAAACCGGGATGATCTCGGCGCGGCGCTCGCCATCGTGCGAGATGCGGAGGCTCGCCGCGTCGCCTTGATTGATCGGATCGCGCCGTCGGTGGTGTGTGTGTATGACAAGAGCGAACGCGGCGGCGGATCGGGCGTCATCATCGACGCCGAGGGGTATGGGCTCACGAACTTCCATGTGGTTCGGGGCATGATGGGGGATCGCCGGGGTCGAGGCGGACTCAATGACGGCTGGATTTACGACATTGAGGTGCTCGGCATCGATCCGATCGGCGACGTGGCCATGTTTCGTATGCTCGGTCGCGAAAGTTTTCCGTTTACGGTGCTTGGTGATTCCGATCGCGTTCGCCTCGGCGACGCGGCCATCGTCCTGGGCAATCCGTTTGTGCTGAGTGAGGATCAGACGCCGAGCGCGTCCTATGGCATCGTCACGGGCGTGCAGCGTTACCAAGGCGGCACGAAAGGCGCTCTAACATATACCGATTGCTTGCAGGTTGACGCGCCGATTAACCCCGGAAACTCCGGCGGTCCGTTGTATAATGACGCCGGCGAGATCATCGGCATCAACGGGCGCATCTCAATCAACGCACGCGGGCGGTTCAATGTCGGCTTCGGTTATGCGATCGCGTCGAACCAGATTGCCCGATTTATTCCGACGTTGCGTGCCGGTTTGCTTGCGACGCATGGGACCATGAGCCTCGGGCTCGATGACGTTTCCGGCGTGGGTCTTGTGATTCACGACGTGCCGCGCGGCCGGGCCGGGGATCGCGCGGGGCTTCGCGCGGGCGATGTGCTGGTCGCGTTCGATGGGCAGCCGACGCCGACGCGAAACCGGTACGTCAGCCTCATGGGCACCTATCCGGGGCATTGGCCCCTGTTTGTGGAAGTCCTCAGAGATGGCGAGCGGCAAAAACACTTCGCCCGGCTTGATCCGATCGCGCCGAAACTTCGGAAGCCCTACAAGATAGACCGTGAGATCAACCTGAGACAGATACGGCGGGTGATCGGACGGTTTCAAGCGTTTGCGGCGTTGGCGGATCATGCGCAGGCGTTGACGGCGACCACCTGGTCCGTCGAGCGCGCGGACCTTGCCGACCCGGAGAATCCGACGCGTGCGTTTGCGGCCACGGTTAGTACGCGAACGCCGAAATACGCCGACGGCAGGCTGGGGTCCGTGGTTGAGTTTGACGATCGCTCGGCCGATCGCTTTCCGTCGGGGGGGGATCCCGTGTCGCTTCCATCAGAGGATCAGATGCTGCTTAGTGCTCAGTTTGTGGTGTGGCAGATGATGACGATGGATGTGAAAGCGGAGACGTTCGCGGGCGTGAGCCATGTTGGTGGCGACGCCCTGGTGCGACCGATGGCGCACCGGCTTCTCGCGGCGGACGCGTCCGATGGCGGTGCGTTGCTGGAGGTGATCGACTGGCCGATCTCGGAGAAGGGGAGCGCGCGTTTCGCGTTCGACGCGGCGACTGGTCGATTGGAACGCATCACATTGAAAGATTCCGTGACGAGCTTCGAGGCTACGCTCTACCTGACTAACTATCGCGAACTTGGCGGTCACCGTTGGCCGTTCGTGGTGGAAACGTACGCGGGTGATTCGGCCTACGTGGAGCGGATCAAGACGGAAGGTGAAGCGGGGGGGCAGCCGTGATGATGGCTCGCCTTCTATTGATGTCTTGTTTCTTGTGCGGCGTCTCTGCGCCGGTAGCCCTGGCACGCGATGGGGCTTCGAGCGGTGGCGGTTTCGATCAAGCTGTCGGGCGTTTGTTGCCGCGCGTGGTCAAGTTGTACGGCGTCGGTGCGGGGAAGCAGGCGGGCTACGGCTCGGGCGTGCTCGTTTCCGACGATGGGTTGGTCGTGACGGTCTATTCTCTGCTTATCAACGCGCGCGAGCTTAAGGTGGTCGATGCCGATGGGGTGTCATACGGCGCAGAGGTGGTTCATCGCGATCGGAATCGGCAGCTAGCGCTGTTACGGATCAAGCCGTCGGGAAGGGATACGGTGCCGGTGTCTAGCGATGCTTCGTCTTCCGGTTCCGGTTTCCCCTATTTTGATTTGGCGTGTGGGCAGGTGCGCGGCGGCCGCGACTATCTTGATGAGTTCTTGCTTCCCGGAGATTGGATTTTGGCTGCGGGGAATGCGTTTAAAGTCGCAGTCGGCGCGGAGCCGGTGTCGATTGCGCATGGTGTTTTTTCTGCGCGGACGCGGCTGGATGCCACACGACGGGTGAAGGATTTTATCTACCAAGGTGACGTTCTCGTGTTCGACGCGATCACGAGTAACCCCGGCGCACCGGGTGGGGCGGTGATCAATCTGGACGGGGCGTTCGTGGGTATGGTCGGTCGGCAGGTTGCGTCCAACCTGACGCGCACGCACTTCAATTACGCCATGCCGCGAGATGTCATTTGCGATTTCATGCTTGAAGCCTTGGGCGGCGGCGGTGCGTCTGGTGCTGTGGCATCTTCGAAAAAACCTAAGCGGGCGGACAGCGGGATTCGGCTCACCAAGGCCGGGTACCGGACTGTGCTGCCCTTTGTCGAGCGCGTGAAGCGCCGGTCGCCAGCCGGTCGCGCGGGTGTTCGCAAGGATGATCTGATTCTCAGCGTTAACGGCCGCAATGTCCGCAACGTGGAAGAGTGTCAGAAGCGGTTGCGTGCCGTGCCCGCAGGGGAACCGATCAGCCTCGTCATTCGCCGTGATCGGGATATTGTTACGGTGCTGATTGAAACGGAGGGATCGTAGCATGATCCGGCGCGGCATGTCAGGTCAGGTGTTGGCGGTCACGCTGGCGATGGGCGTAGCACCGTTGGTGTGCCTCGCGCAGTCCGAGAGCTATGAGCTGCGGCGTGCCAGCCAGACGGTGTTCCGGTCGCTATCCCAGCGGCTTCGCCCGTCTTTGGTTCGGATCGAGACGGTCGGCGGCGCGCAGCCGCGTATTCCCGTCCCTATCGATGATGGCGAGAGCGAAGCGCCGCTGCGGCAGCGGGAGCAGTTCTTCGACAACGTGGGTTCGGACTTTGTCGTGGCCGATGGTCCTACGACCGGGCTGATTTATTCTTCCGACGGCTACATCATCTCCAGCGGCTACAACTTTGTGCGTGAGCCGGCGTTGATCTCGGTCACGTTGGCCGATGGGCGGCGTTTGGCGGCCGACCTCGTCGCTCGCGATCAGGTGCGAAAAATCGCCCTGCTAAAGATCGACGCGCAAGACCTCGTCGTGCCCGAATGGGCGGATGAGTTTGACGTGCGCGTGGGGCAGTGGGCGCTGGCGCTGGGGCTGGGTTTTGGCGGGAGTCGGCCGTCGGTATCGCTCGGTATCGTCAGCGCGAAAAACCGAATGCACGGTAACGCGATCCAGGTCGATGCGCGGCTAAGCCCGGTGAACTATGGCGGTCCGGTGGTTGATATTGACGGGCGTGTGATCGGCATCAGTGTGCCGATGGCCCACCGACCGGGTGAGTTGGCCGGCATCGAGATGTACGATTCGGGTGTTGGCTTCGTCGTCCCCAAACGCAAAGTGGATGAGATTGTGGTGCCGCTCGCGACGGGTCAGAGTTTTTATCGCGGCTGGCTCGGTATGACCATCGGCGGGCAGGGGGTGGATGGCATCTTCGTCGGGCTGATCGCCGATCCGTCGCCGCTGCGCGAAGCCGGTGTCGTGAGCGGGGATCTACTCTGGGCAGCCGAAGGGCGTCCCATCAAGAATTTCGGGCAGCTCGTGCAGACGCTCTACATGATACCGGCCGGCACGCTGATCCACCTCTGCCTTGAGCGAGAGGGCGAGCCCTACGAGATCGAAGTGGCGTTGGCCCGCAATGTGGACCTCGGTGCCCTTCCCGACGCCCCGGAGCCGTTCGATCCGTCGCTACCGCTTCCCGGGATCGACGACGAGTAACGTAGCCTGCAACCCATCCCCGAACCGCAGGCTTCAGCTTGCACGGTTTTCCAGATATCGAACGTCACACGAAACGCGTAACACCGCGCAATCGGGTGCCCCATACCTGAAAGAGTTTTGTGGTCAAGCGTTTTTCCTGCAGGTCATTTCCGTACGCCTTCCATGCCCTCTCGCGTCTTCGCGATGGGTTCGGCAGAAGCGTTGATTCGTTGACCGAAGCTTCCGTTGATC
>JAJRSR010000296.1 GCA_024278695.1 Planctomycetota bacterium | reverse complement strand
GGTGGTGCCGGCTCCGGCAGCTTCGGCGGGAGTTTTTTTTCTGTCTCTGATGGCTCTTGTTGTTGTGGTTCTTCTGACGCGACGGGAGGTGCCTTGGTTTCGGGCGGCGTCGCTGGAGACTCGGCGGCCGTTTCGACCAACTCGGAAGACGCTTCTTCCGTGAGTGCTTCGAGTTGGGCTAGCTCATCCTCAAGCGTGGAACTGCTCGAGGTTGTTTCAGCTTCGGGTTCAGCCGCAGCATCAGCTTCAATTTCGGCGGATGGGGTATCTTGTGGTTCCGGTGCGGCGCTGACCGGTAAGGGTTCGGGCTCCCCGAGCTGGGCCGAAAGCTCATCCACGAGCTCACCCGCCTGCGCCAGCATGTCGTCGAGTTCGGCTTCGGATACGCCGCCGAGCGATGAATCATCGCCGGCATCGTCCTGCGGGGGGCTAGGTTGGTCGTCGGCCATGGGGCTACATCGCTCGGGCAACTATGAAACCAGCGTTCGGGTGTCTGGCCGCTGGGCGGCACGGGCACTCCGTATTATCGGTCGGAAAGGGGGGCTGCGTTAGGTTGTCCGCGGGCGAACCACGGGGATAATCGGCCACCATGTCCACGGTACGCCTATTCTGTCCCGATCTTGCGGCTGGTACGCTCACGCTGTCACCGGAAGAATCGCACCATGCCGTCGCCGCCCGCCGCGTGGCCGCTGGGAGCACGGTGGTGCTGTTCGATGGTGCGGGCGGGGAAGCCCAGGCCGTGGTTGCGAACGCGGATCGCCGGGGCGTGGTCGTGGATGTGGCAAACGTGGAACAACAGCCGTATGACGCGGCGTTGCGGCTGACGTTGGCCGTCGCGATGGGTAAGGCCCACCGGCAGGCCTACATCATCGAAAAATGCACCGAGCTGGGCGTCGCCGCGATCTGGCCCATGCAAACGGAACGCAGCGTGACGAAACCCGGGGCGTCGGCCGTCGAGAAGTGGTCGCGCCGCGCGATCGAGGCGGCCAAGCAATCCAAACGCTGCTGGCTACCCATGATTCATGCCCCGGCGATGCTGAGCGAAGTGACGATCAACGCGTCGCGTTTTTCGTGGGTCGGCTTCGCGGATGCGGTAGGCCCATGCACCCCGCTCGATGGTTTGCTGCCGTCGATCGCGAGCGACGCGGAGATCTTGGTGTTGGTCGGCCCCGAGGGTGGGTTCAGCGATACTGAACGAGACGTCCTGCGCGGTGCCGGAGCGGTAGCCGTAAGCGTAGCAAAGACGGTACTGCGTACCGAGACGGCAGCGGTGGCCGTGTGCGCAGCGGTTGCCATGCGTAGCGCCGGCAGAAGCTAACGCCTTCCCATGATCTACTCCCTGGCTTTCCGTGCCCCTTCCCTTGAGATGATCAAGGGGGTGCGATGTTTGGCAACACGACAGTCGCATCGCATCGCGTGACATGCGGGCAAATCAGAGTCGCATTCATCAGGATCGCATTCGACGCAAGCGGTAAGCGTTTCCATCTCCGCACATAGATGGCCCAGGCAGGTCAACCTTTCGCCTTAGGGGCGAAGTGCGCGTTTTGGCGCGCGTCGTACGAATCTCGAAAAACCGTTACCATGTTCGCATGAAGCTGATGAGAGAGACACGGTGCAGCTCGACCCGTCCGGCTAGCGCCGCCCGCCCGGTCAATACATGGGCCGGTGATCCTACGGCCGACCGGTTTGAGCAGTTCTGGACGCTGCAAGCCGTGGTTGAGGGGGCGGCCGACCCGCAGACGGGTTACGTTTGCGATGTGCGTGAGCTCGATGTGATGCTTCGTGATGTTGTTGCGCCGTTGCTTCGTGAGTATTGCGGGTCCGCAGACGATCTTGGCGCGGTGGCTCCGGCGCTGTGCCGTGCGTTCGAGGCGGCTGTCGGGGCGTGTCCGGTCGCGGCGACGCTTTGTTCAATTACTTTCGTGGTGTCGCCGTTTACGCGTTTTGAGGTTCATGTAAAGGATGGGGCTATGGTGCGACTGACTCGATCGTTCGAATTCTCGGCGGCCCACCGCTTGTACTGTGACAGGCTATCGGATGAAGAGAACCGACGTTTGTTCGGCAAGTGTAGCAACCCCCACGGGCACGGACACAACTACGTCGTGGAAGTGACAGTATGTGGCACTATAGACGGTGCCCGAGGTACAGTCGTAGATTTGCCGGCGTTCGACCGGGCCGTGCAAGAGAGCGTCATCCTACCCTTTGACCATAAGAACCTAAACATCGAGTGCCCGGAGTTTGCCGAGCTGAACCCCAGCGTCGAGAACATCGCCCGTGTGATCTTCCAAAGGCTGGTTCGTGTGATCGAGCGCGGCGAATTGCTGAACATACGCGTCTGGGAAACGCCGAAGACGTATGCGGACTATGGGCCGAACGACGCGTCGGCTGGTTAGAGCGGTCGCGCTTGCTGTATGGGGTTGGCGAACCTTTCGTGGAAGTTCGCGCTTCCTACGATGGCATCGGCGTGGCGCTCCTTCCCCCACCCTTCGGGGGTGCCCGAAGCATGGGGCACCCGGTACCACGGTGACGGTATGTTGTGTTCTTGTGTGGTTCCCCGCTTTGGGCTTGGGTCCGTATTTTGGTGACGCGTCTCTTCTCGTTGGCCCGATAACGTGCTGCCTTCATGGGCTGTCTCATATTGTACGCTTTGCTGTAGGAGCCGGACGCGTCATGGTGTTCGTGCTCTGATTGGTTAGTCCGTGCCAGCGGTGCGGACCGTCCGGGGTGCACACGATGCCCGATAGTCGGGACGGGGGACTGCGCGAGCGTGGCAGCGTCAACGAAGAAATCGATTCGGTACTATGTGACCCGCCGGGTGGTGCGCAATTGGCTGGTGTCCATGTGCGTCATCGCTGCGATTGTGCTGGTGGCGGCTTTTCAGGTGGCGGGTGAGTCGGCCGACCGAATCGCCATGGCGCAGGCGCGGCTCGTTGCGGCAGGGATGACCCCAGGATCGGGCGGTGATCTGCTCGATTCCGTCATGCGTACGCGACGGGCGTGTGACGATGTGATCGCGGTGGCCACGGTCGGTACGACGGGAGAACTGCTTTCCATCTATCCCAACCGCGCCGGACATCGTGCGGCCATGACCGAGGCGGTGGATCGACTTCGCGACGGGCTTCATCTATCTCTGGGCGACCCTGTCTCTGTGACCTCTCAGATGGCTTCGCCAACCCAGGGCAAAAACCAGCGGCTTACGGCGGTGGCCGTGCCGCTCAATGGTGAAGATGCACCCGGTTCGCTCAGCATCGTGGTGTTGCTCGCGAAGCCCGCAGGTGTTAGCGCGCTGAATCTTGCAGTGGCTCTGTTCGGTTCGATTGCTTTGGTTTTGATGATCGGGGCCGCATCGTTGCAGCAACGGCTGGACTATCTGGTTTGTCGTCCGCTACGAAGACTCAGCAAGGCGTTTGCTGCTACCGCATCGGCCGAGGGTCGTCGGCAACGCTGTGCGGCAGCCACCTGGCGAGAGCTTGAAGAGATCGGCGAGTCTTTCGAGGGGCTTCTCAAGCAGGAGACGGCGGTGCAAGCGCGTTTCGAGCGTTTGCGTGTGGATACGGATGAGCGTTTGAAGAATCGCGAAGCGGGGTTGGACCGACGGCTGCGCCGGGCCGAGGACAAGGCCATGACGGATCCGATGACGCGGCTTCGCAACCGGGCTTATCTGGAAGCCAACCTGGAAACGCTTTTCGAGAAGCAGCGCGACGGCGGCAACCTCTGCGCGATCATGCTGGATTTGGATAATTTCAAGCAGCATAACGATCGATACGGGCATCAATCGGGGGATGCCATGATCGTCTTTGCGGGCTCGCTTCTTTCCGGGAGTATTCGCGCGGACGACGTGGCGATTCGTTACGGCGGCGACGAGTTCCTCATGCTGCTGCCGGATATTGGCGAGCAGCAGGCCGCCGCGATTATCGATCGCATCGTCAAGATGTTTGGGCAATACGCCCGTCAGGTCGGCGAGGCGCCGTTTGTCACCATGAGCGCCGGTATCTCCTCCCTCAAGCTGGATATGCCCAAGTCCGGGGAGGATCTCGTCGCCAAGGCCGACCGCGCGCTCTATCGGGTGAAGAGCGACGGGAAAAACGCCGTGGCCATGTTCTCCGCTGCGTAGCACCTGCCGGTGACGGACTTTTCCTCTGACTGGTTGAACGATCGTCGCGCGACGGATACGATTCCGACCTTAGAGGGATCGGTAGTCTTGGCGCGGAGCGCCCGGTGGGTGTGCTGCTAGCAACTGATCCGCGAAGCATGGCGGTCATAGAACCGGAGCACAGCATTGGAGGACAAGCCCACACGTTCACCCCTCTCGATCACGGTGTTCTTTCCTTGCTACAACGAGGAAGCCAACGTCGAACGTACGACGCACGCGGCGCTTAAGATGTGCCGGCGGATCAGCCAAGATTTTGAGATTATCATCGTCAACGACGGCAGTCAGGACGATACGAAAGCGATCGCTGACCGGCTTGCGGCGGAAATTACCGAAGTCCGCGCCGTGCATAACGATCCCAACCTCGGGTACGGCGGCGCGTTGCAGGCTGGTTTTCGAGCGGCCACCAAGGACTGGGTTTTTTACACCGATGGTGACGGGCAGTTTGATTTTGAAGAAATCGATAAGCTGATCCCGTTGCTTGATCGGTATGACATCGTGAGCGCGTATCGGCTGGATCGCAAAGACTCGCTCATGCGTAAGGCCAACGCCCTTGCCTGGACCACGCTGGTCAACACGGTGTTTTGGTTGTGGCTGCGCGATATCGACGGCGCGTTCAAGATTTTCCCACGAAAACTGTTTGACGAGATCGAGATGAAGTCGATGGGGGCGCTGATCGATACCGAGATTCTCGCCCGCGCGAAACGGCTCGGTTACACGATCGGGCAGACCGGTGTCCACCACTACGCCCGCACGGCCGGAGAACAAACCGGGGCCAACATCGGCGTCATTCTCCGCGCGTTTCAAGAACTGTTTAAGTTGCGCGGTGACATCCGCCGAACCGTCAGTACGGCAGATGATGGTCGTGAGAAGAAAGTGTGATGAAGGTAATGAGTCAAAGGGGTTTGATCGTGAGCCGTAGGGTGTGTTTGTGGGCTGCGTCGGTTCTGGTGTTTGCGGCGGGTTGTCCGTCCAGTGTGCCAACAGATGGCATTCCTGTGGATGCGATCTCGGCCGAGGCTAAGCAGGTTGTTGAAGATGTGGCGGCTCAGTTTACACCGACGGCCGAGGCTGTGGCGGTGTTGCTCGACGCGCTCGAAAGTATAGATTTTGATGGTGAAAACACTTTCGAAGGCTGTCCGACAGTGACCACGACCGTCGCGGCCGGTGTGTTTGCCATTACGATTGATTACGGCGAGGGGTGCATCAGAGAGTTTTACGGTGAAGATCCGGCATCGGGTAGCGTGACGATGTCGTTTGATTCGCAGCAGCAGATGCTATCGTTTGTCTATACGGATTTGGTCATCGGTGGTCGGGCTGTCAGCGGGACACTTGAGCTCGCCCTCGCTAGCGAAGGCGACGCGAGAAACCTGGCCGGGGCTATTGATATAGTGACAAACTCTGGCACTGTGGTGGGTACGATTGATCTCTCCCTTAGCCTTGTCGAGGGCAGCATCACCTTTTCCGAAGCCACGTTGACGTTGACTGATTCGGAAGGCACATCAATCGCAGTGGCGGTGGATAGCGTTGCGATCAAGCCGATCGATCACGCGAGCTTCATTCCGGAATCCGGCACGATGACGTTCGAAGTGCCGAACGATGGACTTGGACCGGAGACCCTCACGGCGGTCGTGACGTTTTCCTCGCAATCTCCGGTTGATGGCACGGTGACGGTGACGGTCGGACCGGCCGCCCCCGTGACGTATCAGATTGGCGGCGCTCTGTAGGTGTCAGTGTGGCGTGGACGCCGGTATGTGTGCAAGCGTTGGCCGGTTGTTAGGGTGCCGGGCTAATAGCGTACTGGGCGGTCATACCGCGCAACGTCGCACCGGCTGCGGCATGACCGTAGCGATGTCGGACGCGAGCTTGACGGCCTCTTGCGGTTCGAGCGTTGCCGTGGTGATGCGGATGCCCGGTGGGCTGTTGATTCGGAAGCGCTCACCAGCCGCTACCGCCCAACCGGCCACAGCTAACGCCTGAACTACTGGTGTCTCCTCATCAACGGGAACCCACACGTTGAACCCGCTGCGCCCGACAATGCCGATATCATAAGCGCACAGCGCATCGCGTAGGGCTTCGCGTCTTTCGACGTAGGTTTGTGCAGCCTGGGTCAAGTGCTTCCGTGCACCAGCGTCGCTTAAGATGGCATGGGCGATGCGCTGGAGGATGTGGCTCACCCATCGGCAGCCGACGATCATTCGACAGTGAACGTTGGATACGGTGTCGTCATCGCCGGTCATCACGGCGATGCGCAGGTCGGGGTTGATCGCTTTGGCGAATGACCGCACATAGGCCCAGCGTTTTCGATCGTGATGGAGTGTGAACAGCGGTACGTTTGATACGAGATTGGCGTGATCGTCTTCAATAACGAGCAGGTCAGGGTAACGATCGAGGACTTGCTTCAACTCTTTTGCACGCGCTTCAGTGAGGCATGCGCCGGTTGGGGTTTGCGCGCGAGGTGTGATCACAACAGCCTTCACGCCGTCGTGACATGCCGCTTCGAGCGCACCGGGTAGCAAACCGTCTTCATCACCTGTCATCGGAACCAACGATAGCCCCCGCGACATGATGAGGTCAAAGAGGCTACCGAATCCGGGGTCTTCAACGGCCACCCGATCACCGGGGCGAAGGTGCTCGGTGAGCAGCCGCTCAATGGCGTCCATCGCGCCGTGAATAATGCATAACTCGTTCCCGCCGACACCGCTTTCGTTGAAGTCGTGACGAACAATCTCGGCAAGTCCGGCGTGCGTGGTGGGTTCACCGTAGAGGCATTGCGACGAATCAATCTCGCGCAGCACGTCGCCTAGGGGGGGTAGCAGGGCTCGATCCGGGTTGCCGTCCGAGAGATCGCGCACGCCGACCGGTGTCTTCGCCCCGCAGCGGTTCTTGTGCATCGGGCGGTGGCTCACGCGCGTCCCACGCCGACCGTGGGATACGACCACGCCGCGCATCGCCAAAGATTGGTAGGCGGCTGCGACGGTGGCGGGGCTCACGCGCAGGTGACGCGCTAGGTCGCGGATCGTCGGGAGTCGACCGCCGGGCGGAAGGCTCCCGTCGCGAACGGCGCGTTCAATGCTCTCGACCATCTCCCGCGCCGTGTCGCCGCGAATCAGTTGTACTGTTTTGTCTGTCATTATTGTACTGCAACAAATAATGTTCCATCTGTCAAGACCCGCAGGTTGAGTTTCATCGTCCGAGACACTCGATCCTACCTACACTGGATTTGACCAACACTCCATCAATTAATGCAAAAATATACAGGTTGTCAGCAAGCTGCTACAGGTTGTCAGCAAGCTGCGTAGGTGCCTTCTTGACGGTGCAAGCAGGGCCGATATAGTGATGTACTAGGGTCTGACTACTTATTGTACTAGAGCTATATGTGTTTTTCTGTGCGTTGACGTGAACGCC
>JAJRSR010000295.1 GCA_024278695.1 Planctomycetota bacterium | reverse complement strand
TCCACTCTGTCTCATCCATAGCATCCGGAACGAGCAAACCTTGCAATTGGTCGCTATCGATTCTGTTGCCGTTCTCCTTGCAGAGATCGACAACGATGGAGGCCGGATCCTTCGCGAGCGTCTTCTCCAACTGATCAGGGAAGAACTGAGTCAACACGCGAAAATTCGCCTCGCCCACCACGGCAAATCGGTCAGCCAAGAACACCGCACCAAGGGTCTCGTCTTCTTCACCCGTATTGAACGAGATGGACCACTACCCCTTGTCGATACTCTTGACTTGGGCGGCACCGTCCTCATCACGCTCGCAAAGGTAGTCCCCTTCATTCAGAGAGAGGCAGACATCGAGCGTCCGCAGTGCTCGGCGCACCGGACGTCCGCCAGCCAGACCGGACTCATCGAGCAGCGCATCCAGACCATCGCACCCCTCGTACGCCGACTTGTACAACTCCACGACTTGGGTACGCAACTCCTGGCAGTCGCCAACCGCGCGAAGCACGGGACCAGCCATCGTCAGCGCCTCTACGGGTTCGTGCGTGCCGCAAACCGCTTCTACGGCAGCCCAGGCAAGGGTTTCCGCCTGCTTACCCTTGTCCTGCTTGGCTAAGATACGAAGCGCACCTTCGTAACTAGCCCACTGCTGCGGTGAGAGTTCCGACGACTCAACCAACTTCATCCACGCGGCTTCAAATTCATTCGCGTTCGATTTTGCTAACTTGACAAGAGCTTCGGGCTGCATATTGACCATTCACCTTTTTCCTGGGTAGAGCCAAGACCAATTAAGAAGCACGACAATATCCCACGAAGCCTCAGGTTTGTCGAGGGGGCGCTGCACCAAATCATACGCCGGGGGATGATGTGGGTTCCCGCAAAGGCTGATCGTCGCTGACGTTAGACCCCGGATACCGCAACACTCTGGGTAACTTCGCTGATAACGGGGGCTGAGGGTGCAGTCTCGTACGTGGCTCGGATGATCTCGGCCGTCCGATGCCAACTAAACCGCCGGGCTCGCGCCAAGCCTCGCTCAACCAGATTTGACCGAAACTCAGACGGCGTGACGGCACGCCGGATGCCTGCCACGATGCCCTCTTGGCTGACGGGATCGACCAGGATGCCGGCCGGTCCGACGACCTCGGGCAATGCCGCTCGATCGGCTGCCACCACCGGGCAGCCGTGAGCCATCGCTTCCAGCACGGGAAGCCCAAACCCCTCATCGAGCGACAGTGTGATCGTTGCGGCCGCTGAGGCATACTGGTGGGACAATTCACAGTCATCAACGCTCCCCAGAAACACGACGTGATTTCGGTGGGTCAACCGGGAAAACGCACGTTCAGCGGCATCATCGAGCGATTCGCGGGTTCCGGTCAGATGAAGCAACAGCCGTTCGTCGTGCTGGTTCCAGTAGGCCTGCATCGCGTCAAACAGGCCGGCCAGATTTTTACGCGGCTCGTGCCCGCCCACATACAGAACGTATCGGTAGGCGATACTAGCCGGACTCGACGCGTCGCCACCAATGGGATCCACGCCATTGTAGATGGTCACCACCTTCGCAGGGCTAACGCCGAGTTCTTCGATGACGTGCTCGCTCACATGGTTCGACACCGTGATGATCTGCCGAGCACGCCGAGCAGAGGCTCGCTGGGCATACCGATAGCACCGGCGCTGCCAACTTGTCGAGAAATGCCCGTTCGGCTCACGCCAGGGGATCAGATCGTGGATCGTTAGTATACCGGGCACCGGGCTGAACGCCGGAATACCGGTGTTCCACGTCGCGTGGAAGAGGTCCACACCACTGTCTTTGATAATTTGTCGCAGGTAGAGACCGTCCCACTCTACGCGGCGGCTGGCCACTCGATCTGCACGACTAAAACTTGAGATGATGGTCTCAACGTCCTCGCGGTCGATCCAAGGATTTTTCGCACCCGCCCCGCACAGGGCAACAACTTCGATACCCCCCTGCCGAACCAGTTCATCGATCAGACGCGTCACATAGCGGCTGACCCCGGAAAACCGGCCCAGCAGCATCCGCGCGTCCACCAAGACTCGTAATGGCCTGTTGTTCATCGGATGGGTCTCCTGGCGGCGCAGCAGAGCGTCTGCCCGCGCCACCGGCAGAACGGGGCCGCAGATAGTGCTTGCGCGCGACTGGTGATCAGACGACGAAACCGCCAGCCTGATGGCATGCCGTGGTAATTGCGAAACCAGGGCAAGCCGAGTGTGCAGAGGTTCATGATCTCGAACCCAGATCGGGACAGAGTTACTGACAAATCAACTTGATCGAAAAGATGGACGTGCGTGTCGTCATCGAAAACGGTTGGGTCCACGAACTGCACATTAGGCGTTAGAACGAGCAAGATCCCACCGGGTATCAGCAGTCGCCGCCATTCTCGGAATGCCCCTTCGTAGTCGTTAAGGTGTTCGACCACGTGTTGCGCCGTCACGGCGTCCATTGTCTGATCGGCAAATGGCGTTCGCGTCGCGTCCGCGCAGGCCACGGGAACATCGCCGCGCACTTGGCTCGACCGCGAAAGACCCTGCTCACAGTAATCGATACCCACCGCACGGTGTTGGCCTATGGCATCGAACAACGCACCAGAACCGCACCCCACGTCAAGCACCCGTTCCGCATCGCCCGGCAAGTACCTTCGGATCCAATCCACTTCCATGTCGAACTCAGCGCCGTGCCCACGGTGAAGGAAGTGACGCTCGACCGCGTCCCCGGCTTCAAGAACCGGTGGCGTCGAAACGGAAGCGAATACCTCTGCCGTCATGGCTTACGCTCCGCCATCACCAAAAGAACCAGCCCCATCGTCGCATCCAAGATGGAAGGTGCTTCGGCCCAGCTCATCCGGCGACCGAGAAGTTGCTTCACGCACTGATCCGAAACCGACTGCCAGAATCCGGAGCACCAGCCGCCTGCTTTCATAAAGCCAACCGACTCGACGCGACCGACGAGTTCTCGCTTGCTGTAAGGTATTTCCATGCCGTAAGGCCACCAGCCCCGGCGTTCAAGGTAGAATTTCCACATACGATAT
>JAJRSR010000294.1 GCA_024278695.1 Planctomycetota bacterium | reverse complement strand
TTAACGTCACATGGCGTTCGGGTCTTTGGCGAAGTGCCTGGCGGTTTCTCGGGTGATCTTGCCTTCGGTGACGAGCCGTCCTAGGTCGTCGTCCAGCGTGACCATGCCGTCGCGGCGTCCGGTTTGGATGGCCGACTCGATGGATTCGATCTTGCCGAACTTGATGCCGACACGCACGGGGTTGTTGACGTGAAGAACCTCGGTCGCCAGCGCCCGCTTCTCACCCGCTACGGCCGAGGGCAGCAAATGCTGAGAGACCACCGATCGCAGGCTCAGCGCGAGCTGCGCACGAATGTCGTCCTGGGCTTCGTGCGGGAAGAGGTCCACCATGCGGGTGATCGCGCCTTTGGCGTCTTGCGTGTGCAGCGTGGTCAAGATCAGGTGTCCCGTCTCTGCGGCACTGATGGCCATGTGCGCCGTTTCCCGATCACGAATCTCTCCGACGAGGATCACGTCGGGGTCCTGTCGCAAACCGGACCGTAGCCCCTCGAAGAACGAGTCCACGTCTCGGCCGACCTCACGCTGCGTGATGAGCGTGGAGCCGACGCGATGGTGCATGTACTCGATCGGTTCCTCAACAGTGATGATGCGCTTGCCGCCTTGTTTGTTGAGCAGGTGAATCATCGCGGCAAGCGTGGTTGATTTTCCCGAGCCGGTCACACCGGTGATGATGACGAGTCCGTTCTTGTACGCGACGAGCCGCTGGGCGAGCCCCTCGGGAAAGCCCATCCAATCAAACGTGGGAATCTTGTCGGGCACATGGCGAAGGCACACACACCAGTCTCCCTGTGCAAGAAACGCGTTCCCCCGAAACCGGCAGGCCCCATCCGCGTGGTCCAGCGATAGGGAGAAATCGAAGTTTCGACCCTCGGAAAGTTTTCCGATCAGCGGCTCGGGCAGGATCGCCTCGATCATCCGTCTCACTTGGTCCGCTTTCAACGGTTCCGCAGACGCGGTTTGCATGTTCCCGTGGATGCGAACTGTCACCGGGTAGCTGGGTACAAGGTGTACGTCGGAGGCGTCGCGGTCTGCGGCCGCGAGCAGCAGGGCCTCGGTCTGTTCGCGAAGGGTATCGTTGGTGTCGTGCATCGCTGGGATTATACCCGGATTCGCGGCGTGTCGATGCAGCGGTTTTGGGCGATCGCGTGGTTTTTTCCGCTATCGGGCGTATGATGGGAGCTATGGCCGAGCCCGTTGAATCACCCTGCCGCAAGGCTGATCTGCTGCCGTGTGAGCTGCCGCTCTCGGACGGGCGCGTCTGTGTGCTCCGTGAGATGGTGGAGGAGGACGCGCCCGGCATTCTTGAGTTTTTGCCGTTGACCCACGCCGAGACCGATTTCGTGAACTACATGGCCGGTGAGTTCGACTGGTCTCTGGAAAAAGAGCGGGCGTTTTTGCGCTCGCGGTTTGCGAACCCCCTGGCCATCTCAATGGCGGCCGAGGTGGACGGGCGGATCATCGGGCTGGCTGGTGCGGCCGCATTGGAGTTCAAACGCATGCGGCATCACGCCGAGATCGGGTTGGCGATTCTCAAAGCGTTCTGGGGGCAGGGCATTGGCCGCCGGATGATGGAGATCAATATCGAGTGGGGCCGGCGCGCCGGGCTACGAAAGGTGTATCTCCGCGTGGTGGATTACAACGAACGCGCGCGACGCATGTATGAGGCGCTCGGGTTTGTCGAGGAGGCGCGGCTGCATGAAGACGTGCTTCGCGCGGACGGCGGCTACGGGAACACGATCACGATGGCACTCGTGTATGATCGCGATGATTCATGACGCTGGGCGTCGGGCCATGTTCGTTTGTTGTCCAGGCGAATCGGATTTGTATCCATGTAGAGGCTGTCCGTTGTACGTGGTCGAGGCAGATCGACCTTGTGCCTTGGGAAGAAAGAACGACCTGCCCTACTATAATATTGTGACGGTTATCGCGCTGGCAGGCATGGGTAGGCGTACGGGTCGAGAGTGATTGAATGATTCCAAGAAGAAAAACGCGACAGGTATCGGTCGGCGGCGTGCTCATTGGTGGTGATGCGCCGGTGGTCATTCAATCGATGACCAGCACCTACACCCATGATATTGATGCGACCGTCGCACAGATTCGTACGCTGGCCGAGGCGGGCTGCGAATTGGTACGGGTGGCTGTTCCGGAAAAACGTGACACCGAGGCGCTTCGTTCCATCATCGAGCAATCACCCGTGCCGGTGATCGCAGACGTTCACTTTCATTTCGAGCGCGCGTTAGAAGCCGTGGAAGCCGGTGTCCACAAGATTCGTCTCAACCCCGGCAACATCGCCGACCGAAAACAGGTGGACCGCGTGATTGCCGCATGCCGCGAACGAAGCATCCCGATTCGTGTCGGTGTTAACGAGGGAAGCGTTGTTGAGCGTAAGGACAAGGGACTTCGCGCCGAGCAACAGAGCGGACTCGGTGGTGACTACCGTGGCGAGATGATCCGCCTCATGGTGGCAGCGGTCGAGCAGTACATGCGCCTGTTTGATGAGAACAATTTTCACGACGTCGTCATCAGCGCGAAGAGCATCGACGCGACGATGGTGGTAGACGCGTACCGGGCGATCAGCGAGCGGTTTGATCTGCCGCTGCACCTGGGCGTGACGCACGCCGGACCGCCGGAGACGGGTCGGATTCGGTCGGTGGCGGCCCTTGGGTCACTGCTGTCGATGGGCATCGGTGATACGATCCGGATTTCTTACGCCGCAGACCCGATCTACGAAGTGGATGACGCGAAGGAGCTGCTCTGCTCGCTTAGCCTGCGCAACCGTGTCGAGCCGGAGTTGATCGCCTGCCCGACATGCGGACGCATCGAGATTGATCTCATCGCGTTAACGGCTGCGGTGCGAAAAAAACTCTCGACCATCAAAACGCCGGTCAAGGTCGCGGTCATGGGCTGCGTGGTGAACGGTCCCGGTGAGGCGGAGGGTGCCGACGTGGCCATCTTCGCGGGCAAGGGTAAGGGGATCGTCTACGTTCAAGGCGAGCAGAAACGCACGGTGGCAGAGGCCGACATGCTGGACGCGCTGTACGAGGAGACGGTCGCGTTTGCCGAGCGCGTGGAACGCGGCGAGGTGACGCTAGGCCACGGACGCGTCAACATCGCACCACCGGACCCGCTGCCGCGTGCGGATGGCTCCGTGCCGCTGCCGGTCGTACGCGAGTGATGCGTTGCTGACGGTTTTTTTGCTGGTTACCCTCGCGCGAGCTCCCAAAGGCTTTCATCAACTTGAGTTAGCACAAAATCTCCGGAAAAAACTTCTCCGGTTATCGTGATTTTGAGGTAACCTTCATCCTGTGATATCATTGTTAATTTCCCCCGGTCGAACGTCTTCACGCTGCCACGGTTCCCGCTGACGGGGCCTTCATAATCGAGGTACGCCTTTCGATGATCGGCAATTCTCGTGGCGTCGCGGGGCCACGGCTTGGCCGACGCCGGGCTATCCCCTAGCTGCCAGGTGAGGAGCGTTTCGTCCGTCTCTAGCAGCAAATCCCAGTGCTCGCGTCCGTAGTCGGTGTGATGTAGAATGGCGAATCGTCTGGGCGTGGGGCTCATGGCGGACTCGGATTTCGCTGGCTCGAAACGCCACAGCACGGTTCGATATTTCTCGGAGAGAAAATCATGCGCGCCACACAAACTCATTCTCTCGTCCCGATCAGGCTCGTGCTTGCGGCGGCCGTGCTCATGCCGATCGTCGGATGCAGCCAGAATTATTACTCGCTTCGCCGTCAGGGTCAAAAGGCGATGGTCGCAGAGGCCTACGGTCCCGCTCGAGTGTTCTTCCTCCAAGCGGAGGAGCAGCGCCCGCGCCGTGCGGATAACCTACACGACCTTGGCGCTTGCAGTGTGCTTCTCGCGCGCCAGCAGTTTACCGAGGGTAACGAGGCGGCCGCCATGCGCGAGCTGGATAGCGCCATTAGCTATTACACGCAGGCGATCGACGCAAACCCCGGGCATTTTGCGTGCATCGAGGGGAAAAGCGTTGCGTTGGAGCTTAAGGGGCAGTTTGATAAGGCACTGGAGAACGCGGAGTGGGCTGCGGAGTTCACCGGTCCATCCGCGCGTCAGTACACGTTTCTTGCAGAGAGCCTCGAAGAGCGCGGCAGCATCGATGGTGCCTTCCTGCGTTACCGCCAGGCCGTCGCCGCAGAGCCGAAGAGCTTTGAGACGCACCGGAACTTCGCGGAGTTTCTGTTTCGCCACGGGAACGAGCAGGCCGCTGTTTTTCACCTACAGGCGGCTTACCGCATCAACCCGCTCGACCCATGGGTGACGGATGAGCTGGCGCAGCGCGGTGCTGTGCCCGCGTTGGTCTCACAAAAGCCAAATGCCGCTGTGGCCGGGCAAACCAACGCGACCCGGCAACCGTAGTACCCTTCATGTGTGGAATATGCGGAATCGCTCGGTTCAACGATCGACCCGTCGTTCCGAACGCCGTCGCGCGTGCCTGTCGTGCGCTGCGCAATCGCGGACCGGATCATGCGGGCGTTTGGGAGAGCGCTGACCGCTGCGTGGCCCTCGGAGCGACCCGGTTGGCCGTGCTTCATCCTGGTGCGTCCGCACATCAGCCGATGTGCGTTCACGGCGGTCGTTATACCCTTGTCTACAATGGTGAGGTCTACAACTTTCGTGAGCTTCGTCGTGAGTTGCTCACGATCGGGCATGAGTTCTTCACGCAGGGTGATACTGAAGTCGTCGCGATGGCCTGCGCCGCGTGGGGGGCTGCCGCACTATCCAAGTTCAATGGGATGTTCGCCCTCGCGTTTTACGATGAGCAGTCGCAGCGCGGGTTTTTGGCGCGGGATCGTTTTGGTATCAAGCCGCTTCTGTACGCGGAGGCAGACGGCGAGGTTCGGTTTGCCAGTGAGCTTGCTGCGTTGAAACAACTCGGGCCGTTGGATTCGGCGGTGGATCAGACTGCGCTTATCGAGCACTTGCAGTTTGGATACATCGCCCACCCGCGTACGATTTTTCAAGCCGCGCGCCGCCTTGCGCCGGGGCACTATGTGGCGTTTGATGCCAAACGCCTGGAAGCGCCGCAGTCGTACTATCAGCTTCCGGTGTCGTCGCCGTCCGATGGCCATGATTATCCCGATGCGCGCGGTGCCGTTCGGCGCACGCTTGCAGACGCGGTGGTGCGTCGTCGGGTGAGTGATGTTCCCATCGGGGCGTATCTGTCCGGCGGTTTGGATTCTTCCATCATCGTGTCACATCTGGCTGAAGCATCGGGCCAACCGGTCCCGACATTCTGCGTCGGTTATGAAGATGCCAACGCCTACGATGAATCGCCCTACGCGCGGCTCGTGGCCAAGCGGTTCGGCACGGACCATCACGAACTCATGCTCACCGAGGCCGACGTGGTCGCGTCACTGCCTTCTATTCTTGACGCGCTGGGTGAGCCGGTGGGTGATAGCTCGATCATACCCACGACGTTAATCTCGCGTATGGCGCGGAAACAGGTCACGGTCGTGCTCAGCGGTGACGGCGGGGATGAACTCTTCGGCGGCTATTGGCGCTACCTTGGTCATCAGTCGCTCGACGCCTATCGTCGGCTACCGGGCTTTTTCAGATCAAGCGTTGTCGAGCCGGTTCTGTCGCAGTGGTCGGTGTCGAAGTCATCTCGATTCGGAAACCGCGCGCGGCAGTTTCGTAAGTTACTCCGGGCAAGCTCATCGGATGCCTTGGCGAGGCACATCGCATGGTCGCGTATTCTCAGCCCCGAGGCGGAGGTCATCTTCGCGGATCGCGCGATGGCCGCTGCTTGTGATGAGCGTTTCCTTAGGCATGCGCGGTCGATCACGGCGGATACCGGCGGTGATGATCTATCTCGCGTGTTGAGGCTCGATCTGCTCCACCAACTGCCGGCCGACATGCTCCAGAAGGTGGACCTGGGCAGTATGTCTCAGTCGTTGGAGGCGCGCGTGCCGTTTCTCGATCATCACGTGATCGAGTTGGCCACGTCGCTCCCCTCGCGGTTCAAGATTCACCGTGGTCAACGTAAGCGGATTTTGGTCGATGCCTATCGCGGTTTTCTGCCGGATGAAGTGCTCGATCGACCCAAGCAGGGATTCGAGGTGCCGATGGGCGAGTTGCTTCGCGGTCCGCTTCGGGAGATGTTCTGCGATGTCGTGTCGCGCGGCGCGGTGCAATCTTTCGAGGCGTTGTCGTACGAGGGCGTGCAAGAGGTGTTTGATAGCCACTGCGCCCGGCGCGGCGAACACGCCGACGTGCTGTTTGCGTTGCTATCGCTATGTTGGTGGAACCGCAGTCAGTAGCGGCGACTCGTTGTATTGTTCTTGTTGATGTTGCGCGTTAGAGCTGGCTTTGCACCCAGTCTATGGTGATGCCCTTGGGCTCAAGAAGGTTGGCTACGCCGCGGTCTTCATCGCGAAGCAGTGCGAGCAGCAGGTGCATCGGCTCGACCTCCCCCGCGCCGAAGCGGTTGGCCGAGTCCACTGCGAGTACCAGCGTGTGCCAGAACTTCGGTGAGCGAAACGCCTTGGCCAGCTCTTGCTGGTGCAGCCATT
>JAJRSR010000293.1 GCA_024278695.1 Planctomycetota bacterium | reverse complement strand
CGTCTCCGCGTCACGCCCCGAGCCGGACTCACCAAAATGCACGGCCGCCCGGATGCGCGAAATGATGCGCGAGGCTTTCAAGAGCTGCGTTTCCCAGAGGTCTCGCGGCTTAGTCGCAGAGAAGTCCATCAGCACGGCTTGCTCCGGATCAAAAAGCACCATGATCGGGCTTTCGCGCAGGGGCACATAAAAACGCGCCTTCTTTTCCGTGATGTCGCGCCGGATCGTCTTTCGTTTGCCGTCCTCGAAGTGAAACTCCAAGACAAACGGAAAATGAAACGCGTCATCGTCCTGCTTTTGCTTGATCGTCACTTCGGCGAGCCCGTCGTCCTCGTTCCACGCGTAGCTCGCTTTGACTTCCGGTGCGCCCGGTCGGCGCGTCCAGTCGTGAAAAAACCGTTCCAGCGAACGACCGCTGACCGATTCAAAAACCAGACGCAGGTCGGCCGTCTCCACTGGCTGATGGGCTTGCTCGGTGAGGTAGCGCTTGACCGAAGCCCAAAACACCGACGTGCCCACGCGCTCGCGAAGCATGTGCAAGATGGAGGAGCCCTTGGGATACGACCGCGAGTCGAACATCTGACCCGGATGGTCGTAGGCACGGTCCACTACCGGTTTTTTCTTCGCACCCTTGTACCCACGGGCCATGTCTTTGAAAATCTGGTAGTCGTATTCGTCCCGCCCCAGATCATACTCAAACCAAACGGCCGTCGTGTAGGTGGCGAAGCCCTCATTGAGCCAGAGGTGCGACCAATCCTTGCACGTCACCAGATCGCCAAACCACTGGTGCCCCAACTCATGCGAGACGAGCCCGTCGGAAGAAAAGTCGAGGTGCGCCCGGGCATCGTGCAGCGTACGCGGGCCAAGCGTGGTAGCCGACGTATTCTCCATGCCGCCGCCGAAGCCGTAGGCCACCGTCTGCGTGTAGCCGTCCCACGGGTATGCCACACCAAACGTGTTGCTGAAGTACTCCAACATCCGCACGGTGTTATCGAACGACCGGCGTAGGTCGTCGGCTCGATCTTTATGGACGTAGTACGTCACCGGCTTGCCGCGCCAGGTATCCTGCTCTTTGTGAAACTCACCCACGATCAGCGTCACGAGGTAGATCACGTGCGGCTTGTCCTGCATGTAGTGAAACGTGGTCGTACCGTCGCCGTTGTCCTTTGTGCTCATCAGCCGACCGTTGGAGATGGCCGTGCTCCCGGTGCTAACGGTCACGATCATCTCGGTGGTTTGCATCTCGTTGGGATGGTCGAAGCAAGGAATCCAATACCGGTTCGTGATGGACTCCCCCTGTGACCACACGACGAGAGGAATATCCGGTTCCGCATCCGTCGGACCGTAAAAATGCAAACCGGACTTCGGATCCACCACGGTGTACACAATCGTCACAACCGCCTTTTCACCAACGACCAACGGGTTGTCGCTCAACAACAGCGTAATCGATTCACCGTTGTTCAAGAATTTTGGCGTACTGCGCTTACCGTCGCGCGTCAGGGTGATGCGGTTCACGTCGAAATCGATCGCGTCGAAACGGATCGAGGGAAGCTCGCGCAGTGCGATGAGGTCAATCGTCGCAGTGCCGCTGGTCATCTTGTTCAAAAGGTCCACGCGCAGGTCCAACTTGATATGAACCAGGTCGGCCGGCCGATCTTCGGGAAAGTTCAGCGCTCCCGCACGTACGGTCGAAAGACAGCCCAACACGATCAACGCCGCGCCAACACGCAAGTGGTTTGGTGACAACACGCTCTCCTCTTTAGATGGCTTCTTCGCGAAGGCCCGTTCAGCGAATAACTTCAGGACAGATCGAGATTGTAGCGAGACGACGCAACCGGTCTAACGCTACAGCGGAAGAGTTGTGTAAAAGTGTCGGCAACCACTCTAGCCGACGCCGGAACCCGTCCAGGAGAGTGTCTGGCCAACATCGGGTATGAGCAAACGGCCGCGCAGATCATTCGATAGCGCGTCGCGGAAGTCGTCGGCCGACTGTGCCAGCATGGGGAACGTCTTGTAGTGGCAGGGGATAATCACCTGCGGAGAGAGGAGCTCTGCCGCGAGCGCCGCGCCCTTGGCACCCATCGTGAAATGGTCGCCGATGGGCAGGATGCACACCTCCGGTTCGTACAGCTTGGCGACGATGGCCATGTCGCCGAAGACGTCGGTATCACCGGCGTGGTAGAGCGTAGCCAACCCCTCAACGGCGACCACCAACCCGTTCGGCATACCTGCGTAGATCGGCCCGCCGGGACCATCGATGCTCGACGAGTGAAACGCCTGCGTCAACGAGACGCGCACGCCATCGACATCTTGCGTGCCGCCGGAGTTCATCCCGCTGAAACGGCCCTTGCCGAGTTGGTCACCGAGCACATGACAAAGCTCAAAGTTCCCGACGACGATTGGGTCGAACCGTTCCACCAACGCGCCGACATCACCGACATGGTCTGCATGCCCGTGTGTGAGCAAGATGATGTCACACCGGTCAAGCGTTTTGAGAGCGTCCGGACAACTCGGGTTGCCGGAAAGCCACGGATCGATCATCACAACCCGGCCGTCCGGAAGATCCAGCCGAAATGTGGCGTGACCATACCAGGTGATCGTTGCGCTCATCGTGGTCGCTTCACCCTTCACAATGCCATTGGTTCCCAGTGTTACTTGGACGAAAGCTTCGCGATCTTATCGAGCAGCTCATCGTGCTCGGGAAACCGCCCCTCATCCTTCTTGCACCAGACCTGCGTGCCATCAACGCACACATCAAACACACCGCCACGCCCTTCAATCAGCTCGGCCTTGATACCGAACTCATCGTCAATCGCCTCCGCCAAACTGGCGGCCCTTGGCAGGTAGTTTCACTGCATGCAGTATTCGATGCTGACTTTCACCTTCGACAACTCCTTGGCAACAGAACTCACGTTGACGCGACCCGCAACAACATCGCCCCTCAACAAAGGAAGGGTGTAAAAGACCGCCCTACGGCGAGTTATGACAAGTTCATGGTCATCAAGAACTCGGCGTTCGTGCGTACTTTCTTGAGCTGACCGGTCAATAGCTCGATCGCCTCAACAACGTTCATGTCACCCAAGACGCGGCGGAGGCGGTAAACCAGCTCCAGCTCCTTCGGGTCCATGAGCAACTCTTCCTTACGCGTACCAGAGGCGGCGATATCGATAGCAGGCCACACACGACGATCCACCAAGCGACGGTCAAGGTGAAGCTCGCTGTTACCCGTACCCTTGAACTCCTCGAAGATGACTTCGTCCATCTTGGAGCCTGTATCAACCAGGGCCGTACCAACGATCGTCAGCGACCCACCCTCTTCGATGTTACGCGCGGCCCCGAAGAACCGTTTCGGCCGCTGCAACGCGTTGGCGTCGATACCACCGGAAAGAATCTTGCCGGAGTGCGGGATTTCGGTGTTGTAGGCGCGTGCCAGTCGGGTGATCGAGTCGAGCAGGATGACGACGTCGTGGCCATACTCCACAAGACGCTTCGCCTTTTCGATCATCATCTCAGCGACCTGCACGTGACGCGAAGCCGGCTCATCAAACGTCGAGCTCACGACCTCGGCTTCGGTGTGGCGCTGCATCTCCGTCACCTCTTCCGGTCGCTCGTCAATCAGCAGGATAAACACGCAGGCGTCCGGGTGGTTGGTCGTGACGGCGTTGGCAATTTTCTGGAGCAGGACCGTCTTACCGGTACGCGGCGGAGCCACGATCAGCATACGCTGGCCTTTTCCGATCGGCGTGACAATATCAATGACGCGCATGTTCAGCTCGTCGGACGTCGTTTCGAGAATCAGACGATTCTCCGGGAACATGGCTGTCAGGTCTTCAAAGTTGGTCTTGTCGACGACGACATTCGGATCTTGATAGTTGATCGCCTCGACCCGAAGCAACGCGAAGTAGCGTTCTGATTCCTTTGGCGGTCGGATCTGACCGGCCACGATGTGTCCGGTCCGCAAACCGAACCGACGAATCTGGGAAGGACTGATGTAAATATCATCGGGGCATGGCAGGTAGTTGTATTCCGGGCTGCGAAGAAAACCAAACCCATCCGGGAGGATTTCCAGAACGCCTTCGCCGTACATCAGACCGTCACGGTTGATGCGTTGCTTGAGAATCTTGAAGATCAGGTCCTGTTTCTTGAGGCCGGTGTACTCATCAAGCCCCTCCTCCTTCGCCACAGAATGAAGCTCGACCACACTCATGCGTTGGAGCTCGGTGATGTGAATATCACCCTTCTTGATCTGCTCGTATTTCGCGTGGGTTTCCGCGTCGATCGGGCTGTCCGCGTAGCGATCAGGCTTGGCAGGCACCTTATCCTCCGCGTCATCCTCCGCGTCAGTGTCAGCGGCTTCGGTATCTTCTACCGTTTCCTCAACGACATCTTCCACGCCCGCGGCAAACGCTTCGACCTCTTCGACGGCCGTTTCAACCGCGCCATCTTCTTCCGGAGTTTCGACAGGCGCAACCTTGGCTTTCTTGGTCGTTTTCTTTTTGGTCGTACGAGTCTTTGGTGTGGTGGCTTTCGCCATAGGACTTTCCTCCTGCGCCTTTCGCGCATCAAGTTCACCGCCGTACGGCGGCTCGATCAGAATCGATTATTAAAAGATTGTTTCTAGATTCGGTGTTGGGAACCCGTGGCAATCGGCTCGTTGGCTCACCCGTCAAACGCCCGCAAGACTGCCTCGAACACCCGCTCCACTTGATCTCTCAGATTCTCGGCGTCGCTCTGGTTGGCTACCACATGATCGGCACTAGCACGCTTTCTGTCCAGAGCATTCATCAATTTTTCTCGACGCGTCAACTCGCCCGGGAGCCAACCTCGTGACTCGGCCAGACGAGCGGCCCGAACCGCCTCGTCGGCATCCACAAAAACCACGGCGTCACAGATTTTATCCAGCCCAGCCTCAAATAGCTTGGGCGTATCCAACACGATGGCCAGTACCGCGTCATCGGAATCAAGCGTGGCCATCACACGCTTCCGTTCGGCCTCAATACGCGGATAAATCAGCCCTTCCAGCCGGCGAAGCTCGGCCGGGTCTTCAAAAACGATCGAAGCCACAACCGACCGGTCGATACGACCACCAACGGAGCAAACCCGGTCACCCCACCAGCCACGCAGTTCACTGACCACACAAGGGTCTTCGAGCTGCGCGTGCGCCACACGATCAGAATCGATCACCGCAGCACCGAGCGATTCGAAAAGCCGGGCCACCGTAGATTTTCCAGCACCGATTCCACCCGTCACGCCGACGACCGGTTTCTGCCGTTTTTCGTCACCGTGCGACAAGACTAGGGGACCATTAAGAACGTCGTAACCCTACAGATCCTCCGACACACCTGCGGCACGACGCATGCCAGATTACTAGGCTATCAACCATTAGAGCCGATCCAGCGAAAGATCAACAAAACCTGACGCAACGACCGACCGTGAGTTCAATGATGGCACCACGCGGCAGGGAAAAACCCGCCCAAATCAACAAGCGCGGTTCACAAAAAAGCGGTTAGTTATCTTCAGTGAGAGGGACACTACCCTCACGAGGCACCTACAATATACACGATCTACCAGTCCGTGTCACCCCCAAAAAATGAAACTGCCACGAAAGACCACGGAATGCACCCGATACCCCGAGCACAGTCCCCTCAAAGCGTGATTCGCGGCCAATACTGACGCAACTCAACCCGATTGCCGGCAGGGTCAAGCAGGCTAACCCGCCGATCCGTCCAGTCCAACCCCGAAAGCGTATCGTAGTCCACCCGCCGCTCGTCCAGCAAGTCCGTGGCCTCCGCCATCTCTGGGACCAGGATGGCCACCCGGCAATCCACCGATTCGACACTCGGCTGATCCACAAAGGCTACCCGCAGCTCGATCCGTGCCGACTTGTACAACAATCGCGCCTCGGACCCATCCGTTTCCACCTCATCAAGCTGGCACACCTCGCCATAAAACCACCGCATCGCCTCCCCAGCACCTGGCGATGCTTCGAGGTTCACATGGTCAACGGCGACGATTCGACTATCCAGCATTCCAACCAGAACCTACAGCCCAAACGACCCATCAACCAACCCGCACCACGAAGACCCGACCAACGACGGTCATTCTGAACGCTACGCACGATCGGTGCGACCCTGCGGTCACGATGTTGCGCACCAAGCGCTAGCCGTCAAGTTCTCGCAGGCGCGCCGTGAAGTGCCTAAGCTGCGCGGGTGCCTCTACGATCTCAAGCGGTTTGATCTTATCCCGCTCCGCAAATACCTCCAACACGGCCTCAATCACGTAATCGATGTGGCTCTGCGTGTAGGTACGGCGCGGCAACGCCAGTCGTACCAGCTCCATCTCCGGCGCTTGCCCGTCACCACCAAACATCAGACTACCGATCTCCACGCCGCGAACACCCGCATGACGGTACAACGCACAAACCACGGCCTGCGCCGGAAACTGTTCCGGCGTCAGGTGCGGGCAGAACGCAGTCGCATCAATGTAGACGGCATGTCCGCCCGGTGGCTCCACGATCTGAACCCCCCCGGCCAACAGTCGCTCGCCAAGGTAGGCCACGCTGCGGATGCGATACCGCAGGTAGTCTTCGTGCAAGACTTCTTCCAACCCCTGCGCTATGGCTTCCAAGTCACGCCCCGCCAGCCCACCGTAGGTCGGAAACCCCTCGGTCAAGATCAACAAGTTCCGCGCCTGTCTGGCGAGTGCTGCGTCGCGAAAAAGAAGCAGCCCGCCGATATTGGCCAACCCGTACTTTTTCGCGCTGATCGTGGCACCATCGGCCAGGTCAAACATCTCTCGCACGATGCTCGACACCGTTCGGTCGGCCATCCCCGGCTCACGTAGCTTGATGAAGTAGGCGTTCTCCGCAAAACGACACGCATCGAGAAACAGCGGCACGCCGTGATCATCGCACACCTTCCGCACTTCTCGAATGTTCGCCAAGCTGACCGGCTGACCGCCACCGCTGTTGTTCGTCACCGTCAGCATCACCAGCGGGATTTTTGAAACCCCGACCTCAGCAAAAAGCTGCTGAAGCCGATCGATGTTCATATTCCCCTTAAACGGGTTTCGTGATTTGGGATCGTACGCCTCATCAATGACGAGATCGACCGCCTTCGCACCGGAGGCTTCCACATTCGCACGGGTCGTATCAAAGTGGCTGTTGTTCGGCACGACCAGACCAGGTCCGCCCATCACCTCGAACAGGATACGCTCACTGGCTCGGCCTTGGTGCGTGGGCAGCACTTCGGAAAAACCGGTGATCTCCACCACCCGATCGTAGAACCGGTGGAAACTAATGGCACCGGCATACGACTCATCGCCCCGCATGATCCCGGCCCACTGCTCGCTGCTCATTGCCCCAGTGCCGCTGTCGGTCAGGAGATCAATCAACACCTTGTCGGCATCAACGCAAAACAGGTTGTAGCCAGCCTCCTTCAAGATCACCTCGCGCTCTTCGCGCGTTGTCATCTGGATCGGCTCCACCACCTTGATACGGAATGGTTCGATAATAGTCTTCATTTGGCTCCCATTTCAACGTAGGCCCGGGCGTCTGCGTCGCGAACGGCCGCTGCGCGCGGACACGCCACGCTCCACCCATGCAAGGGGTGTGCCAAATCCGCGGGGTGGCGTCCACCAGCGACCTTGATCCAGTCCCAGCACCACTTCGCACCCCTGGATCACCCATCACGCCTTGTACCGTGACAGCTTCACACGACCTCGCTATAGTGAATCTCACATGCCGTCGGCTTGCAAGCCCACCGACCGTGGACCCGGAGTTTCCGGGGGGATCAATCGTTTCCCGGGCGTTGTCCGTGGCCAATGACTTGTGCCACATTATTTCGGTTTATTCACCAAGAACATCACCATGCCACTACCCGTAGTTGCCATCGTAGGCCGACCGAACGTCGGCAAGAGCAGTCTCTTCAATGCGATCACCCGCAAACGAACCAGCATTGTCGAGCCGACGGCCGGCGTGACGCGGGACCGGGTCAGCGCGATCTTTGATCTCGACGATGTCTACCTCGAGCTCGTCGATACCGGCGGGCACGGCGTTGTCGATAGCGACAACCTCACCGATCATGTCGAGCAGCAGATCCACTACGCCATCGATCAGGCTCAGCTCATCCTGTTCGTTGTCGATGGGCGCGAGGGGGTAAACCCACTCGACCAGAAGACGACGCAGCTACTTCGTAAATACCAGGATCGCGTGCGGCTGATCGCGAACAAAGTGGACGAACCCCACCTCGAAGAGCTAACGGCCGAGTTCCACAAGCTCGGGTTTGGCGAACCGCTCTGCACCAGCGCCCACTCCGGCATTGGATTGCGCATGCTGCGCGATCTGATTCGCGAACACGTCACGGAGGCTTCCGCCGGAGAAACGCCGGAAGCCCCGGTGATGAAGATCGCACTGGTCGGCAAGCGAAATGCCGGCAAGAGCACCTTCATCAACGCGTTGGTCGGTGAAAACCGGGTCATCGTGAGTGAGGTTCCCGGTACGACCCGCGACAGCATCGACGTACGGTTCGAGAAGGACGGACGCGTCATCATGGCGATCGACACGGCCGGCGTGCGTAAAAAAGCGCGCATCGCGGATGATATCGAGTTCTACGCCTACGCGCGGGCCGTCAACTCGATCCGCCGAGCCGATGTCGTACTCTTTCTGATTGATTCCACGACAGATTTCGGAGCAGTCGATAAGCGGCTCGCCAAAACCATTTTTGATGAGTTTAAGCCGTGCGTGCTCGTGATTAACAAATGGGATCTCGCCAAGCAAGGTGCCTCAACCGACGACTACGGCACCTACCTCGGCGAGGTGCTGCCCCATGTGGACTGGGCACCCATCTGCTTCACCACCGCCGCCACCGGGCGAAACATCGATCCGTGCATCGACCTGGCGACGGAGCTGTTCAAGCAATCCCGCACGCGTGTCAGCACCGGTCAACTCAATGCAGCGATCCATGCCGCGTTGGAAGACAACGTACCGCCGCCCAAGCGCGGCAAGAAAAAGCCGAAGTTCTTTTACGCCACGCAGATCGCTGTGGAGCCGCCAACGCTCGTCGTTTTCGTCAATGATCCGGGTTCCATCACCCTGCAATACGAGCGGTTTTTGATGAACCGGCTGAGAGAAAGTTTGCCGTTCGACGAAGTTCCCATTAGATTAATGTTCAGAGCAAGGCGCGGGGGTCACCGGTTTGGCTCACCGGTCAACGCCAAGCCACTGTGACCTTCGTCGTGACGTTTCGTCCACACGGGAGACGCCGCTATGAGTATCGAGATTCATTGCCCCGGATGTGCCAAACTCATTCGTGCGCCGGACAACGCCGGCGGCAGACACGGCAAATGCCCTTATTGTGCCCGAAAAGTCTATATCCCCACGCCTTCGAGCGAAGTTGAGATTCTCGACATCGCTGAGCCGACCGAGGAAGAACGGCGTCAGGAGGAACAACTGCGTCGCGAATCAACCAGCTATGTGGCCGGCGTCTCGCTCGCAGACGGGGACGTGCCCAGTGATACCGATGTCGGCGGCGAGGGCGTCCGCAGACCGGAAACCCCGGGTGAAGTCATAGACCTGCCCGGCTTGGTGGACACATTCCTCTGCGCCATGCGGGATGCCAAACTGGACGAAGCCGACAACGCGGTGGCCGCACTCAAACGAGCAGGCAACAAAGCCAAGGACTACGTCACCGGCGTCATGCTCGACGAAATGCCGCCCCAAATAGACGGCGTCCCAGAACCCGTGCTCAAGGGTTTCCTGAAAACCCTCTCGGCCAAGCTGTAGTGCTCGCTCAACCGCCCCAGTGGTACCGCACTGCGTCGTCATGCTTTCACGCGTGTCCACCTCTCGGTTGACATCAGCGTAACCCTCTTTACCCTCTTGACAAGGCCTGCTGGCGTTGCGTGCGGCGTCGGCGCCCCGTCTACCCCCTGAGTTTTTGGCCGTCAATCTCCCGTGTGAATCATGCAGCTACAGATCGACAACGAATATGACCGGCTGGAAGCCGTCATGGTCAACCGACCCGGTGCAGAGATCGAGCGTCTCACACACGAAAACATGCGCCGGTTCCTCTTTGAGGACGTGCCCTACCTCCGCCGGCTCCAAGATGAGCACGACGCCTTCGTCGCCGCCATGAAGGATCACGGTGTGGGCGTGTACTACATGCGTGAGATGCTGGGCGAAACCCTGGCCGACGAGACCGTTCGTACGGCATTGCTCACCCAGGTGTGCGACACCGCGGGCGTGCCGGCCATCCGGGACGACCTCATCGGGTTGAAGCATTGGTCGCTGCCGGAGCTGCTCGTCCTGCTCTTTGCCGGCATCACGTCGGAGGAGTTTCATGAGCGCACCGGAAAACGCGTTGGCACGGAGGGCGACGATCCGGTGTTTTTATTGCCACCGGTGCCCAACGCCTACTTCAGCCGCGACCCGGCCGTCGTCGTGCGCGATACGGCCATCTCCAGCAAGATGCACTACCGTGAGCGTATCCGCGAGACACTGCTCGTGCGCGCCGTACTCGAACACCACCCGGAGTTTTCACAAAACACCATCTGTTACGGCGGTTCGAGCGAGCCGACCGAAGATCGACCCTACACGATCGAGGGCGGCGACGTCATCATCCTGTCGGAAGACGCGGTTCTCGTCGGCGCATCAGAACGCACACGAGGCGAGACGATCGAAGTGCTGGCCCAAAACTGCTTCCGGCACGGGCGCATCAAACGCGTGTACGAGCTTGCCATCCCGGCGGAGCGGTCGTTCATGCATCTTGATACGGTGTTTACCGTGGTGGATCGGGGCATGGTGCTCTGGTTTTCGCAGGTGATGGCGAACATCCACAGCATCCACCGCTACGAGCAGGATGAAAACGGTGACGGCACCAGCGCCCGGCGCATCGCCGAGACGCGATCCTTTCCTGATATACTTCGTGACGAGTTCGCCACAGAGCTCACGATCATCGACACAGCCGGCGGCCATAAACACTACGCCTCGCGTGAGCAACGTAGCGACGCGACGAACGCGTTGGCCATCGCGCCGCGTTTGGCCATCACCTATGACCGCAATGAACGTACGGTGGCGGCGCTCGAAGACCACGGCGTGACCTGCATCGGCATAGACGATTCGGAGTTGGTCCGCGGACTCGGCGGTCCACGTTGTATGACCATGCCTCTACGACGCGCACCGGCCAAAGCGTAGCCCCATCCCCGCGGCAAGAACGGGAAAACGCGTGGGTGGTCCGATTATAGGCTCCACGCGCCGCTTTTCGGCCATTCAGGGTTGTTTCCGACGACGTAGAACGACCAAACAGCCTCTCGTATACTACTATTTCTAACGAGTGCGGCGCGGCGGGAGTGCGCGGCGGCTTCGAGGGGGTTGCGCCGATTGATCGGCGTCCGAGAAGTATCTCGTGTGGGTCTGCCGTCAGGACTAACCTCGACACGCATGATCCTGCGCGCCGACCGTAATGCGGCGCTGCGGGCCGGGGGATGGTATGTTCGATCACCGAATCCGAGTACATACGCGCGTCACGGTCTTGGCGCGCGCCTTGTCCCTCGGCTGGTTGATCGGATTATGCAGCTTGGGGGGATGCACCCTTGACGGCGTTTCGGACTTGGTAGGTACCGGTCCAGTAGCGAACCCCGACAGCCCGACGGCCCCTGACGCATCACCAAACGATGACCCGATCAGTCCGGCCGGCATAGAAGACGCATCCGCCCGGTTAACGTTCGACGCGCTACCGGTGTTTTGCTGCAACCCTTTGACGATCAACTTCTCGGCGCGGATTGCGGAAAATGCCCGCGCAAACGGCGCTACGTTCGCGTGGACGTTTGGTGACAACAGAACCGGCACCGGCGCAGAACCGCAGCATACGTTCCCCTGGCCCGGAACGTACACGGTATCCTTGGCGGTCCGCCTTTCTGACGGAACCGAACTTGTCACCGTTCGCTCCATCTCAGTGGGACGCACCGAGGAGGTTGTGCCCGGTGTGGCCTCAATCAACGCTGGAGCGGATCAAGCGGTACTCAGCGGGACGCGTGTCACACTGGTCGGCACAGTCGTCGACGGCGATCCAGACCTCTCCGTAGCATGGCGACAGCGCTCGGGCGAACCCGTCACACTGAGCGGCACCAACGAACCTCTGGCCACCTTTGTAGCACCGGCCATAGCCGCGGTACCGCTATCGCTCGACTTCGAGTTCTCTGCTTTGGGTGCTACGTCTGACATGGTGCGTGTCACGATTTGGCCGGCGGACTTGGTACTCTTGGACAACGCAGCCCCCTACGTCTACGACACGGAAATCACCCTGACGCGCGACGAATCCAGCACGATCGTCATCCTCGGCGTGGACTATGACGGCGACGACTTGGGCTTTGACGTGACCGAGAACCCGGCGCACGGCACCGTAATCGAAATCGATTCAAGCATCCCCGGCCAGTCGACCTGGCGCTACACGCCCAACGAAGGCTACACCGGTCCCGACTGGTTCACCTACACGGCGACGGACGGCGCAAACGTGTCCAACGTCGGCGTGTGCGCTATTACCGTCACAGCCGGCCCCTTCGATGTCACAGTGGCAGATGCGGAATACCTTGTAGTAAGAGATACGCCAAGTCGCGTGACGCTGCCGGCCTCAGCCGGCACCGGCACAGCGCTATCGTTTCGGGTGTCAACGCCGCCAACGCGCGGGACCGTCGGCGTGATCACAACCGGCGCAGGACAAACAGCAGCCCTGACCTATTCCCCACCGCTCGGTTTCGAGGGAGAGGATCGTTTTGAGTTTGTCGTGAGCGACGGCGTTGTTGAATCTGCACCAGCGACGATCACCCTTCAAGTGAAGAAGCTCATGGCACCTTGGATCGAGGTCAACGCGCCGACGGACCTCGCATCGGACCGGTACACACTCGAGCAGGGTGCGGAGCCTGGGATGACGATGCTCGACTATTGCCTGGCCGGCTTGGAGCACTGGGCGACGGTGACGGACACCGTGTTCGTATCGACCATGCCGGGGCAGAGCGAGCACCTATACCCGGAACTCATGAGTAGAAAGCCGGCCCACGTGCGGATCATCGGCGGTCTTAAAACGGTTCGGCTGCCCGGCGGTATGCCGGATGACCCGCGCCCCTACGACTTCGCCGACGCGGCGGAGTGGGCGGCGATCGGTGTCGAGGCGGAAGACATCGTGCGCTATACCGGTATGAGCACCGTCCTTCTTGAAAATGAAACGTCGCTGGGTCGGTACACCTTCGGCGAAGTTTCCATCGACTACGCCCGGCTCCACGCTTCGCTGTCATCGCTGCGCGGAAACGGCGTGGTGTTCTGGTGGAACCTGCCGCGACTCCTGCCGGACATTCCGGAGTTTCCAAACCGGCTGGCCGACTCCACCGCGTTCGTAGCGACCATCGCCGATGCCCTGCCCGACAGCGTGTTTCTGGGGGGGTATACCGCGTGGTACGACTGGCAATACCAGTTGGAGCTACGCG
>JAJRSR010000292.1 GCA_024278695.1 Planctomycetota bacterium | reverse complement strand
CAGCGACGTGCGATTCGGTGTGGTACGAGCAAGGTGACCAAGACCGAGGCCGCGTTTGGTTTTCCGGGAGAGGAGACGCTGCCGGCGTTGACGATCCACACGCCAAACGGTCATCAGGCAGAGCTGCGCGGTTATATCGATCGGGTCGATCTGGCTGAGGTCGGCGACGAGTATCTTGGGATCGTCATTGATTACAAGGGAACAAGGCGTAAGAAGCTGAACCTTGGCGAGGTGTATCATGGTTTGTCATTGCAGTTGTTGGGGTATCTGCTGGTGCTGGCCGAGCATGGTCAGACGCTCGCGGGGCGACCGATCAATCCGGGGGGGGCGCTGTATGTCGGCTTGACGCCGCAATACAAGAGTGTGACGCACCCAGAGAAACTCTCTCCACGCGACGCCGCGCTGCTCGGTGTGGATACGCCGCGCGGTTTGTTGTCGGAGTCGGCCACACGTGTTCTGGATGGTGCGCTGACGGAGGGCACGAGCGCATGCTACGAAGTGTACCGCAAGAAAGATGGTGGGCTCGGGAACCTGACGCGAACCGATGTGGCTCTCGATGACGTGTTCGAGGCGACGCTGAGGCATGTGCGGGCAAGAATGGGTGATCTGGTTGATGGCATTCTCGGCGGCGACGTGTCGGTCATGCCCTACCGGCTTGGGACGTTCTCGCCGTGTTCGTGGTGTCAGATGGTGTCTGTGTGTCGGTTTGAAGTGGGTGTTTGCGACATGAGGCGGCTGGTCCCGCTACGACGCAAGGACGCGATGGAGCGAATCACCGAGGCCGCTGCCGTGGGGACGGAGACCGATTGTGCTGAGTAGTTTTTTCGTGGCTGGGCCGGTTCGGCACCTTCCCGGGGTCGGGATGGCATGTCGCTGACGCGCGCGATCACGGATCGAGTGTCGTTGGTCTGGCACCGTGTGGCCGAGCGTGTTGGGGGCGGCCGGGTTACGGAGTTTCCGGCGTCGGATGGTCCGGTGCTGGTTGTTGTGGATGGGGTTGGGCGGTTTCAGTTTGCGCCGTATGTGATCCGCCGGGTCGTGCGTGAGTTGGATCTGCCGATCGAGACGGTGATGTACGATTGGCAGACGCCGATCGTAGGCGAAATATGGACGGACCTGACATGGCACCGACGTAACCGGGTCATGGGTGCGAAGCTCGCCCGGCGGTTGCTTCAGATGCATCGCGACAACCCGGGTCGTCCGATACATGTGTTCGCCTACAGCGGGGGTGCGAGTGTTGGGGTGTTCGCGTGCGAGAGCCTTCGCGGTCGCAAGGTCGTGAACACACTGCTGCTTGTGGCTCCGGCGCTGAGCCCGGGTTTTGATCTGACGCCGGCGCTACGGGCTGTCGATCGCTGTAAGATTTTGGTGAGCCCGCGTGACAGCGTTGTGCTTGGTTTGGGTACCAGACTTCTCGGCACGTCCGATCGTGTACACGGACAATCTGCCGGTATGGTAGGGTTTCAGGGGATGGGTGATTTGCCACGGGGGTCAAAGTCGGACTATGATCGGTGCTGGCAGATTCGCTGGAACGCGTCCCTTCGGGGTGACGGCAATTATGGCGGTCATGCCGGGTGGATCGCGACGCCGTTTTTGCGGCGGTACCTTATGAGATTGCTCGGTGACGATACCGTGCTGTGGTCCGGCTTCGAACCGACCGAACAGGAGTCGTGAATATGTTTCGAGTTCGCTTTGCTTTGATGTTCGTAGCGTGCGCTGCCGTGATCCTTGTTGGCTCAAGCAGGGTGTTGGCTGGGGACGAGGCGAAGTCTGCCACGGTAAGTCGAGCGGCCGTGGAACCCGCCCTGGGCGGCTACTCCCCTGCGTCCTACCTACTTGATCTCAAGGCTGTGAAAGGTGATCCTAAGTTTCAGAGCACCTTTCGTGGTGAAGTATACTACCATGCCACGGCAGAGTTGAAGGAGTCGTTTAACCAGGATCCGGTCAGGTTCCTGCCTGAGTTGGGTGGACTCTGCACGACGGCACTGGGTGGTCCTTACGGTAACCGTTTCGCGTCTGACCCCCGTGTTTTTGCGATTGAGAACGAGCGGCTGTACATGTTCTCTTCCACCCGGGCGATGCGTGCCTATTTGAGAGATCCGGGGTACTACATCGACCGGGCCTTGCAGCGTTTTGGTGTTCCCGAGTTCAACGGGTATTGCCCGGTCAGCTATGTTCGCGATGGAAAGCCAGCCAAAGGCAAGGTGAGCCACTTGGCGGTTTACCGTACGAACGTGTATCTTTTTGCCGATGCGGACGCGCTCAAGCTGTTCGACCAGGATCCCGGAAAATACATCCCGCAATATGGCGGCCACTGTCCGATGTCGATGGCCAAGACAAAGAAGGTCCAAGGGGATCCGCTCGTGTTTTCGGTGTTGGCGGCCAAGGTGTTCCTCTTCGAGAATGAATCTGCACGCAACCACTTCAACAAGGGTAGTAGCGAGATCATCGAGAAGGCGGATTTCGCATGGGACCTGTACCAGCAGAAGCCTCAGTAGCTCGCTGGCAGCCCGTGCGTATTGGCACCCGCACGTATCGGCCCGACCGATGCCGTGGTCTTCGTAACGTCCCCTGAACCGCTGACTTCAGTCAGCACAGTGCCCCGAAGCCGGTTGGATATTCGTTTGTTTCTGGCTCGAAACAACTTTCTTGCGTAACGGTCTCATTTCACTGCCAGGGCGTGGGCCTGGACTCTCCATTTCGCTCCAGCCACGAGACTCACCGGGTCGATAAGTTCAGCGTGGTTCCGGTTGTGAACGGAGTCAGCCTACGGTCGAGGTTTGCGCTGGATAAGTCGCCAATCTATGGGCGTCGCGGCGGCTAGGGAGGGTCGGTGATGAGCTACGATGGTGAAGAAGCCTCGCCGCGGTCGGTTGTGTGGTCCTTTTGCATGTTGGCGTGCTGTGTGTTTCTGTGGCCGGCCCTGTTGACGTTTGACGTAGGTGATTGGCCGAGCGCCAGTCAGTTTCCGCACAATAACCCCACCGCAAACTATTGTGGTGTCGTTGGCGCGTGGCTCGCCTATTATCTCCTTTATTTTCTCGGTGCCGGCGTCTACCCCCTCTTGCTGTTCGGTTCGCTCGCGGCTTTGTTCCGGCTGATTCATGGTTATGTGGATCATATCGTGGAGCGCGGACTTGGCGTGTTGCTACTTGTCGCGTGTACGGCGGCCGCGACGCATCTGGTGCCGGGAACGGGTTCCTTAGCTGCTCTGCCGGGGCAGGGTGGGCTTGTCGGTGCTGCGATCGGGGAGTGGCTTCGCCAGAGTGCGGACACGCTCGGTACGATCATCGTGTTGCTTGCGGCATTCTTCGTCGGGCTGTTGTTCGCGACGGAGGGGTGGATTCTTCGGGTGCCTTCGGCCCTGAGTCGCATCGTTCGATCCTCCACGACTCCGGGTCTCGCGCTGCGCCGGTTCCGTGGGCTGCTTTCCTCGTTTCGGTTTGTGCCGGTCGGGTCTACGGTGACAGCCGACGAATCGGTCGCCTTGCTTGACGATGAACCGCCGCCCAAGCGATCGAAACGCGTGGCAAAAACGCCAGTAGAAGAAGAACCGTTGCTGTTTGATGAGGACGATGACGCGACTGAAGATGATGGCACAGCGGTAGATGAGACCGAGGTGGACGAGGAAGAGTCTGATGTTGATCCACCGCGAGGTCGCAAGGCCAAGAAGCGAGAGGCCGCGCGGCGAAAGCAGGCGATCGCCAAGGCGAAGCAGGCCGCACTGCAAGATGCGAAAAACCAAGCTGGCCCCATTGTCAACTTCCCGACGGCAGCCAACCTCGAACGAGCCGTGGCCTATCCGACACAGATTGAGAACTGGACTTTGCCCAGCCTCGACCTGTTGCACGAACCCGACTTCGGCTTCAACGAGGAGCAGGAACTCGTGGTGCGCGAGCAGGCCCGTATCTTGGAAAAAACGCTCGAAGAGTTCCGCGTGAACGCCCAGGTGGTGGAGATCGACACGGGACCGGTCATTACGATGTTTGAGCTGCGTGTGGGACCGGGCATCAAGGTGTCGCAGATTGGGAGTCTGTCCAACGATATCGCTCGCGCGCTCAAGGCGCACTCCATTCGCGTCGTCGCGCCAATCTCGGGTAAGAATACGGTCGGGATTGAGGTGCCCAACATCAAGAGCGAGCGCGTACGCCTCAAGGAGCTGATGACGACCGGGGGCGCTCGGGCCAGCCGCATGGCGTTGCCGCTGTTTCTGGGCAAGGACGCCGGCGGCCAGGCGTTGATGTATGACCTGACGAAGATGCCACACATGTTGATTGCCGGCACGACCGGTTCGGGCAAGAGTGTTTGTCTCAACGCGATCATCCTAAGTTTGCTGATGACGAAGCGACCGGATCACGTCAAGATGATCTTGATTGACCCGAAGATGGTTGAGATGACGCAGTTCAAAGACATGCCACACCTGATGTGTCCGATCATCACAGACATGCAGAAGGCCGAGAAGATTTTGGAGTGGGCTGTCACGAAGATGGAGGAGCGGTATGAGCTTCTTGCGGAGGCTCGCGTCAAGAATATTGCATCGTACAACGCATTGGGTAAGGAGACGCTCTTCAATCGGTTGTCACCGGCCAACGAGGAGGAGAAGGCCGCCATCATCACGTTTATGCCGTACATGGTGATCGTGATCGACGAGTTGGCCGACCTGATGATGACGGCCGGCAAGGAAGTCGAGCATTATCTCTCCCGGTTGGCGCAGAAGTCTCGCGCGGTGGGTGTTCATATCATCGTGGCCACCCAGCGTCCGGAGGTGAAGGTCGTAACCGGTTTGATCAAATCCAACTTGCCGTCGCGGATATGCTTCCGGGTGTCGTCACGAATGGATTCACGAATTGTGCTCGACCAGAACGGTGGCGAGGTGCTGCTCGGTCAGGGCGATATGCTCGTGCTGCCGCCCGGCGGGCACAAGCTGTTGCGGGCGCAGGGCACGCTGTTGGAGGATGACGAGGTCCAAGCCGTCCTGGATGATCTGAGCTCGCGGTCGAAGCCGGAATTCCATCCGGAGCTGATGCGCATCAAATCGCCTGGCGCTGATGGTGATCTCGGTGTTCGTGATCCACTGTTCAATGATGCGGTGCGTGTGGTGCTGGAATCGCGTCGTGGTAGCGTGAGTCTGTTGCAACGGCGATTGACAATCGGCTACTCGCGGGCATCACGTTTAGTGGAGCAGATGTCCGAGGCCGGGATTGTTGGAGATTATAAGGGGTCGCAGGCACGCGAAGTGCTGCTGACTTTGGATGAATGGGATTCGCTACAGGCGCAGGTGAGACGGGATATGAACGACGGCTACGAGGCGGACGCCGAGGATTTCGGTGAAACGGCAGAGTGTGAAGACATGCAAGCGGATGGTGACATCGCTATCGCAGATGCTGACGACGAGACATGGGCAGAGGACGAAGGGGATGTTGCTACGGATCTCTACGATGATGCTGACGACGAAGATGCGGCTGTCGCAGACGCCGAAGCAGACTATGACGCCGATGAGGAAGAAGAGGAGGCCGTAGACGAGTACGAAGACGGTGAGGCGGAAGAGGACGAGGAAGAATACGAGGATGATGAGGGAGAAGAAGACGAAGCGGAAGAGGAAGAGGATGAGGAGCCTGTGTTGTGATTTGTTCACTCGTAAATACCCACCACAGCCATTCTTGACGGGCCTGGTATTCTGGCTTGCGTGTTGATGCTCGCATTGTCGTGACCAGGAGATTTCGCATGGCCCGTCCTTCCGATCCGAAGAAGTCGTCCCAGTGGTGGGACCGATTCCAGCGTTTTT
>JAJRSR010000015.1 GCA_024278695.1 Planctomycetota bacterium | reverse complement strand
CTCAATATATTGGATTGTATGGTGTCGATTATCGGACAGTGTTCCGATATCGGACGTTTTCGGGGACGCAATTTTCGCGCGTTTTGAGTGGATATCGGGCTAAGGAGCCTATTTTTGGTGCTCAAACGTCCGATGTGATGCATGTGGTGTTGCGACGGTTGGGCCGAGCGCTATAATTGCGAACCAGTATGAGACTTGCGTTTATTGTCATCTTGATCCCGGCCGTGCTTTTTGCGTCGGTGGCTCCCACCTATGCTTGGTCCGCGCCGGTAGCAGAGGAAACCGGCTCGGATTTGGTGAAAGACGTTCTCGGGTCATCAGATCCCGTGGTTCCGCCGAACTCTGATGGGTCAAAGGGCGATTCGTCGACCGATCCGCAGCCACCCGTCGGCGAACGGCCCGGTGAACGCGACGAGCCCACAACGGCGGCTCCCCCTCCTGTGGGGCTTACGCCGCGCACCGATTCGTTCGAGGTTTTTGAGCGGTGCTTACGCGCGTCGCTCGGTCGAGAGGCCGCTTTGGTTCGTTTCGCGTTTAGCGATGCGTGGCGCACTCCGGTGCGTCAGAATCCTCCACGGCAGGAACTCTTGACGCGGCATTCACGCCGTGTTTCAGGCGCACTTCGTATGGTCGCTCCTTGTGTGCAGTCGAACGCCCCCCCGCTTGCGTAGTTCACCTCCTGCGCCCGGTCTCGCCGTGCGCCCTGAATGGTATCAGAAAATATTTTTGCAGGCACCGGCGCCGCGTTGACGGTGGTCCGAGTTTTTTTGGGGACGGTAGCCTGAACGGGTTTTGATATGTGATTAGTTGGTGCCGCGCTTTGGCACCATATCTTGGAGACATGCAACGATGAATGATCCGAATCGGTTAGGGAAATGGGTGATGCTGATCTTGATGGTCGGACTATCCATTGCGGTTTTGTATCCGCCGAGCACGACGCTCAAGGGCGGCATCGACTTGGTCGGTGGTACGAGTTTGCTTTTTGAGATTGACACCACAGGTCTGGAGGACTCGCAGAAGCGCGGTCTTTCGGAAAAGGTCATGAACATCCTCAAGGAGCGCGTGGACCCGAACGGGCAATTGAACCTGGAATGGCGTCCCGTGGGCAATACCCGTCTTGAGGTTCGGATGCCGCGCCCGCCGAAGGAGGCGTTTGAGCGTCGTCAGGCGTGGCAGGATGCGAAGTCAAAGCTGGCAAGCCTCAACATACGCCGGCGCGAGACAGAGCAGGCGCTCGCAGCGCCACCCGCGGAACGTGACGCGAGCCTGGCTCTGCTCGTACGCGGCGTGACGGAGCGGACGGCGCTGCTCGATACGCTGAAGGCGGCCTACGACGCGACCAGCGAGGCGCGGGCGACGAACGACGCGGATGCCATGGCGGCTGCGTCCGGAACCTATGAAGAAGCGATGAGCAAGCTGCTGGATACGAACCTTGAGATCGGGCGGTTTGGTGATGTGTTGATGCTTGACAACGCGAAGCGGCGTGAAGAAGAGCTGGCCAAGCTCGTGGCGGCGCATGCCGGATTCAATGCTGCGGAGAATGGTGAGGCCTTAACTTCTGCGATTGCGGCATACGATGCGTGGGTCGAGGACAAGGCCGACCTGGAAGACCCGTCCGATCTTAAGCGGCGGCTCCGGGGTGCGGGCGTGCTTGAGTTCCGGATTCTCGCTGATCGCGACCCGGCCTCACCGTCACAGACCACGGACCCATCGAACCCGTCGTTGCGCCAGTCGATCTTGCAGTATACCGAACAGCTAGCGAAGTTTGGTCCGCGACCGCAATCGGGCGATAGTTTTCGTTGGTTTGAGGTTCAAGATCTCATGCAGTTCATGAATATCAAGAACCTTGACGAATTCGAGCTCACCAAGGATGCACCGGGCAATCCGATCGTGGAGGAGTACGCGGGGAAGTACTTCGTTCTCGGGCACACCGGTCCGGAGTATTCGATGCTCCATGGCGCGACAAGCGGCAAGCAGTGGAAGCTCACGGCGGCCTACGCCGATCGCAACCCGATGTCGGGTAAGAATGTGGTGTCGTTTGCGCTGGATTCGCGCGGTGGTCGGCAGTTTGGGACGCTGACGGAGAACAACATCAACCGCCGTCTGTGCATCATGCTGGACAACAAGGCGATGTCGTTTGCGAACATTAACGAGCGTATTACGGACCGCTGTCAGATCAGTGGTAACTTCACGCCGGAGCGCGTGGCCGACATCGTGCGTATTCTTGATGCCGGATCGCTGCCGGCACGCGTCAAGGAGACGCCGCTGGCAGAGCAGACCGTTGGCCCATCGCTCGGGAAGAGCAATCGAGAAAAGGGCGTGAACGCGGCGATGTGGGGTGCCGGCATGGTGACGCTCTTTGTGTTCGGGTACTACGGTCTTATCGGTGGCGGCGTGGCTAATCTGGCGCTGGTGCTTAACTTGCTTTTTGTGCTCGCGGCGATGGCGTTGATGCAAGCCACGTTCACGCTGCCGGGGATCGCGGGTTTGATCCTGACCGTGGGTATGGCGATCGACGCGAACGTGCTCATTTTTGAGCGTATTCGGGAGGAGCGTGAACGGGGTATTTCCTTTAAGAAGGCGCTCAATGCCGGATATGACAAGGCGTTCTCGACGATTATCGACGCCAACCTGACCACGCTACTTACCTGTATCATTCTCGGCTTCGTGGGTAGTGAAGAAGTCAAGGGCTTTGCCATCGTGCTGGGTATTGGTATCACGACGAGTATGTTTACGTCGCTCTTCGTGACGCGGTTGGTTTTCAATTCGATGGTGTCGATGGGGTGGTTGTCTGGGCTGCGTAACGCACACATCCTCAAGAAGCCAAGCGTCGATTGGGTTTCCATGCGTAGCAAGTTCTGGACGCTATCCACCGTGGTCGTTGGGTTTGGTATCTCTTTGTTCGTTTTCCTGAGTACGACGAACAAAGAAGCGATCTACGACATTGAGTTCTTGGGCGGTACGAGCGTTCAGATTGACCTGCGGCCTGGCGTGTCCATGACTGACGAGGACGTGACTCGTGCGATCACGGCGACGACCGGCGGGGAGCTGTCGGCCGTTCAATGGCTCGATCGTGCTAGTGAGAAGCTTGCCGAAGCAGAGGTCCTCTCGGGCGACAGTCCGGGTGTATTCAGGCTGGAATCGGCTGACCTTACGGGTTCGCAGCTTGGCACGTTGGTCTTCGGCACGATTGAGGACAAGCTGGAACGCGGCGGCGTGCAGTCTTCTGGGCACACGGCTACTTTCACGGCGAAGCCGGGTGAGTTTACGCTGGAGACTTTCACGGCGGCTCGCGATCGAGCGAGCCGTCGCGTCGCACAGGCGGCGGAGCGGCTTCGCGGCGCGCGCGTACAGCGCGTGGGCGACGTCGAGGAAGTCGAGACCAAGGGGCATTCGTATGAGGTTGTTACGACCGAGACGGACCGGGCGCTGGTACAGGCAGCGTTGGTTTCAGCCTTTGGTGACAAGCTTTCGGTGCAGCGTGCGTTGAACTTCAACTTCGTTCGAGATGATGAGTTGCTCAACGAAGACTACTTTGTGATCGAGTCGGAAGATCATTATTTATCCGACGTGATCGGCGGCGATACGAACTTCGATGTGCGGGCCTTCCGTGGTGGTGTGGCCATCAACGTCGTGCTAGAGGATTTCGAATCGCCGTTGCCTGTTGCAGAGTTCGAACGGCGCTTGCTTGAGGTTGGACTGCAGGCGGAGTATGAGGAGTTCGGTCAGCGTGACTCTGTGGTGTACGCGCTAGGTGCTGCCCAAACCCGCCCGGATGGTTCGGAGGGCTTCAAGCATTTCGTGGTGGCGGCCGTTGATGAGTCTATGTTGCACGGTGACAACGAAGATCAGTGGCGTGAGAACGTTGCTCAGACTCAGTTGAAAATGGTCAAAGCAGCGCTCGGTAGCGAGAAATCGCTTTCTAAGGTGGTGCAGTTTGCCCCGCAGATCGCCGGACAGGCGAAAAACCGGGCAATCTTCTCGATGATCCTCGCGCTGGGTGCGATCGTGTCTTACCTTTGGTTGCGTTTTGGTACCAAGGAGTACGGCTTGGCCGCCATCGTGGCGTTGGTGCACGACGTGTCGATCACGCTCGGCTGTTTGGCGTTGAGTTACTACCTGTCTGATACCTTCCTGGGCTCGGCGTTGCTTGTGGATGGTTTCAAGATGGACCTCTCGATGATTGCGGCGATCATGACGGTTATTGGCTATAGCCTGAACGATACGATCGTCGTGTTTGACCGTATCCGGGAAAACAAGGGTCGTGTGGCGTCGCTGTCGGCCAATATCATCAATAACAGTATCAACCAGACGTTGTCGCGAACGTTGCTAACGTCGATGACGACGTTCCTGGTCGTGTTTGTGTTGTATGTGTTTGGCGGTTCGGGTGTTCACGGATTCAGCTTCACGTTGTTGATCGGCGTGATCGTGGGAACGTATAGCTCGATTGGTATCGCGACGCCGCTGTTGTACAAGCCGGCCCTGCTTCGGTCGGTCGTCTGGGTGATCGGGGCGTTGATTTTGATTGGAACGGTTCTCGCGGAAGTGGATAATGTTCCGGCGCAGTTGCTGTTGTCCGGGGTGATTGCGGTCGGGGCCGGGTACCAGATCATGAAGGGGCGCTCTTCTGACGCCTCTGTCGCCCGTGCCTCGTACGCAGGCGTGTAGTGTTGTTGGCGCGTCGAGCTACTGACACGACGTTGCCTGTGATTTGATTGTTGTTTTGTGAGTTTATCACGGGTCGGCGGTTTCTAACGGGACCGTCGGCTCGTTTTCGTTGCGTGGCATTGGCTTCAGGTGAGTGTGTGTGCCGTGCGCGCTGGCTCTGATTTACTTGACGATGATCGCAGGGCGTCGTACATTTCTCTGGCACGCTTGAGGTTTGCGGGTTGTTGATTTGTCCGCCTTCCTCGTGGTGTTTTGGATGGCGAAAGCGCAAGACGCGGCGCTGAAACCGCATGCGGCATGGACGCTGCGCCTTTCGCCTTGTTGTCTCGATCTCGCTTCGGTGAGGGTGTGTGATGCGCACGGATGTCAAGCTCGGTGTTGTTGTGGCGATGGTGGTCGTTTCTGTTGCGGGTGGCTACTACATGTACCGTGATCGTGCGCAACAGCCGATCCTCATGGGCGGTCAGGCCAACGCTGGTTCAGCAACCAAACCCAAACAGCCGGTCAAGTCGGACGTGGCCAAGAACACCCTTGCGAAGGGTTCAAAGCGGCAGCGTCCGTCACAGCGGCTCAAGCAACCCGGCTCTACGGGTAAGGCTGGCAGTGCCAAGCAGGCCTCACGCGGCGCAGCACGGCAGAACAATGCCCAGAATCAAGCCCAGAATCTCTCAGGACGTAAGCCGTCGCAGACTTCCGAGGCCGTTAGGAAGGCGCGAGCGAAGCGTGCGCAGCAAAGACTTGCCAACCGGGGCTCCGGTGGTGCGAATCGAGTCGGTGGCGAGCCGGTTTCTCGCAATGCTAGGGCGGCCTCGCGTCAGCGCACACAGGATCGCAACGCTTTCAGTAAGGCAAAGGTCGCTCAGTCTCCCACGCTACCGCCGGTGACGCAGCAGCGTACGGCTCGCGATGCCAGCCCGAAGCAGCAGGCCACTACAAAGCGGCAAGTAATCACGAAGCCGGTGTCGCTGGCGGCGGTTGCTGCGGCGTCGGCCGCAGTGGAAAAGCACCGGGTACAACCGGGCGATACGCTTTCCTCGTTGGCCGTGCAGTATTACGGGAGCGAGCGGCACACGCGTATGCTGATCCACGCGAACAAGCAGTTGGCCAACCCGAATCGCCTGAAGATCGGCGAGATCGTGAACTTGCCGCCCGCGCCGAAAGCGGATCAATCGCACGGAGCATCGCGGGGGACGAATCAGCGAGGGAAAGCGTCCTCGGCTGGTGCCCGGACCTACACCGTGCAGCCAGGGGATAGCTTTTATGTCATCGCGAAGTCTCGGCTTGGAGACGCGAGCCGGTGGAAAGAGCTATACGAGCTGAACCGCGGCGTTGTGGGTAGCGATCCGGCGGCGCTAAGCGTCGGACAGGTGTTGGCGCTGCCGCGTTAATGATTATCGATTCCGTTGCGTCCAATTGGGGTTGGCTCTCTTTCTTCCCGCCTTTCCAAGGGGATTGATGGGGAGCTGCGAACAAGAAAGACCTCCCCCGGCCACTCCTTGACAAGGAGGGGAGCCAGATGCCGAGCGATTTCTGTGGAAATAGCGTTTGTTAATCGTCTGCGATTGCTGGTGCCCCGTTCTCGGTTCGAAGACGCGTTTCTCTACCCTTGGTGCCATCTTCTCGGCATCATGGTGCCCGCAATTCTCGCAGTTTTCCTCTAAGCAAAGTTAGCCTTTGGGCTTGCCGATGAACCTTCGGCGTCGTGACGTTTTCGGACGTTCCTGCGTCATCATAGGCCTGTGCTGCGCGTGAAATGCGTGCGGCTCGTAGAGGATGAGCTTTGCCTGATCGCGGACACAGCAAGACGGTCTTAACCACGGGTGATGTGGCCAAGATCTGTAGCGTCGCACCGAGGACGGTGTCCAAGTGGTTTGATTCTGGCGATCTTCGAGGCTACCGCATCCCCGGCAGCAAGGACCGACGCATTCCGATCAACCACCTCATCAAGTTCATGCGGGCCCACGGGATCCCGCTGAACGGGCTTGATGCTGGTGCGTTACGCGTGCTCATACTTGATGGTGATTCGGGTCTTCGTGAGGCGATGCGTTCCGCCCTGGAAAAGGCCGAGGGGTTTGAAGTGTTCACGGCCGAGACCGCGCTGGAGGCCGGTGCCGTGGCTAGGGACCGGGAGCCCCAGGTCGTGGTGATGGACGTGTCCTTGCCTGATGTTGATCCGCCAGCCGTCGTGCGATTTTTTCGGTCCACCGGGGAACTCAGCGGAACCTGTCTGATCGGGATGGTCGCAGACTTGTCCGAGGGGCAAGGGCAGGCGCTGTTGCAGTTGGGCTTCGACGGCTACCTGGCCAAGCCGTTCAGCACGGCCGCACTACTCTCGTTGGTCGAACGCCACGCTGCCGCTGCGGTAGGTTCGTAGGCGGTTGTTGCCGGCCCTGTTCCGCTTCGTATTCTCCCTCTGATCTTTTCTTGTGGCGCGTTTTCCGTTCGTCCGCTTCATGTCGCCTGTACGCTATCAGAGCCGACTGCTATGCTATGCGTTTTGAACGGGGGTTCGCTCACGCGGCCGCAGGAAATCTATGCCTCAACGAGATAAGGGTACACCATGAAAGCCGAACCGATCCTAGCGAAGCTGAACGAGCTGCGGCACGAGGCCGAAGACGATAAGACCGACCTGGAATACCTGGCGCTGCATCACGCGTTTTGCTTCGTATCCTACCACATGGGCGAGTTCCAAGCCTACCTCGACGAGATCAAAGAGACTGGCGGGGAGGCGTAGCGCTACGGCTTCCGCTTTTCCGATTGCTTCTTCTCGAAGCGTTGTTTCCACGCGGGCATTTTTTCTAGTGTGATGTTGGCCCATAGCCCGATCCCGGCGCGTCGGGCACGGCGGTCTGCGGCTGCGAATTGGTCGGCGTAGTGGTGTGGGAATCGTAGGTCGGCGTAGGCGTAGCCCTGTTCGAGCAGCATTTCGTTGAACATTCTTCCGCTGCGTTCGAGGTAGACGTAGGCGAGCAGGCGTCCGAACTTGCCGCGCGTTTGTTTTGGGGAGAGCACGATGTGGACCGACCGACCAGTCAGCGTTTCCTTCGCAAAGGCAGCGGCTTCCGGACCGAAGTGCATGACGGGCTTGCCGAAGTGGGCTAGCTCCGGCGTGTCCACACCCCAAAGCCTGATACGCGTCGTCGCACTTCCGCTGTCGAGTACATCGATGTCGATCGTATCGCCGTCGACCACCTTGGTGACGGCGAACGACTTGTCGTGGTACCGGTTCCAATCGACGACGGCGGCCGGGGCGACCTCGGCCGGTGCGGTGATCGGTGACCCGCCGCGACGGGGAGCGTCGCAGACCGCGTTGACGAAGAACGCGACGGCGAGGATCGTCGGCACCAACGCTTTTCGCCAGGGCCATGGCACGTGGACCGAAGGCGGAAGTTTTCTTCTTCGCAATGGGGACATGAGATTAGGCGTGGCGTCAGGCTGCGCCGTTGGCTCCGTTGCTGGCGTCCAGCCCGAACGCTTCGTGAATGTATCGTAGCGCCTTAGGCCCATCCTCTTGGCGGACGATACAACTGATGACGAGTTCGCTCGTGGAGATGTTTTCGATATTAACCTCGGCCTGCGATAACGCGTCAAACATGGTTGACGCGATGCCCGCGTGGGAACGCATGCCCACGCCGATGGCACTGACCTTGCTCACGCCCTCGTCGATTTCGACCGCGCCGACTTCGGACTCCGCGACCAATCCCTCGCAGATGGTGCGGGCTTGATTGGCGTCGGCCGCGTTCGTGGAGAAGCTGATGTTGGCGAACTTACCGCCGTCATAAATAATCTGCACGATGTCATCGACCAGGATATGGTGCCGCGCCACCTCGGCGAAGATCCGCGCGGCGGCACCCGCGGTGTTCGGCACGCCGTTGAGGGATACAACGGCCAAGTCCTCCGTCAGTGTGACGCCTTGGACGGCGATGGCTTCCATGTCGGGTGTTTCGTGCATGATGAGGGTTCCTTTTACGTCGGTCATCGAGCTTCGCACGTGGATGGGGACGCTGAACTTTTTGCCGAACTCAATCGCCCGAGCGTGCATCACGCCGGCACCCGTCGCGGCCATCTCCAGGATCACATCGTAGGAAATCTTGTCGATCTTTCGCGCTTTCGGCACGATACGTGGATCAGCGGAGTAGATACCGTCCACGTCAGTGTAGATCTCGCAAACCTGGGCATCGAGAACGGCCGCTAGCGCTGCGGCCGTCGTGTCGGAGGCACCGCGCCCCATGGTCGTGATCTCGCCGCCCGCGTCGATCCCCTGAAAGCCGGCGACGATGACAATTTTGCCGGCGCTGAGTTCCTTGTCGATGCGGTCGCGGCTGATTCTTTGGATGCGGGCGCGCATGTGAACGCCGTCGGTCAGTAGGCCAAGCTGCGCTGCCGTCAGGCTGATCGCTTCGTGACCGGCGGCGTGGATGGCCATCGCGACCAGTGCGATGGAAACCTGTTCACCCGTGGTCAGTAGCATGTCGAGTTCGCGTTTGGGTGGGTCGGGTGATACCTCCTGCGACAGGGCGAGGAGTTCATCCGTGGATTTCCCCATGGCCGACACGACGAGAACGACGTGATGCCCGTCGAGCTTGGCGCGGATCGCGCGACGCGCGGCGCGGTGAATCTTCTCGGCACCGGCCAGGCTCGTTCCGCCAAACTTCTGGACGATTAGTGGCATACGCCAAGTGTAGCAGCAACCCGGCTGGGTGACGACATTGGCTACGAAGAAATCGTAGCGTCAGAGGGGCGAGTCCGATTCGGATCGACGGGGGCGGCCTTGTGTGGACCAGAAACGGGCCCGACACCCTCAGGAAGACGCACTAAGATAGGAGACCGTCCGGTGGACTTTTCCTGTGCCTGCCGAAGCCGAACGAAGAGCTTCTCGACGGATAGGTGCGTCGAAAAACGATCCGTTACGCCACACTCAATTCGTGCGTGATCGAAGAACTGAACCTCATGGTAGGGGCCGTTGGCGATGGCGTTAATCTCGTCATCGGTCTGGATGTCGTCGATGTACGCGGCGGCCACGACGCGCCAATGCGGCACCACCCGACGGGCCATTTCGGATTCATACAGGACGCTGGGATGTAGGATGGCACTGGGTGTCGGCGCGATGCGGAGCGTGACGAATTCATCGCCGAAGCGCTGCAAGAGCGTCGTGAACCAATCATCGTGGACCCATGTCGCGAGGGTGCCGTTGGCGTCGGTGGTCTCTAGGACGATGTGAATCGGCCCGGTGATGTCATCCACGGGTGAGGGGATCTTGCTGCCATCGGCAAAGGTAGCCACGAGGTTCGTAATCTGTCCAGGCGCGCGGCGGAGGCGCTGAGCATTCTGACGCTCGCCGCGACCGAGAGAAGAACTCACAACACACCAATCCTACTGACACGTTGACACGAAACGCAAACCCAACCGGCGCACTATCGGGCTATGCCGCCCGTGAACTTTACCAGATTCCCAGTACTGTGAGGAGGTGTTATTCGGAATGGAACGGTTTAGTCCACGGGGTCGCGTTGACCGGGTGGGGGCAATCCGACTTGCTCCGGCGTGATGAGCGGCGTCTGTTTGAGGCCGCGATCTGAGATTGCGGTGCTCTTGGTATCTTGGGCGCAATCACAGCCACTGCCGCATCCACCCGACTTTGCCATACGCACGAAATGCCGGATGAGCCACACGGCGGTGACGGAGACGATGGCCAATGCGATGAGGTCTTGTAGCATCCGATTTCCGTTTCACATGAACGAGCAGCGATCATCGCAAGGTCAGCTTAGTCTCGATAGCACCTGGTAGGTGAAGGCGGCCGCGATGTATGCCAGTCCGGTCATGTAGCTGAACGTCAGAAAAGGCCAACGCCACGATGCCGTCTCTCGGCGGATGGTGGCGAGGGTGGCCGCACATTGGCAGCAGAGGGCGAAGAAGACCATGATCGACATGGCCACCGGCATATTAAACACGGGGCGTCCATCCGGCCATGTGGCGGCCTGCATTTTTTGCCGCAAACCGTGGGAGGTTTCGTCTTGGTCCGCGCCGAGGTTGTAGATGGTACCCATCGTGGCGACGACGATCTCTCTTGCCGGGAACGATGCAATGGCAGCCATGCCGATACGCCAATCCCACCCGAGCGGCTTCACGATCGGTTCGATCAGACGCCCCATGTAGCCGAGCGCGCTCTGACGCAAGTAGGCACCGGATTGTTCGTGGTCCACGCGCGCTAGCTCATCGTCGCGCACTGTTTGTGCGTGATGGACCGCCAGGGCGGCGCGCCCCGCAGGACCGCGCCGTTCCATTGCCGTGACAATCTCAGGATCAATCGCGTCGTGATCCTCGGCGGTGTCGTGTTCAGCGTGTTCGTGTTCCGATTCCTCGTGGGTTTGCGTGATAGCTTCCTCCATCGCATGAATCTCGGCGAGGGCGTCTGCGATGGGCGGGCTCAAGATAAATGTGCCGGCGTCGGATCCGGGTGTCAGCGTGGTGGCGATCGTAGCCAGTTTGGCGTCATACGCCGCATGGACCTGCTCGCGGTGAGCCTGCGTTTCCGCAGTGACGGTCGCGGATCGTGGGTAGTAGGCGAGCGCCCAGATGATGATCGACACGGCCACGATGACCGTGCCGGCGTTGATCACGAAGGCGTGCCCCTGTTCGTACATGCGGTGGAATGCGGTTCGGAGCGACGGTCTCTTGTAGGTCGGCAGTTCCATGAGAAACGACTGCACCGGACCGCCGTTGAAGACGGTTTTCTTGAGGATGATGGCGGCGGGGATGGCCACGGCCACGCCGAGTACATACATGCCGAGCAGCGTCACCGCTTGCAAATTGAGCCACCGTCCGAGCAGGGGTTTGTCGGGCACGAACGCTGCGATCATCAACACATAGACAGGCAGCCGCGCGCTGCAACTCATCAGCGGTGCGATCAGCATGGTGACGAAGCGGTCACGGCGGTCTTCAATCGTGCGTGTGGCCATGACGCCCGGCACAGCGCACGCGAACGAGGAGAGCAAAGGGATGAAAGATTTGCCACCGAGTCCGAACATCCGCATCCAACGATCGAGCAGGAAGGCCGCCCGCGCCATGTAGCCGCAGTCTTCGAGAATCGCAATGAAGAAAAAGAGGATGAGAATCTGTGGCAAGAAGATGAGTACGCCGCCGACCCCCGCGACAACCCCGTTGACGATAAGGCTTTGAAGGGCACCCTCCGGCATCCACTGGGCGATGGATTCTCCAACTACGGCAAAAACGCTGTCCACCGCGTCCATGAGCGGACCGGCCCAGGTGTAGATCGCTTGAAAGCAGGTCGCCATGATGCAGAACAGTACGACCAGCCCGGCAAGCGGGTGTGTCGTGATGCGGTCGATGCGATCGGTGGTCGAGCGTCTTCGCTTGTCGGATTTGATCACCGTGTCACTGAGCACGCGGTCGATCCAGGCGTAGCGTACGCGGGCTTCGAGCTCGACGACGTTTTCGCCGGATTGGGTGATCCGCTCGCGTCGCTCCGCCAACTCGTCGGCAAAACCGCGTCCGCAACGTTCGATCATGCGGCTTTCGTGGTAGCCGCCGGGTCCGAGCAGCGTTTGCATGGCCTGCACACGCGTGGCTTCCGGGTCCGGGCAGGTACCACCGTCGGCGAGCGTTTCGCACAGACCATCGAGTTCTGCGCAGACGCATGCGGGAAAATCGGTGCAACGGCTTTTTACGCCCCGGTGTAGCGCGTTGATGATGGCTGCTTTGACGTCGCTCACGCCGAGCCCTTTGTTGGCCACGATGGGCACGACGGTGACCCCGAGATCGTGGGCGAAGGCCTCCACGTCGATCTGGATGCCGTGACGCTCGGCCACGTCAATCATGTTGAGTGCAACCACGACCGGGCGACCTAACTCCAGAATCTGAGTGGTCAAGAAGAGGTTGCGAGCGAGGTTGGAAGCATCGACCACGCAAACGATGATATCGGGCCGGGGTTGCTTGGTGTCATTACCGAGCAAGACGTCTAATACGACGGCTTCGTCTCGTGCGCCGGCGGCGAGGCTGTAGGTGCCGGGAAGATCCATGACTTCGATTGGGGGACCGTCCGCGCCGCCACGAATGAACCCCGTGCGTTTGTCCACTGTGACGCCCGGGTAGTTTCCCACGCGGTGGCGAAACCCGGTCAGCTTGTTGAAGAGGGTGGTTTTTCCCGTGTTGGGGTTGCCGACGAGCGCGACGCGACGCGGTTTTTCCAGGACATCGAGCGCGCGTGCGAAGCCGGTCGTGGGCGCCATATCGGTGCTCTGCGAACCATTGTCGTTGCGATGGGACTCGTGGGGGTTTGTCGTGTCGAGTGCCATAGGTTATGCGCCCGCAGCATGGGGGGGCGAGGCCGGTGCCGTCCAGATCGCCCGTTGGTGTTCCTTGCCCAGCCCGATCCGCGTACCATCAAGCAGCACGATACACGGGGTCCCCCGACGCACCATTTGGATCCTCACACCGGGAACGAATCCGAGGTCAGCCAGCCGTTTGGCGTTCGTCTCCTCTGTTTCGATTCCGACCACGATACCCACTTCGCTCGCCGCAAGTTGCGCGAGGCGGCGATGGTCGTTCCCCGAGTGCGTGTCAGTCGTGTGTTTCGGGGTCATCGATTTCAGCGTGTCCGGCATTCTGTTCGCCGAGCCAACGCAGGACCGGTCGGGCTATGCCACTTTGCGAAGTAAGGTCTCAACAAGGGGCAGGCGTGTCAAATGCCTTCGCGTCGCGTCTCGGCGAAGGACGCATCGGGTGCCGCTTTGACAAAGCGGGATGGCCATGCCGCCGGGGAGATCCAGCGGGCCAACGATTTAATTCTCCGTTGTCGCGAGATTGCTCAGGAGAGCAGCCGATGCCTGGTTTAGCATGTCGAAAAAGAACGACCTGGAACCATCGACGGCAGCCAATCGGACGCGACCAAGGCAGGACGCCGAGAAGAGCGAGCCGCCGCTCAAGGCTGCGACCATCATCAGCACTTTGGCCGTTCGAATCTTTGTGGGACGCATCAGCGAGACCTCCTTGAAAAGCGGGGGTTCGGGCAACAGGTCGTAGCGGCGTCAGCCGGCGACTATTCTTGCGGGGTTTGCTGGGACTCCAAGAATGCGGCGAGGTTTTCAAAGGTGCTTGGTCCGACGAACTGGCCCGGTTGTTCGGAGCCGGGGAGCAGGAACGACTGTACAACCACGCCACCAGCAACGCCGGAGGCCCCAAACGCTTGAAAAACGATCGTGTCGCCGCAGTTAAAGTTGCCGATGTCCAGCCGCAGGGGGTTGAGGTTGGGTGCTGTGACGCCGAAGCCGGTTTGATTGCCCGCGCCTTGCCCGCCGACGAAGATGGCCGGTTCATCCGGCAGCAGGTTTTCACCCAACCCGACCACCGTCACCGGCTCCAAGTTACAGTCAAACAGGACGCCGAGGTCAGAGGCGAGGCCGGTAGGCTGGGTGAGCAGCCGGACCGTGTTGCGTTGGGGCTCGGTGATGAAGTTGCCGAATTCGTCCTGCTCAAAACCACCGGTACCGTCCGGACGAAGTGCCTCGCGCTCAACGGTGACGATAAACTCGACGGTCTGGCTTGTGTCGTTCACGCCGCGTACCAGCACGAATGCCGCAACGGGGCCGGGTGTGACGGGAACCTGACCGCCAACGAACGTGTTCAAAAACGCGGAGTTGAAGAGCGTTGCGTTTGCGTTGCAGGCCGAGGCCACAGGCAAGATCGCCAGTGCCCCTGCGAGAAGCAACAGTTGTCGAAAGAATCTTTGCCGAAAAAACACAGACACGCCGAAGCCTCTCATAATGGGATTCTCAACTACGCCGTGGCAGTCTCACAACTGCCTGGATATCGCCCTTACTTCCCAGCTCTCACGATTCCCAGCTCTCACGATTGCCAGATCTCACGATTGCCAGCTATCAAACAGCAGGCGTTCAAATGACCAATCACCTCTTATTGAGCCGCTACCCGAAATTCAAAACTTCCGCCGATCCGGGCGATTGTTGGAGCGTCACCCCGGAGGAAGCTCGGTTCACTGGATACCGTTCGTAGAAACGGCACGGATAAGGTGCCGTTAATGCTAAGCGTGACCACCGTGCCACAGGCCAAGCCTGTGATCGGTGTTGGTACGTCTCGTACGTCGATATTCTGTTCGAGTGTGACGTTTCCGTCAGCATCACGGATGTCAACTTGTAAGGCTCGAAAACCGGGGGGCGTCTGCTCTCTTTCGACGGGGTCCAGTGTGATCTGTCCGCCGTCACCTTGGGTCTCAACCTGCTCAAACTCGGTGATACTCACTGGGATAAACACTTCAATGTTGGTGCCCGGCTCGATTTGTACAGAGGCCACATCGCACAGGACCACGGCGTTGTCAAAGTCGTTCTGGTTGAGGTCTGGAGTAGATGTTCCGTTAAAAGCAGGGTCCACGAAATCGGACGATCCGGTGATGAACTCAATTGTCTGAAAGGTGCCGTCGATGAAGGTGGTTCGCAGACGCATCCTGATGCGGGGGTTCAGGTTCAGGAAGCTAGCGTCGTCGGCCGTGGGGTCGAGCGACCGCATGTAGTTGATCAATTCATCATCGATGTCGGCGTTGTTGATCACCTGTACCACGACGTGTCCGCCAGCGTTATCGATGGTCTGAAACTGGCCAGTGCCCGTGGCGTCAAAAACATTCAAGAAGGCCGGATTGAAGGCGCTACACCCGTTGCAAACACCAACCATCAACGCGACAAGGCACAAGCTGGTCCGTGATCTACCTGCCGCCAGCCTCATGGGCCGCGCCGGGGAATGAGTTTCAATCTGTTCCGTCACTCGCACGCGAGGTATCCTTTCTCTCAAAGACCGGGCGAAATCGCCAACCCTGTGCCCGGGGCACCGCGACGGGCGTAGACCGGCACCGCACACAGTGTCCCTAGAGTCTATCCCAGACATTCCAGTATGTCGAGGCGAAGTGTCTGATCAACCATTCTTGGGACGCTAGACGGATGAGGTGGTTGTATGTGGGGTGGTATGGACAAGCGTCGCGGCCATGGCGTTGCGAATTCAGAAAAGGCTCCCGGGGCGACGCTTGCCCGTGTTTTTCCCTTGTTGGGGCATCACGGGCAAACGTCGCAATCTGCATCCATCGGATCGTCGCAAGCCCGATCCTGCGGCGTTTGTCCATGCCACCCATCTGGCCGCCACCCATCTGCCAATTTTGTCTTGCAGCCCCAATTCTTGTGTCTTGGAACGGTTGACGCGAAGCTCGGATTTGCCCGTGCCGCCCAGAAAACCGGCCCTTCGCGCCGTTGCCAGGCTTGCCGTTGCAGCGCGGTGCTCCGTTGTCGTTGCTGGCGAGGGTTGCAGGCGGTGGCGGGGGGCTGCTAGGCCGATCGGTGAACCGAGTCTGCTAGTTCTGCCAGGTGATCCAGTTCTTGTGGGTGTCCGTCCAGGGTTCCGGCCTTGGCACGTTTCAGCAGCCTAGCCGCTTCCCGTGAAATGTCCGGCAGATCGTGCATGCCTGCTGCCCCCGTGATTTGGTGGAGCTGTTCGTGGAGTTCGGTACGGTCCGAGCGTTCTGCCGCACTACGCATTGCGGCCACACGTTTGGGAAGCGCCTCGATGTACGATGCACGAACCTGTGCTAGCTTGTCTTGGGTTGCGGCGCTGGGCTCTACTGATCGGAGAGGCGTTTCGGGGACGCTATGGGCGTAGCTGGCGATTTTTGCCATGAGGTCGGCGATTGTGAGTGGTTTTGACCAAACGTCGTCAAAACCATCCGCCACAAGGTTGTCGTATTCAGCGGCCATTGTTGAGGCGGTTAGCGCGATGGTGGGAACGAGGCATCCGTTTTGTCTGAGTCGTCGTACGGCTTCCCGGCCATCCATCACCGGCATACGTATGTCAAGGATGATGAGGTCGAATTGTTGCATTGTGGCTGCGTTCACGGCCTCCTGCCCGTTGGAAACCGCGACGACCGAAGCTCCGGCAGTCTCCAAGGCGATGCGGAGCAGTTCCCGTGTATCGCAGAAATCCTCAGCAAGGAGGATCGTCGCGCAAAGATGCATGGTGGGTAGGGGGGTGGTCTGAGATGCAGCGTTTTGCCTGGTGACGCTATGGGGTTTGATCCAAACGGCGGATGTCAGATCACCCGTGGCGACCGCGAGTGTGAAGACGCTTCCTTTGCCGACTTGGCTCTTGACGCGAAGATGGCCTCCGAGCTGCTCGGAGATGGCTTTGGCGAGAGGCAGCCCGAGCCCCACGCCGTCTACGACACCTTGGCGTTGCTGGTCGACTTGGGCAAAGTTTTCAAAGATTCGTTCGTGGGCGTCTTTGGGGATCCCCTCGCCGGTGTCCTCGACACGTATGGTGAGTCGCGGGTCTGGTTGGTTCCGGTGGACGGCGATCGACACATGGGCGTGACCTCGGTGTGTAAACTTCAACGCGTTCCCCACCAGATTGATGATCGCTTGGGTTAGTCGTGTGGGGTCCGTCTCGATCATCTCCGGGATGTCGGAGTCATAGCTGAACCGCAGCTCGATGTTCGAGGCGTATGGTAGCGATGCTGTGGCGGCATGAACATTGGCGATAATGTCGGTGAGGGAACAATGACGCCGAACGATGTCGATGACTCCCGATTCCATTTGTGCGACGTCAAGCAGATCGTTGATTAACGCGAGCAGGTGTTGACCGTTGCGTAGGGCGATGTCTCGGCATGCGTCGATCGACATTGCTTCGCCAGCCGCGTTGGCTGCCAGTTCGGTAGCGCCCATGATAGCCATGATCGGGGTACGCAGTTCGTGACTGAGGTTGGCGAGGAACACACCCTTCGCGCGGCTTGCGGCATCTGCGGCATCCCTTGCGTGTACCAAATCTTGTTCCGCCCGGATTCGTTGTGTGACGTCGCGAGCGACCCCGATGATGCCGGCGACTTTTCCGTGCTCGAAGTAGCAACGTTCGTTGAGTTCAAGGGTGATGCGGTGGCCGAGCTTGTGGTAGATTTCAACAAGATAGGGTGGTTGGTCTTTTCCCGTGCTTAATGCTTTCTGCGTGCTTCCAATGACAGCTTGGTTCAGCGGATTGTCTGTGAGGCATTGTGTGTAGTGATCGTTCCACTTCTCGGGCGAGAATCCGGTGATTTGTTGGACCGAGGGTGACGCGTATTCAAAAAAACCGTCGGCATTATGCCGGTAGACGAAATCCCTTGTGTGGGCCAGCAGTGTGCTGAGTTCTTCGGCCAGTGCCGATAGCTTGCGGCCCTGGGTCGCGAGTGATTCTTCGGCTCGACTGCGATCGGTGATGTCTGTGGCGATGGCACAAATGATTGGCGAGCGGCTCGTCTCGTCGTGAATCGGAAACTTAAGTGTGAGGAAGGTCCGCAATTCGTTTTGGTGGGGTATCGTCTGTTCTGTTTCGACCGTGCCGCCGTGGCGCTGAACGGTTTGGTCGCTTTTGCCGAAAGCCTCTGCAAACTCCTTCGGAAACAAATCGGCATCCGTTTTTCCGAGAATGTCAGATGGCGAAACGCCGGTCAGCTCACTTAATTTCTTGTTGGCTAGAAGGTATCGTCCGTCTGCATCTTTTAGGGAGATGATGGCCGGGCTGTGGTCGAGGATCGCCGCGATTCTCGACTCGCTAGCCCTGAGGGCAATGTCCGTTGTTTTCTTGTCGGTAATATCGAGCCAAGCGCCCACGATTTCGGTGGGCTTGCCGTTGCTGTCGAAGACAAGCATCGGATGGTCCAGGAACCACCGGTATTCGCCGTTGGCGCATTTCCAGCGGTACTCCATCTGGCGGGACGCGCCCGCGAGAACGGCCTCGTACGCTTCGATGGTCTTTGCCTTGTCTTCGGGGTGAATCCGACTAGCCCACAGTTCGGGTGTGCTAGTGTATTCATCGGCAGAAAAGCCGCATATCGATTCGATTCGGGCGCTGATCCACGTGGTGCCGTATTGTTTGGGGTTTGCCGTGTATAGCGCCATAGGGACAGTGTGCAGGATCAAGTCCTGGCGGCGCTGGACGTTGTGAAGTGCGGCATCGGCTCGTCGTCGTTCGGAGAGTGTGCTCGCCACGATGAGTAGCGTGACAGAAAGGGTGCAGGTAAACCCTTGAACGAGGAGCAGCGACATGTTCAGAGTGTCTGCTACGAATGGCCCGTGTCCTCGGGTGGTTCCGTAAATCGCTGCCCCGGCCACGCAGGCCACGGCGATTGCGGTGTACCGCGGACTGCTGCGAAAGACGATCCAAAGTAGGATCGGGACGATCAGGTACGCGACGAAACCGACGAGATTGCACGAGAACAGACCACTAAAGACGAAGAGGCAAATGGTAACAAGCATCGCAATCAGCGCGCCGGTTTCCGCGATCGATATGCCCGAACGCGTTGAGTCGGTCGCGCGCCGTCGGAAGAAAAGCGGCGTCACCGTGAGCACGCCCCCGACATCACCGAGCCACCATGTAAACCAAGTTGTGCCAAACGTGTCCCATTGGCCCGTACCAATAAGGCACGCGCTCGTCGGGCCGATCGTGCTGGCGACGAGGCACATCACCACGGCGATGCCCGCGAAACCGAACGCATGGCGCGTCCGATCAAGTGTGGCCGATGGTCCAATGATACGATGAAACAGGAAGGCACCGGTCAGCGCCTCCAACGTGTTGCCGATACCGATACCTGACCCCGTAAGAAACATTAGCATGTTCGATTGGGCCGGTCCGTCGAGGCTTGCGAGGATCGTGGCACCAAACGTCCCGATCAAAATACCCGGCCAAACGGCGCGCCCCCATATCAGCACAGCCGCAAACGCGATGCCCGACGGCGGCCAAACCGGTGACGCGATGCCGCCCTCAAAGGCAAGAAGAAGGCTGAGCCGCGCGGTTGCCATGTAGACGATAGTCGTCGCGAGAATGTGTGGCCAACGGACCAGCGTTCGGTTGTTGGAGTCAGTGTGTGGCATGACAGTTCAGATGCGGGCGTTCCTGCGAAGGAGACGGTTGTCACGGGTTGCCGGGCATTCCGACCGATCTCGCGTCCGCTGCAAATCTTCGTCGGCGTGCGGTTGTGAATGTTTGGAGCATGCGGATCCTATCTTGACGCTTGTATGGCATCATTCTAGCATGAAGCGCCCTTCCTGTCGCGGTGGAAATCTGAGAGGTTTCCCCCCGCCCCAAACGAGGGTTTTTGGTTTGTCCAAGCGGTGTCGCAACGCCGTCGCAATACGGTGATGCCTAAAGAGAATATGTCATGATAGACCTACGCAGTGATACGGTAACCAAGCCAACCCCGGCGATGCGACAAGCGATGGCTGAGGCCGAGGTTGGTGATGATGTGTTCGCCGGTGATCCGACGATCAATCGTTTGCAGGAACGCGTGGCCGCGTTGCTCGGTAAGGAGGCCGCGCTGTACATGCCGTCTGGGTCGATGGCCAATCAGACTTGCCTTCGAGCGCACACACAGCCGGGCGATGAGATCATCGCCCACTTGGATAGCCATATTTATCACTACGAGGGCGGCGCGCCGGCCGCGCTTTCGGGCTGCTCATTGAAACTTCTCGGTGGCGCTCGTGGACAGTTTACGGCCGACGATGTGCGCGGAGCCATCCGTCCGAAGGATTCTCATTTTGCGCAGTCGCGTCTGGTCGTTGTCGAAAACACGCACAACCGAGGCGGCGGTAGCGTTTGGTGTGTGGAAGAAATCGCAAAGATTCGCGAGGTGGCCGATGAGCACGGGCTTGGTATGCACCTCGACGGCGCGCGGCTGCTCAACGCCTGCGCCGCCAAGGGCTGCAAGCCGACGGCGTACACGCAATACTTCGACACAGTGTCGATCTGTTTCTCGAAGGGGCTTGGAGCGCCGGTCGGGTCGGCTGTCGCTTCGACGAAAGAGATGATTGGCCGCGTGCATCGTTACCGGAAAATGTTCGGTGGCGGCATGCGGCAGGGCGGAATCATCGCGGCCGGTGCGTTATATGCACTCGATCACCACGTGGGGCGACTCGTAGATGACCATGCCAACGCCAAGCGACTGGCCGACACCGTGGTGACGCTGGCTGGTGTGTCGATCGATACCACGACGGTCGAAACGAACATCGTCTATTTTGACGTAGATCCTGTGACCGGGACGGCCAGACAACTGTGCGACAAGCTCTATGACGCCGGGGTGTGGATGCTCCCGATTGGCCCGCAGCGCGTTCGCGCCGTGACACACCTGGACGTTAGTGCTGCTGATATCGATCGGGCGATCGACGTGTTGAGCTCAGAGTTGAGCGCCCCAGCGGTTACGTAATTTGGGCGGCGACGTGTGTGACTTTATTACCCGTTGTTCCCCCAGCGCCAAACGATCAAAACGCAGCAGCAAAGGAACAGGTGGAATGGTTGGATGGAACAACGAGTTTTTGATGCAAGTCCTTGCGGTGCAAGGGGCTTCATGTGTGCTGGCTCTGACCGGGGCCCACCCAACTCGATACAATCAGGCGGTGATCTTGGCATCAGGCATGGAGCGGACCGTGCTTTTATCATAGACTGCCGCGGTATGAGTCCTCGGTCCGGAGTCCCTCGCTGCCGATGAGTACAGACGCCGCAACAACCAAAGAGAATCCCGTGATCCGAGGAGCTGCCCCGGAAGCTGCGGTCTCGGTGAGCCGTCTCCGAAAATGTTACGATGCCGGAGGGGAGACCGTGACGGCGCTGGCGGACGCGACCATGCATGCCGAGCCGGGTGAGTTTGTGGCCGTCATGGGGTCGAGCGGGTCGGGCAAGAGCACCTTGCTGCATCTCATCGGTGGGTTGGACCAACCAACCTCGGGTTCGGTTCGCATGGCCGGGCAAGACATCGCCCGGATGAGCGACCGAGACCGCACGCTCTTTCGTCGGAATCATATCGGCATCGTGTTTCAGGCGTTTAACCTCCTGCCAACCCTGACCGCTCTCGAAAACGTCATGCTGCCCGCGATGATCGACGGTCGATCGGGTGCCGAGCTGCGCGACCGGGCTAAGTCATTGCTGGAGTCGGTCGATCTCGGGCATCGTTTGAACCACCGTCCGCAGGCGATGGCCGGCGGTGAGCAGCAGCGCGTGGCCTTGGCTCGCGCGCTGGTGAATGATCCGATCGTGGTTTTGGCTGACGAACCTACGGGCAATCTCGACACGCAGCATGCTCAAGAAGTCTGGCGGCTGCTCGCGCGGCTGGTTCGCGAGCAGGGTTGCACCGTAATCGCTGTGACGCATGAGCCAAGCGGCGCGACGTTCGCCGACCGGGTGGTTGTGCTCAAGGACGGGCTCGTGACCGGCGAAATCACGCCGGATGGAGAAGGGAATGCGTCTCTGGTGGCTGCTCGCTACGCGACACTGGTTGGCTAGCCCCGGTCGGGCGATTGCGGCCGTCCTCTCCGTGGGGCTGGGCGTTGGCGCGGTCGTAGCTGTGACCAGCTTCCACGAGACTGCGCTGTCGGCCATTCGCCACCAAGTGGTCGATCGATGGCTCGGCAAGGCCCACCTTGTCGTTCACCCGCCCGACGCCCACTGGGGGGCACTCGACGCGGCCGTTGTTGATCAGATCGAAGCACTGCCGGGCGTGTCTCATGTGACCGGACGCTTGTCGCGGCGCGCCCATCTGCTGCGGTGGAATGCCGCCGACAGTGGGCGTTCTGTTCCGCCGCTGTCGGTACAGGCGATCGGCGTTGATCCGGCACGCGCCGACTTCTCCCTGACGAACCTTGCGGGACAGTTGATCGTGCCCGGTGTTTCCGGCGTGGTGATGGAGCGGGTGACGGCCGCCGAGTGCGGCGTGGGTCTTGGCGGTACGGTACGCCTATCGAAAACTTTTGGCGGTGATCCCATGGCGCTGAAGGTCGTGGGGCTGTTTGATGGCGAGCGCATCGCCGATTTTCAGTCAACGATCTTGTACTTGCCGCTCGCGGATCTTCAACGGGTTTTTAACGAGCCGGGTACCGTGAGTGCCATCTACGTGACGCTCGACAACCCCTCTGCCGCAGCGATTGATGCTGCCGAGGTTGCAATTCATCGGCTCGTGGCCGACCGACCGGATGCGTTTGCGTATCGGGTGGAGTCTGCCAAGAGCCGGCAGGTGCTGCTGGATGAGGCCGAGCGACTTACGAAGGCGCTGCTGGTTTTGGTCGCGTTTGTCGCGCTGCTCACGTCCTTCTTCATCATCGTCACCACGATGAGCATGAGTTTGTTTGAACGGCGCACACAGCTCGGCGTCTTGCGCTGCATTGGTGCGACGCGACCACAACTGGGCAATCTGATTATGATCGAGCTTCTTCCGCTCGGTGCGGTGGGTACGGCGGTCGGTATGGTCGGCGGGTTTGCCACGACCAGTGCCGTGTCATGGCTCATCGCGCGTCGGTTCGATCTGTTGATCTTGAGCCCGTGGGGATTGCGGTTGGCGTGCCTTAGCGGGATGCTCACCGTCTTGGTCTCGGCTGGTTTGCTCATGGCGCAGGTCTGCCGCGTCGCGCCGCTAACGGCGGTTCGTACGATGGCGTATTCGCCACGGCGCAGTCTTCCGATCCTGTCGGGTCTTGTCGGCATCGCATTGATTATCGCGCACGAGTGCGCGGTGTCGGTTTCAGATCAGACGTTGTGGCTTGATCCGAAACTGGCGTTCCCCGGCGTGATCGCGTTGTACCTCGGCTACATTCTCATCGCACCCGCACTGGTCGTGTTGATCGGCCGTCCGATTGCGCGGGTCGTCGGTCCACTCCTGGGGCTCAGCGCCAAACTCGCAGAGGACCAATTCGGCAAGGCCCCGTGGCGCGGTGCGGGCGTCTGCTGGGTGCTCATGGTGGGGCTATCGTTGATGGTTTACCTTGCGATCAGCAGCCAGGCCGTGCTGGCGATCTGGGATTTTCCGTCGCGTCTGCCGGAGTCGTTTGTGTGGTCGCAGGAATATGTGCCGGGAGACTTGCTGGAAGACGTCAAAAAGGTTCCCGGCGTCAAAAGGGTGACGATTACAACCGATGTTGGATGCGTGATCGGATCACCGGACGCCGAGCCGAAGTCCGCTACCGGTTCGCTGATGAAGATGCTTAGGGAAAAACTACTGCGTCCGGTGTTCGTGGCCGCAGACCCGGATGAGATCATGGCGATCATCAAGGTGGCGTTTATCGAGGGGTCGTATGAGGATGCGGTGGAAAAGCTGAATCGCGGTGGGTATGTCATGCTTCCGGTGCAGACATCGCGTAACAAGAACCTGCACGTTGGTGATAAGGTGAAGATCACGATTGGCCGGCGTTCCGCGGTGTTTGAGATTGCCGGCGTGGTGCAGTCGCCCGCGATGGATATCGCGGTGACGGCGTTCCAGGCGACAAGCTACATGCAGATCGCGGCGGCCAGTGCGGTGCTCGGTACGCAGCAGGACCTGCGCGACAAGTTCGGAATCGATCGGATCTCGATGTTCATGTTTGATCTCGATCTTCCCGAGGTGCCCGTGCCGCCGGACTTCGACCCGAACCACCTTCCCCCGCTCGGTGATCGCTCGGCCGTGATCGATGCGATGATCCGCTGGGCACCCCACTTGCCGAACGAGACGGACGCGATGCAACGGGTGCTCCCGATGGTTACGGCGTGGCGCGAAGGGGACCGTTCGCAATCACTGTCGCATGAGGCTGCGTTCGCGGCCGCACGTCTGGAAAAGGCGATCCAACGTGTGCATTGGTCGCCCAACCGGGATGAGATCAGCCGCGAGGAGGCCTGGTCGATTCTCCGCGAGCGGCTCGTTATGGTACACGTCGCGCAGACCATCAACCGACCCGGGGCCGTGCTCGGCTCGTTGAGCCGGTTGCGCCGTCAATTGGAGGACGCCCTGTTAACCGCGACGTCGGTGCTGACATTTCTACCGACCGTGTTGCTGTTGGTGGCCGCTGTCGGCATCGGCAATCTGATGATGGTCAACGTGCAGATTCGCGCCCGGCAGTTGGCTGTGCTTCGTGCGGTGGGAGCGCTCAAGTCGCAAATCGTGCGGCTCGTGCTGGCTGAGGCGATCACGCTATCGTTGATCGGAAGTGTCACCGGTGTGGCACTCGGTGTCCACGAGGCGTACTCGCGGAATCGCCTGGTCATGGGCATCACCGGCATGCAGTTGGAGTTTATTATGCCTTACGGGGCCATTGCAGTTGGCGTGGGGGTGACGGTGTTGATCTGCCTGCTGGCCGGCATCGGACCTGCGCGATTCGCCGCGAGAAACAACATCGTGGAAGCGATGCAGGTGAGCTAGTGCCGTGTTCCACAAGTATCGTGACTACGGCCCGGCTGTCATTTCCTGGAATGGGGTGATACGGCTATCGGCGGATAGTCGTGGTTTTGACGGAACGCACTAAGTCTCGACCGGTGCGTGACCGGCGTGGTTGTTGGCGGTCTTCGCTAAATCTGCAATATCGTGCCCCATGTGCTGCCGCGCGAGTTCTTCCATGAAGGTTTCGAGTGTGGAAAGCCGCTGCTTCGCGACTTCCCGAACGGCATCAAACCGAAAGGCGTCTTTGAGACGTGCGGGCCAGAAGTGGTACTCGCGTTTTCTGCGCCACGTGTCGAGGGCAGCCTGAATGCCCTTGCCTTCGATCATGCCCTTGCGAACGGCAGGCCAAACCGCCAACAACCCAAACTCTTCCAGATTGCGAGCCTCGGTCACGATTTGCGCTTCGATCAAATCTGTTTCGCGGTGGGGTAGCGACCGAACCACGCGAGCCGCACGGCGCAGCTTTTCCTCCGGAATCAGATCGGCCAAACGCGATTCCAAAACCGCCGCACCATCTTCCGCAGTGGATTCACACAACGGCGCGAGCAGCACCTGACCGCGATCGATCCTTCCCGCGCGAACACCAACCGCCCAGCCCGACGCGTGATAAAGACCGGCCGCGTAAACGACCTGTTGATCCGGGTGATGGTTGTGAACACCAGGGAGCACGGCGATGGACAGCGCACTCTGCGCGACGCGCAACGCATACTCCCACAAGAACGTATCATCCTCTCCGTGGCTATCGGTAAGCATTAAATCCGCGTGCGCTCGATGCCTGATATCATTGAGCTGCATCTGTGCCCTCCGCCCCCCGGCGGTTTCCTTCAGATCACCCCAACGACTGACGCCGATCGGTCCTCGATCGAACAACGACCCCGCAGTGGTTCGGGCAGCCTGACGACCGTACCCGTATCACGCACGCGGTGCCGCAACAGTAGCGTCGCGACCACGCCCGCCTGCACAAGTCGTCGAGTCGACAGACCAACAAACCGACGGAAACATCTCACGAGACGAAATGGTGTGCGATGAGGCAACGATCCACCCCCAACCACAGCATTCCATCCGAGACCCGCATTCTAGCACGGAGCGGCGTCCCGGTGCCAGCAAAAAGTGACAATTTTTTTGCACGGTGTTTGGGGCGCAGGAAATCGACGATCGGCGGAACTAACAGTCGCGTAACTCACGCTGTGTCAAGAACTTCGTAGTAGCAGTTTCTTTTCGCTGGCTTCCAGCCTGCCTGCGTAATAGCCCGCTGGATCTGGGACTCGGAGAGACAATAGGTCGTGCCCGCAGCCGACACAACGTTTTCCTCCATCATGACAGAGCCCATGTCATTTGCGCCGTGAAACAACGCGAGTTGCCCGATCTTCACCCCTTGGGTGACCCAACTCGACTGAATGTTCGTAATGTTATCGAGATACAGCCTCGCTAGCGCCGTCATCCGGAGGTATTCCTGGGCGCTGGCCAGCATGAGGTGCTTGCCGTCAGGAAGCCCGGCATAATCCGACGGAAACTGGGCCACGCGACCGAGCGGTGTGCCGTCCGGCTGAAAGGTCCAACTGATGTAGGCCGTGAAGCCGCCGGTCTCGTCTTGAAGCTCTCGAACGCGGCGCAGGTGCTCGATGCGCTCCTCGATTGTTTCGATATGCCCGAACATCATCGTGATGCTCGTTCTCATGCCGATCTTGTGCGCCTCGCGCATCACATTCAGGTATTGGTCCGTCGTCGTCTTACCCTGGGCGATCCGCTCGCGAACGCGATCCACCAAGATCTCGGCCCCGCCGCCGGGAATCGTGTCGAGCCCGGCTTCCTGGAGCCGCAACAACACATCGGGCACGCTCATGTTGAAAATATCACCAAAAGCATGGACCTCCGGCGGGCTGAACGCGTGGATATGAATCCCGGGGTACTCACGTTTGATGAACCGCATGAGATCACAATACCAAGAGAACGGCAGCATCTCGGCCGGGACGAGCCCGCCCTGCATGAGAACCTGCGTGCCGCCGATGGCGATGAGTTCTTCGATCTTCTTGCCGATTTCCTCGAACGAAAGCACATAACCGTCCGGCAGATCCTTCCGCCCGCCCTTCGTCCCTGGCGGGTCGGCTTTGAAGTTGCAGAAGATGCACTTGGCCGTGCAATAGTTGGCGTAGTTGATGTTGCGATCCACGACATAGGTGCGGTACGACTCCGGATGTAGCCGGAGCGTCACTTCGTGCGCACGCCGTCCAAGCTCATGAATGGCGCACTCCCGGTACAGCGCCAACGCGTCGGCTCCTGTCAGGCGTGAGGCTGTCGTGGTGGACGATGCGACGGCGGTCATGCGTACACCAACTCCTGCGCGGCGGGCACGATGTCATACTGCTTCGCGAGATCAAGAAACCGCTCCAACCCTTCGCGCTGTCGATCGCCCAAGGTGAACTTCAGTCGCGCCGTCAGGTAGCGTTCGGCCAGCGTCACAGGCCAGCCAAGTCCGGGACCGAGGTCGGCCGCGATCATCTTCGCAGCGGCCACCCCGCAATCGCGCGCCGCAGACAAACGATCTGCAAGCGCGGGCACATCCCCCTCGAGATCGCGCCGACCTGCCCAACAGGCAAAGACAAACGGCAGCGACGTGAGCGTTTTCCAGGACGAGCCAAGATCGGTCTCGATCTCATAGTCCAGCAGCGTGTTGTTGACGACCTTGTCGCCGATCAGCAACACGGCCTCACACTCGGCGAGCGTTTCCGTGCCGCAAAAAGGAACAATGGTTAGATCGACCCCGTGGAGTTCCCGCCAGACGATACGCGCGAGCGCCACCGACGTATGCGAATCGCCATCAACGTGAAGCGTGCGGACTTGTTCCGGAGCCACGCGCGAGAACACGCGAACCGTAAGCGTTTCGCCCTCGCAGCCGATGCACGAATCAGAAATGATCTGCCATTGCCGGTCCGACCGCACGAGGTCAATCACCGGTACCAATGCCACATCGACCAGTTGATGGTCCAGCATCGCCGGCAGCCGCGACGGGACGTCGCTCACCAAGTCGATGTCCGGATCCGTATCAAGCCCGGCGATCAGCGGCTTGGCGTTGAGAAAAGAGACCGCGCCGAGCCGCCAGTGCGTACTAGATGTTTGGCTAGGGTTTTCCATGTTTCAGTCGATTCCACTCGCCTCAGGCACTTTTGCCTATCGCTCCGCCTCAGCGGCGATTGTATCGCCGTGCCACGCGCACCACAATTGTTTCGGCGTTGGCGTTCCGGTTTCATTTGTTTTGAAAAGTCGAAAACCAATCAGCCACAGGCTAAGGTTCAGAAGGATAGCGGAAGACACCTGCCGGTGCTTGGGCCGGGTTTCAAGGGGTCGGCGTTGGCTTTGGTTGGGGCGAAGTCGCTGAGACCCGACACTTTTGCACATACGCTTTCGCCAAATGCCGGGATGCAGCGAGCGTCTCTTCCAAACGCCTGCCGTTACACCTACACCCAACGAAACGCCCCGAAAACCCCAAGCCGTGTGGCTCAGTCCGCGCGGTGTTACAAGTTTCGTGTGACGTTCGACATCTGGGAAACCGCGCAGACTGAAATCTGCGGCTCAGGGAGGAGGCGATCGTGATGTTTTCGCCGATCGTGCTACTGCTCGGCGGTCACGTTAACTTATTACTCAACGCCGGGATTGCCTGCGCCTACGTCATGCGCTGCCGCGTCGTGCGCGGCCACATCTCCCGTCGGAAGACCGGGGATGAGTTGCACGTCATTGGTACCGCTGCGCGATTCGGAGCCAGTGTAGTTCCTTATGGTACCGGCCAGCCAGATGTTGTCTTGGTTTGGTCCGACAAGTGGTGACTTTGCCCATCGCGCCGCGCCGTCGAGCGTGAGCAGGGTTTGCCCGCCGCGTCCGTGCGCCAGGGAGTTGGTGACATCGGCATTGACCGCGGGGTTAAACTTGGCGTTCGTAAACAGCGGGTTCGAATCACCCATATACACCAGGGATTTTCGCGGCCGAAGTTTGGAGGCATCACCCGGGCCGCCGCCGGAGCAGAGGTTCAGCGCGTCGTAGCTGATGTTCGCGGCTCGGGTGAAATCTTTTCGGGTGGTAAAGTCATCGACGACCATCGGCACTGCGGTGTCATCCGAAGGACAGATGAAGTTCTTGGCCGTGGGTCCGTAGCCGCCTTTGACCAGCAAATAGCTATGGCGGCTGTTCGAGGCGAACGGTCTGCTGCTGTCTGATGAGGGAAGCCACATGGCGTTCGGAGCTTGTCCCGCAAAGGGGAGTGAGCCCGCAAAGACCTCCTGGTAGATCGACGTGCCGCGGAAGATGGAGCCGAGGTTGTTGGCGCACGCTGCACGCTGTGACCGCGACCGCACCGCAGACAAACCCGGAACGAACACGCCGACCAACAGCAAGACGCACGCGGCGACTGCTGCGAGATCGCGAAACTGCAAGAATCGCGGGCGGTAGGCGTCGATCGACTCGGGCTGCATCTTGATGATGCCGGGTAGCTGCTGCCCACGAATGGTATCAAGAATTCGATCGGCCAGCCGATCGGTCGCTGCGGCCGGCTGCCAGTAATCGAGCGGCTTGAGGATACGTCCGAGGCGCTGGCTCTTCTCCTGCATAGCCGCGTCTTGCTGAAGTTCCGTTTCGACGAGAACGCGCTGTTCGTCGTCAAGCCGATCCAGGTGAAGATCCAAAAGGCGTTCTTCGGGCGTGGTTCGATCTTCGTTCATGCGGTCAAGGTTCCTCTGGGTGTTGCGGTGCGCGTCACGATGTTGACCTCTTGCGTTCGAGCTCCGCGACGGCGAGTTTGTATTGCTCGCCGAAGTTTGCGACGGCCGCGTGCAGCCGGCTTTTCACGGTGCCGAGCGGCGCGTCTACGATCTCTCCGATATCGCGGTACGGAAACCGGTGGTAGTACGCGAGGATCAACACCTCGCTTAGCCTCGTCGGCATCTCCGAAATCACCTGTTTCACGAGCCGACGTTTTTCCTCAACCAAGAGCCCCTCATCCGGCGCGACGGAAGTCGCTTCAAACAGCTCAACGAATCTTTGCCCGCCGCTCTTGTCTGACCCGGTCGAAGCGTCGATCGGTACTTCGCGTCGCCGCGTCCGCCGCCGGAGGTAGTCCCGCGCCTTGTTGGCCGTGATCGTAAACAGCCACGGCTTGAACCGCCGCTTCGGGTCAAATTTCTCGGCCGATGCGTGTAGTTGCATCAGCGTGTCTTGAACGACGTCGTCGGCGGCTGGCGCGTCGTTGGTGAAGCGCATGGCAAACTGGTGCAGTTCACGCACGTGCCGGCGAACCAGCAGCTCGAAAGCGGCCTCGTCGCCACGCAGGTAATCCGCGAGTAGTTGTTCGTCCGTTGGCGCATTCACACCATCATTGTATCCTTACGCCGCCGTGGCGCAATGGTTCGTGGGGCAGAAGCTCATTTTTTGTGCCCCCAGGCTGTGATTATCGGTTTTAGCCGGGTTCACCTGACCCTCTAGCCGTGCTCGCGGCAGTTTGGCGGCGGGCTACGGCGTGGGAGGTGCTTCGTGCAAGCGGGCTTGGCCAATCCACATTTCGACATCCGGCGGTTCCTGGTGGCTTTTTTGGCCGGTTTGGGGGTCTGTGGGGTCGCTGCTTCCTTTGGGTTGGCCGTCGGCGGTGCTCGATTTGAGG
>JAJRSR010000291.1 GCA_024278695.1 Planctomycetota bacterium | reverse complement strand
GTTCACCAACCTCCGCCCCGGCGACTCCCAGGCGGTCGAGTACCGATTCGCCGAAGCCTCCAAGCTCGTCGGACGCGACGTCCGGCTCGTGCTGCGCGAACTCAACGACGGGCCACGAATCCACAACCTGCAACTAACCGTTCCGTAACAACACCACCCATCCCGAAATTTTCGGCTACAATGAGTGCTGCGCGCGGCGTGAACCTCTGGACAGGAGGTTGCTGTCGCGTCTCGGCTTAATGCGAGAGCAACCGTTAGTCACAGGAACGACCCATGAAGTACCATGTAGCCTCACACATACGGAGCGACTGGCTTTCAGCCGGCGTCCTCGTCATCGTCACGACCGCGATAGCAGCTTCGCACGCCCGGGGGGCAGCGCCCCGCCTTTCGGTCGATGAGCCGAAGATTGACCTGGGCACGGTACAAGCCGGGGACGTCGTACCGATGTTGTGGCGACTGGAAAATACCGGCGACGCCGACCTCGTGATCGAACGAATCAAACCGGGGTGCGGCTGCACGATCGTCAGCTTCTCTGAGGAAGATCAGATCATCCACCCCGGCGACACGCTGGAGCTGGAGGCGGCGTTCAACAGCACCGGACGGCGCGGGGAGCACGACAAAGAAGTCGTCATCTTCTCCAACGATCCTAACCAACCGAAGTTCGGCCTCTCGTTTCGTGCCTATGTCGATAGGCTTTTCGAGGTCGTCCCCAACAGCCTGGTAGATCTTCGCACCGTGCAGCGCGGCAGCACCGCCGCTCGCACGATTGACGTCGTCGAAGACCGTGAGCGCGGCGAAGTGACGATTGTGGGCATCGACGTCCCTGATGACACGCCGCTCGATTTTTCCGTCAAGCCGTTCCATGAGACCAGAGCCAGCGGAAAGCGTATCGCCGTGACCGTGTTGCCATCGGCCGCAACCGGCAAGCTCAAGGTGAAAGCAACACTGCGCATTCAGCTAGGTGACACCATTCGCGAACACACCATCACCATCCGGGTAGAGGTCGTTGGGGAAATCACCTGGCTGCCCAGGATCGTGGACTCAACCCGACGCAAGCTGCGTCCGGGAAACACCTTGGCCCCCGTCAGCATACGCACGTCCAGCGGTCCAGGCTTTCGCGTGCTCCGGGCGACGGGCGGCGACATCTTTGACGTCTCCGTGGAGCCGCAGGCCAGCGCCGGACCTGCGAAGCGGCACATCATCAAACTCAAAGTACGGGAGGGTGTGCGACCCGGTCCGTTCGGCGTCACGCTGCACATCGAGACGGACGCGCCAGACCAACCCGTGATCGAAATCCCCGTGTATGGCTTCGTGATGGCACCGCTGGGGATTGATCCACCGATCGTCCTGCTACGACAAGATGGTACACCAGCCGGCACCGTGCGACAGCTTCGGTTCATGGCCTACCCCGGCACGCCGCTGAATATCACAAGCTATGAATCCAGGCTCCAAGGCGTTTCGGTGCAGCCTCCAGAAAACAACCGAAAGACGCAACGACACATCCGTTATCTCGAGGTCCGCTTGGCCGAGTCCCTGCCATCGGGTCCGCACACCACAACGATTACCGTTACGACAAACATCCCCGGCTTTGACCGGGTCGAGATACCGGTTAAAGTGGAGGCGGTAGAGTAAACGTCGCGGCGACGCGGAGAACGCTTGCGGCTGTACCTTGGAGAGCCATCAGAAAACCATGACTTCCACACTGGACAACGCAATCGAGACCGAAGCCGAACGAGAGCCTACGAAGTGGGAAGACCCCAGCGTGCCGGCCGGGAACGCCCCACCGATGCCCAAGTGGCGGCTGCCGGTGTTGCTCGTGATCTGGGTTGGATGGGTCGGTTTTCTCGCAGCGGTTCGGTTCGGCATCCTGTAGCTTTGGCCTTCGCGTATTCCTGACCGCCTATCGCGCGGCGGTCCACGGTCGCTGCTTCCGAAGGGACACGGATTGTCACTCGGAAATACCCAACACTACGATCGCAACCTTCTGGCGTTACGCTCGCGACAAGAAAGCGTGGCGGAGCGCATCGACGCGAGTACGCTTCCCCCGGGTAGTCAGGCAGCGACAGCGCGCGACGGTACCGCGACTGCTACGCTCCACGATGACGAAGGGCGTCGGGTGTGGCTCGGACGATCATCCATGCCCCGCATCAGCACCAAGGCGCAGCTCGACGGCTCGGTGTTCGGCCCGGGTAACGTCTCAACACCGGGCATTCTTACCGGCGTCGAGCCGCTCTTGCTCCTCCAGCGCCTCGCGCCGCAGTTCGCCGTGTTTGTGATCGAGAAACGGCTCGGACTCGTCAAACTCGCCATGCACCTTCACGACTACGCCCCCGCGATCGAATCCGGGCGGCTGGTATTGATCCCCGAGAATCAACTCGGGCAGGCGTTTGAAACATTCTTCAAGATGCACCCTGGGTACGAATTCCCGCTGCACCTTCTCACCGCTATTCAACGCACGCCGAATGAAATCGCCGATTTGCGAGAACAACTCGAAACGGTCGCCGCAAGGATCACTGCCGATCAACGCGAGGCCGCTGGTGCAATTGCCGAATCCATCGCTGCCGCCAACACGGAGAACTTGACCGCCGCGCCGCGGCTGGTCATCCTGACCGTGGATACCAACCCGGAGATGTGGCACGTAGCTTCACAGGTAGCCAGCGCTGCTGAGCGTCTCGGCTGGACGGCGACTTGTTGTGTGCCGGACGCCCCCAGAAAGTGCCATATCGTGGCACGCTTACAGACGGTAGCCGACCTGCGGGCCAACCTCGTGCTCTTTCTCGGCGGCGGTTCGGCGGCGCTTCGCCCGTTGTTGCCTGAATCTCTACCGATTGCCAGTTGGTTTCTGCCGACGAGTACGGTCCACGCAGGCCTGCCACCGGCAGCGGGCACGCGCGACCTCATACTTGCCGCCTCGCACCATGTGCGCGAACAACTTGAGACGATCGGCGTTTCGTCAAACCATATCCAAGACCTGCCCGTGGGTGCGACGCCCCTACCCGTGGTAAAGGAAACGGCTTTAGCGACCGCAAGACGAGAGGCTCGCCAGCTCAGCGCCGTTGTGCTGGCGAATCTTCCCACGACAGCACCGCAGGCGTGCGGCATCGGGCTACCCAGCCATGTGACCCTGTGGCGCGCGTTGCTTCAGTTGGCGATGGATGAGGCAAAGCCACGACACACGCTCGACCTCGACACGCTGTTCGAGCGAGCCCAGCAGGATAGCGACACGACACTGGACGACCCGGGCTTGATGGCCCGGTTGCGCGCCACGGCGGCCGCACACATCGTGCCCGTCGCAGAAACGGCCGCGATCCTGGAGACCGCTACAGCGTCAGGCTGCGACCTCTCGCTCTACGGAAATGAGCTGAGCGGGCTCGCCGGTGCCGGTCAATTCTGCGGCGCGATCCCGTCGCTCGAAGCATTGGGCGACGTGCTGCGAGAGGCCGACGCCGTCTTGCTCCCCGTGGCCGATGCGCGGTCGATGGCATGGTCTGTCAACGCGTTGGCGTGCGGCACGGCCGTCCTGTGCCGACCAAGTCCCGTGTTTCACCCCCAATGCTCGACGATGCTCGAAATGGTGTTGGGGGCGATCCACTGGTTTGATAACACGGAAGTATTAGGAGCGATGCTGCGTGACATCGGCTCCGATGTTCCCACGTTTCGGACCGCCCACGGCCATGCCGCGCACGACCTGCGCAGCAACCACGACCTTGCGGCCCGGCTCCGTTACATTCACCGCCAAACCGAAGCTCTGGTAGATACGGCTGCGTCCCAAGCGAGTGCCCCGTGAGCCCGAACCGCCCGGCGTAACTTTGGAGAATGACCTGTGTGGAGCATTTTTAACGGGACGATCATCAACGCGGCCGTCGTGCTGCTCGGGAGTTCCGCAGGTTTGCTGGCCGGCGCGAGGCTGCCTGAGCGTTATCGTCAAATCATGCTGACCTGTCTCGGGCTCGTCACGATCACGCTGGGCATCGACGCGGGCGTGCTGAAGTTTTCTTCCACGGTGGAAGCGTTCGCGCCGCCGGGCGACGGCACCTACGGCGCACGGCTGGCCATCGTGATGATCTCATGCCTGCTCGTGGGTGCCATCATCGGCACGGCGCTACGGTTGCATGAACGAATCGAAGGCGCAGGCGCGTGGATCCATGCGCGGTTCTCAAAACAAGACGGACACACGTTCGCCGAGGGGTTTCTGACCGCGAGCGTGATCTTCTGCATCGGCCCGCTCACACTACTCGGCTGTCTCAAGAACGGTGCGCACGGCGACCCGAGCTACCTGTACATCAAATCCGTCCTCGACGGGTTCTGTTCGTTGGCGTTGGCTTCGTCGCTGGGATGGGGTGTCTTCGCCAGCGTCATCACCATCCTTGTTTTTCAGGGCGGTCTTTCGGCGCTGGCGTACGTCGCGGCCGAGCCACTCAATGATATCTCATTGGCCCTGATGACGATCGTGGGTGGAATCCTGTTGCTCGCCACCGCACTGCTGCTGCTCGATATCAAGCGCATCCCGGTAGCCAACTTATTACCGGGCGTCTTTCTACCACCGCTTGCTGTTGCGATAGCGGAACGACTTTCGCCGGGTTTGCTCTTGCCGACCGGTGGGTAGTTTTACTACAATGGTCCCACCTGTTATGGAAGATCCTCTGGACATTGGAATGCGACTCGACACGCCGCAGCGCAGCGGACAGACGCCCCGCTACGTCACGCCGGAGATGCCGTGCCCCTACCTGCCCGGTCTGCGTTCGCGCAGTGAGGCCTACTACTTCAGCAACATCGATGGTGCCACCTACGAAAAACTAATCGCTCGCGGTTTTCGTCGCAGCGGACGCGTGGTCTACCGTCCGCAATGCCGCAACTGCACGGAGTGCAAGCAGCTTCGTGTCCCCGTCGCAAGTTTTGTTCCGACCAAGTCGATGCGCCGAATCGCCAGGCGAAACGTGGACATCACCATGACGGCTGATGCACCGGTGGCGACGGAGGAAAAGTTCGACATCTTCGTGCGTTACCTCGACGCGCATCATGACGACATGATGCCGCGAACGTACCAGTCACTTGCCGAGTTTTTGTATGACTCTCCAGTGGATACAGTCGAGTTCACCTACCGCCTGGGGAACCGGATTGTCGGCATCAGCATCGCCGACCAATGCCCGGAGGGACTCAGCAGCGTGTATTGCTTCTTCGATCCGGACTTCGCCGATCGAAGTCTCGGCACGCTTTCCGTGGTTCGCGAGGTGGCGTATTGCCGTGATTTGGCCCTGCCTTTTTACTATCTCGGCTTTTACATTGCCAAGAGCCCGACAATGGCGTACAAGATTCGGTTCCGTCCCAACGAGATTCTGGTAGCTGACGATACGTGGACCGCTGCCGAAGGATGAGGATGACGGACGAGGATAACGCCAGGCCGTGCCGCACCAAAGCCATGCCGCAAACAAGCTCGCCACGCGCCAGTTTGAGCGCATTCTCCTCATCAAACCGAGTTCGCTCGGCGACGTGATCCACGCACTACCAGTGCTGGACGGCTTGCGTAGGCGTTACCCTATCGCCAAGATCGACTGGCTCATCGCCGCGCCGCTAGCCTCAATACTTTTGGACCACCCCCAGATTGATGAGCTGATCGAGTTTGACCGCAAGCGTTTCGGGAAACTCTGGCGAAGCCCGGCCGCCGCGACGGACTTCTACCGGTTCATCAGACGCCTCAGACGAAACCAATACGACCTGGTTATTGACCTTCAGGGATTGTTCCGAACCGCGTTCTTCTCATGGACCAGCGGAACGACCACACGCATCGGCTTTGGCGATGCGCGCGAGGGCGCGCCAACCTTCTACACGCACAAGCTGCCGGGCGGCTCCGGCGATGTCCACGCCGTTGATCGAAACCTGCAAACGTTGGATCTGCTCGGGCTACCCACGCAGGAAGCCCAATTCCCCCTGCCCATCACCGATTCTGCTCGGCAGTCCGTCAGCAAGCTGCTAGCCCCGCTCGAGCCAAGCGGTACCAAGCGGGTCATCGCGTTCGTGCCGGGGGCGCGGTGGGCGACCAAACGCTGGTCACCCCAGCGGTTCGCCGACACGATTAATGGGCTCGCAGGCTCCGATAACCAGTACGGGTGTCTTCTCCTCGGCGGTGGCGACGAAGTCGCACTGTGCCGTGCCATCGCCGCACAATGTCGGCACGAGCCGCTCAACTTAGCCGGGAAAACCACGCTGCCTGAGCTGACGGCCTTGATCGAGCGAGCTGCCCTCGTGGTGTGCCAGGACTCGGCCGCCGCTCATCTGGCGGCAGCACTGGGTCGCCCCCTGGTCTGCGTCACCGGACCCACCAATCCGCGCCGCACAGGACCGTACCGCCGCCTTGGGGATGTCGTGAGGCTGGATTTGGACTGCTCACCGTGCTACCTGCGACGCCTCGATCAGTGCCCCCACAACCACCGCTGCATGGCGGAGCTTTCTGTCGAACGGGTACTCGACGCGATTCGGGTGGCGCTGAGTCAACCCATAGCGGCCTCGATGGCCCAAGCCCCTGCTGCCGATAGATAAGAATCACGCCCTGCCAGCCACGGCTAGCCCGGCAAAGAGCGCCGCAGCAGCAAGACAGCCGTCACCGAAGTCGCTAGACTGGGAAAGCTCGGTGCGACAGCGGTCGTGGCCGCGGTTCAACGGAAGCGTAAGGACTCACGGCCTTGGGCAAACACTTGTTTAGAGCACGCAGGTTTTTAGCACTCAAAGTGCTACACACCGATGATCCGCCCCACGCGATCGCGCTCGGCGTCGCCGTGGGTGTTTTTGTGGCCTTTCTGCCGCTCGTGGGCTTTCAGACAGTGATCGCCATCGCACTCGCTGCCCTGCTTCGGGCCAACAAAATTGTCTGCGTTCCGCTCGTTTGGATCACCAACCCCATCACACTCGGACCGATCTACGCAGGTTGCATCGCGCTTGGTCAGTTCGTGTTACCCGGCAGCAGCACGACGGGTGAAGATATGAAACGCCTGCTTGAGTTTGGCGAGGAGCGCAGCGTGTTCACGATCGCCTACTGGGGTGACCTGCTGTCGTTCCTCGGTGATATCGCAACCGAGCTCTGGGTCGGGTGCATCCTGGTGGGCGTGTTTTTTGCCATACCATGCTACTTCGCCTCACGGTCGGCCGTAGCCAACTACCGCGATCGGCGGCGTCAAAAACTACTCAAACGAAGCCTGTTTCGCGCCAAACGCGATGGGAAGAAAAAGAAGCAGCGACACGAGCCAGTATGAAGTGCCAATAAACACCGGGTGCCGTAGACAAACCATAGCAATAGTGCGCGTGATCCACGACGCACCCAGTCCGTCCCCCACCCTTCGCCTACGGCGAAGAATGATTCTATGAAAGAGGGTTCTCCTGCAGGATGTATTTGACGGCGTATCTTTGTGGGATCGCTAAAACTGAATCCTTTTTCACAGGAGAACCCATAATGCTGTTTATCGGAATCGATCAGCACAAGCGTCAT
>JAJRSR010000290.1 GCA_024278695.1 Planctomycetota bacterium | reverse complement strand
TTGTTTGATTTTCATGGCATCGGCATTATTGATACACGCGTTCGGTTTTGTGAGCAACCCGAGTGCGCAAAATCATACCATGGCGTCCGAAAATATCAGTGACGATGGCGATACGATCGACGTCACCAAAATGACCTATGACGGGGTGACCGCAGTTTTCTTTTTCGCGGTCTTCTTCTTGGCCTTCTTGGCGCTTTTCTTCTTGGTGGTTTTTTTCGCGGCGGTGGTTTTCTTTTTCGCCTTGGCCGGTGCCTTTTTCGTCTTCTTCGCCCTGGGGTCTTTGCCTTGATCGCGCATCCGCTGTTCACGTGCGGCGATCAAGTTGACGCCCTCGGCCAGCGTGAGTTCTGCCGGCTCGATCCCCTTGGGGATCGTCGCGTTGACCACACCGTCGGTGACATACGGTCCGAACCGACCGTTCTTAACTTGTAGCGTCAGATCTGTTTCCGGGTGTTTGCCGAGGTCCGGGTTGATGGCGGTCGCGGCCCGCCCGCGCGGCTTGGGTTGGTTGAACATTACCACCGCTTCGCTGAGCGTGATGGATCCCAGTTTCTCGTGGTTTTCGAGGCTGCGGCTCTCGGTGCCCATTCGCATATACGGGCCGAATTTGCCATCGTGCAGCGTGATCGGCTCGTTCTTTTCCGGGTGGACGCCGAGCTCTTTTGGGAATGAGAGTAGCAGTGTCGCCTCTTCGAGTGATAGCGTTTCGAGCGACATGTTCGGCCAGACGCTCGCCATTTTCGGCTTGCTGCCCTTTTTGATTTTTCCCTTGTCGTTGAGCTCGGGATCGCCGAGTTGAACGTAGGGTCCGAATCGGCCGGTCTTGGCGTAGATCGGTTGTTGGGTTTCCGGATCGATCCCGATAACGCGGTCGCCGAGCTCCGCTTCTTTGACGATTTCCAGCGCTTTCTCGAGCGTCACCTCGTCCGGCGCGAGGTCGTCCGGCACGCTGGCACGCTTGCCGTCTTCACCAATCTGAATGTAGGGACCGTACCGCCCAACGCGCACGGCCACCGGTTCGCCGTCCTCGGTGGTTCCCACGGGGATCCGCGAAATGACGCGGGGGTCAATATCGTCGATGTGGTCACTGACCATCGGCTTGAGGCCTATGCTTGTGTCCGCGTCGGCGGGGCTTCCGTTGGAAGGTGCGCCGAAGTAAAAATCACGCAGCCACGGACCGGCCTCGCGTTCGCCATTGGCGATTGCGTCGAGCACGTCTTCCATGCGTGCGGTAAAGTCGTAATCGACGAGGTTCGCCAAATGCGTTTCGAGCAGCGCCGTCACGGCGAAGGCCGTAAACGTCGGCACGAGTGCTGAGCCCTTGTGCGTGACATAACCGCGGTCTTGAATGGTCTGAATGATCGACGCGTAAGTGGACGGTCGTCCGATGCCGCGATCTTCCATGGCCTTGACCAAGCTCGCTTCGGTGAAGCGCGCGGGTGGCAGCGTTTCGTGTCCGATGGGCTCGACGCGTTCAGGGTCGAGCGTTTGCCCTTCGGAAAGCGGCGGCAGGATTTTTTCCTTGTCTTCGAGCTCGGCATCGGGGTCGTCGGTGCCTTCCACGTAGGCCCGCAGGAACCCGGCAAACTGAATCACCTTGCCTGAAGCTGAGAACGTGGCGCGACCCTCTTTCCCGCCGTCCGCATCAATGCGGACGCTGGTACGCATGCCCCGCGCGTCTTTCATCTGCGAGGCGACTGTACGCTTCCAGATTAGTTCGTACAGCTTCCACTGGTCTGCGCTGAGCTCACCTTCGAGGCTTTTGGGGGTGCGAAACGTGTCGCCGGCCGGGCGAATTGCCTCATGCGCCTCTTGGGCGTTCTTTGATTTTTTGGTGTACACACGCGGTGCGTCGGGGACATAGTCCGCACCGTATAACTCCGTGACCTGGCTCCGCGCGGCACTGATGGCCTGCTGCGAAAGCGTCGTCGAGTCGGTTCGCATGTAGGTGATGTAACCACTCTCGTACAAACCCTGCGCCGTACGCATTGTTCGCTGAGCACCGTACCGTAGCTTGCGCGCGGCCTCCTGCTGTAGCGTGGAGGTGATAAACGGTGCATGCGGTTTGTTCGTAAAGGGCTTCTCTGTTTTTTCGGTAACCGTGAACACGGCCGTGCTGATCGCCGCAGACAGCGCCTTCGCTTTGGCCTCATCGAGCAGGCTGACTTCGGCGGGTGATTTCAGTTGTCCGGTGTCGGGATCAAAATCCTTGCCGATCGCGATGCGTTTGTCGTCCAACGCGACGAGCTTCGTGCCGACGCGGCTCGCAGATTCGCCTGCCGTTTTTAGATCGGCCTCGATATCCCAGTAGCTGGCGCGGACAAAGCTGAGCCGCTCGCGTTCGCGCTGAACAATCATCCGTGTCGCCACGGACTGAACGCGCCCGGCCGATAGCTTCGGCTTCACTTTGCGCCACAGCACCGGAGATACTTCGTAACCAAACAGCCGATCAAGGATACGTCGCGTTTCCTGCGCCTCGACCAACCGATAGTCGATCTCGCGCGGGTTGTTCAGGGCTTTCTGGATGGCCGTTTTGGTGATCTCGTCAAAGACCAGCCGTTTGACCGGGCACTTTGGTGCCAACACCTCGGCTAGGTGCCAGGCGATGGCCTCCCCTTCGCGGTCACCGTCAGTCGCGAGATAAAGCTCTGACGCGCCCTTGAGTTGGGCCTTGAGTTTCTTGACGTGGGCACGCTTCGCCGTGGATATCACGTAGACGGGCTCGAATCCGGCATCAACATTGACGCCCAGTCTGGCCCATTTTTCGCCTTTGATCTCCGCCGGGATTTCGGCTGCCGAGGATGGCAAGTCGCGAATATGTCCGATGGACGATTCGACCTCAAATCCGTCGCCCAGGTACTTGGATATCGTCTTCGCCTTGGCTGGTGATTCGACGATAACTAAGGCGTTGGTAGTAGTTTGCGACTTCTTGGTCACCTGTGATTCCTTGAAGAGTGACACCAGGACCGGTAATACACACCGACCGACGGTCCTTAGTATCGACCACCCCGATCCGAGACTCCAACGCCGGGAAAACCCCCCGTTCCCAGTTGGTCGGGGGGGTTTAGCAGGATTGACCCCAGGTGTCAAACCGATCCCTAGTTAGCGTCCTGCGGAATACGGGTTGATTTTGACGCTCAATCGCTTATGATGGGGTGTCCTGTGTGAAAATAACATAAGTCCCTCTGGGTGAAGGATTTACGACGTCATGATGAAGTTTTTCAGAAAATACAATAAGACGATGATGGCAGTGCTCATGGCGCTGCTCATGGTCGTGTTCATCGGTGGTAGTGCGCTGCAAGGCATGCTCACGCCCTCTACGGATCGCGTTGTGGCTACGAGTTCCCTCGGGGAGATCACGCTTCTGGATCAACAAGAAGTGAGTCGCATGACCGAGATGATAGCCACGATGGGTATGACTTGGCAACAGCCCGTTCAACTGGGGTATAGCAAGCCGCTTGAGGAAATCGATTGGATCCTCCTGATTCGCGAAACGGAGCGGTTGGGCCTCATGCTCGAGTCGGCCAACGTTCGAGCGGCGTTCCAGGCGGATCAGCTTGAACAGCTATCGCGCAGGGCGAAGGTCAAGGTTGAAGATTTGGTGGAAGCCGCACGGCTGTATCAATCGGTGCGCGGCGCGGCGTTGACGTTTGTGGCCGCTTCGGCTCCGGGTGAGGGTGAGATTCGCTCGCTCGCTCGCGATGTTTTGGAAATGGTCCAGATCAACGCGGTCATGCTGCCGGCCAAGATGCTGCTCGATGAGGGTCAAGAGTTTACGGAAGCGCAGATTCAGGCTCAGTTCGAGTCGGGCAAGGCCAAAGAGAGGGGTGCGGGTCTCGAGTTCGGGTACTACCGCCACCCGACGACGAAGGTTCAGTTCGTCTCTATCGACCGTGACAAGTTGGCTGGCATGGTCGGTGTGGCCAACCTCGAGTCCAAGTCGAAAAAACTCTACGATGAGATGGTGCAGCGGTCAGACCGGATCATCCAGCGTCCCGCCGTCGAGTTGGAGGCTGTCGGCGACGGACCGGAACTGCCAGCTTTGCTTAGCTGGGAAGAAGCGAAGGAGGCCGTCACGCAGGAGGTTCGACGTGCTCAGGCGGACCAGACGGCCGAGCGGATAGCGAATTGGCTGATTCAGCGGGCCGGAACGGCGTGGCTCAACAGTGAACGCGGTGAAAACGGTTATCGCATGACGCCGGAGAAGGTGGCCGAGAGCGGTTACTACCGTGACTTGCTGGGTCGTTTGCCTCGTGAATTGAACTATCCCGATGCGATCACAGTCAGTGAATCAAGCTACTTCACGCAGGAGAATGCGGTTGATATTCCGTACATCGGCTATTCCAAGTACAGTCCGAAACGCGGCATTCCGACGCCTTTTTCCAAGCTGGCATTCCTGAACGAAGGGATTGTACCGGAGATTACGACCGACACGCCGAACCGCTCAGACTATTTGGCGATGTATGAGACATGCGCCTATCCGTTGACCAATCCGATCAATGGGGCGCGGTACGTTTTTCGCGTGGTGGCGACCGAGGCGGGGCGTCCGGCCAAGTCCGCTGATGAGGTTCGTGATGAGATCGTCGCAGATTTGCGCCTTCAAGCTGCCTACGATTCGGCGCTCGGTTTCGCTGGTTCGCTGCATAGCTGTGCGGTTGGCGAAGGGCTTCAGGAGGGCTACGACACGAACCTCGAACTCGTGGCGCTTCGTGATACTAAGGAAGGTGCGGATAGCGGCTTCATTCAGCCGCCGCCGTTTTCACGCCTCCGTTCGTATCAAGCTGCCTCGGGGCGTCCGGATCGCGGGGTGTTCGTTGGCGGGGGGCTCGGCTTGATTTCCAACGATGCAGTAGACGCTTGTTTTGCACTGGCTGAGGGTGGTGAGCGCGTCGTGATTCTTCCGATGCCGGAACGTGCTGAGGTTGTTGTGGCTGAATTGGTCCAGGTGAACGCGCCGATCGAAGAGGACTTCCTTGATACGCGTACTCAACTGATCGCCGATGTGCGTAGTAAGCGGGCCAGTGAAGTCATTCAGAACTGGCTAAGCTCTGAGCAGATTCGTGCTCGCAACCAGCTAGAACTCGTGACCCGTTAGGGCGTGCTTCAAGGCTGCTTTCGTATATGGTCGTGTTGGGAGTGGTCGTGCGGGATGTCATCTCGGCGTGTTCCGGCGTGGCCTTGCTTTCGACAATAAAACACACTCGGCCGATTTGCCTCGGCGATTTTTCACTCCTATAAAACAGGTGAACGGAGCGGTTCTTGGAGCGGCGTCCGTTTCTGGCGTCCCAGCGGTTATGTGCCGCTTGTGTTCGTGCGCGGAATTGCCGGGCGTTATATTATTGTTTCCCCCTTCGCGTCACTTGTTCCCCTGCCTGTGACGCGGACGACCACGGCGTCGCGCGGTTCTTACCGACAAGGCCGCGCGGTGCCGATTTTTCTTGACGTGGTCAACGATCGCCTCGTGGTGGGTGGCTTAACCCTTCATTTCGACCCGCAGTTTGTGGCGAAGCATGGACACTTGCTCATGCAACCCGCTCAACGCTGCTATTTGTCTGTGTGGTAGACCCCGCGTTCGCAGGCTACGGTGAACGATTCGACGGTGTTCTTAAAAAGCTCCCATCGATCGCGAATCCGCTCGGCCTCATCGGGTTCGATCATGCCGTCGTCTTCGATGGAGCGGGTGACCGTCAGCAGAAACTGGCTGAACTCTTTCACGAGCCGTTGGGTGTTGTTGAGTAATTCCGTCGGCAGGTCCGTTGCGGACTCGGGGGGGTTGGCCACAAAGAACCCGCCAGCTTCATGGCAGAGCCAACTGGCCACGCGCGTGTCGTTGGTGAAGCGTACGATCTCCGCGAGGCGGTCCAGCGGGTTGCGTGCGCCACTGGTGTCCGGGTCGTTGGGGTCAGAGGGTTGGCACCATTTGTACACCAGCGCCGTAGATAGCTTCAACTCTGCGGCCAGGGCTTTAACGCCCACCTCGTCCGCCGCTTGCTTTAAGACTTCATGCGAACGCATGTCGGTGACTCCGATGCTGCGGTGGCTTTTGGACCATCGCTCGCTGTCGATAGGCTTACCTTGTGCTCAGTGTGAGCGTCAGGCGACGCCCGGCCAAAACCGCTATACTACTGCGGTTGGTAGGAAACTCCAACATGTTCCGGGTAGCCTCAGAGGATGCAGCCGTGGCCGTCGAGCATGTTCAAACCAAGCGTGAGGTCGCGGAAGCCCTGGCGGCTGTCGGGATGCGCCCGAGGAAGATGTTCGGGCAGAACTTTCTGATCGACGGCAATCTGATGCGGCAGCTCGTGGCGGCGGCCGATTTGACTAAGCATGATCTCGCGATTGAGGTGGGGGCGGGTACGGGCGGATTGACTGATCTGCTCGTCGCGCGGGCGGGACATGTGGTTTCCGTCGAGATTGACCGCGATTTACAGGGCGTGATCGCGCAGCGGTTTCAGGATCACGACAACTTTCGACTGATTTCCGGCGACGCACTAGAGACCAAGCATCGAATCATCGACGTGTTGGCCGCTGCGATTGCGGGGTATGATAACCCAGGTGGCGCGGTGAAACTCGTGGCCAACCTGCCGTATCAGATTGCGACGCCGTTGGTGATGAACTTGCTCGTGGACTACCCGCAGGTGCGTTCGTTTGTGTTTACGGTGCAGGCTGAGGTGGGTGATCGCGTGACTGCGAGCCCGGGGACAAAGGCGTACGGCCCGCTCGCGATCATCTCTCAACTTTTGACGGATGCGTCTACGGTTGCTCGTATTCCGCCGGAGGCGTTTTGGCCGAGGCCGTCCATTCGATCCGTGATGCTCAAGCTTGAGGTGAAGCCGTCTCCGTTCGGAGACGTGGCAAGGCTCTGGCGGTTTGCTTCGTTTGTGCGCGGTGTGTTTGAGCATCGGCGAAAGACCATCCGGGCGGCCGTGCGGTTTCTTTCGGATACGGATGTGAGCGACACGCTGTTCAAGCCGACCGATGCCACACGTCGGCCGGAATCGTTCACGCTGAGCGAATGGCTGGTGCTCTTTGAGCGGTTTGAAAGTCTGACGACTGGCGAGCCATGATTGAAGGCTCGTGACGCCTTCGAGTCCCAATTGAACGACACCGTGTTTCGAGAAAAGGTAACCGTTCACGGGGTAAGAACGGCCCCCAGGCACCATCAACAGGGTTTCCTGCGGCGAAGCACGCCTGCAAAGAGCTGCTTCTCATGTGGTTCGTCACGAAACACCTTGTTTCACAGGGTCGCGCTCCCGTGAACGGTTACGAGAAAAGCGACATACCCAATGCCCGGTCTGGCTCGAATGGGTGGCCATGCCGCTGCCCCCACCTTCAGCCGCTACGGGCACTGTCCGATAAACCCGCAGCGAGACGCTCTGCGGAGGCTTTGCGCGTGGGCGACGCTAACGGTAGACGCCATGACGACGATTGATCCACGGCAACTCGGCTCAGGCACGACGGCACGCGGCGGCGTGGCCAGTCGCGTCGCATCGCGATCCCACGTCAAGACCTACCTGCCGCTCTTGGTGGCTACGATGTGTATTGCGGGGGTGTTTGTGCAGTCCCGGTGGTCCCTGGGCAGCACGCTGACGATGCAGTGTGATGAGCTGCCGTTGCTGACGCGGTTCACCGGGCTCTGCGGTCGGGCTACGAACGAAGCGGAGGCTCAGGCGTTTACGCCGGGGTTGTTCACGCTACGCACAGGGGCGATTCGGAGCTTTCGCGTGCTCAAGGGGCTGTTCGCCGTTCACACGACGACGGGCTTCTGGGCCAACCTGACGATCCACCTGTTTGGGTATAGCCCGGCCGGGGTGCGTGCGGGACCGTTGTTTTGGTCGATCGTCGGCCTATTGGCTGTGGGGTGGGGGGCTTGGTTGGTGAGTGGGCGACTGCCAGCCGCTTGTGTGGCGGTTGTTGTGGTGGTGCTATCGCCGTTTCATGTGGCCTACGCCGCGCAGGCACGCGGCTATGCCGAGGCGATGGCGCTGACGCCGTTGCTGCTTGTCTTCCTGACTTATTTTCTACGACGGCCAGACTCATGGATTCGGGCGGCGCTGGTGTTCGTGTGTGCCATGCAGTTGTCACTCACGGTCTATACGATGTGGGTGTTTTGGGTGCTTCCGGTTCTGACGCTTGCCGTGTGGATGCTCCCCCGCGCCACGGACGATCCGGCACAGCGACGCATGGTTCGCACGGTGACGGCACTGGTTCTTGTGGCCATGTTGTGTTTCATGTCGGTGTACACGGCCGTGCGGTATTACGCTTTGTTTTCCGCTGCCACGTTTGGGGAGCGGTTCCACACCTTCTCGGACGCTGCGGATTGGATGATCGGTGTATTACAAGCGTTTTTCACGCTGCCCGGAGTCTGTGTGGTTTTCGCCATTGTGGGCGGTCGAGTGCTTTGGAAGAGCGATCAACATTGGTGGTGTTGGGCGATCGCCGCAGGCTGCGGCGCGCCGTTGGCACTTGCCATTGCCAATGGGTCTCCCGGCTACATGCGCAACCTGAGCTTCCTGATTCCCCTTGCGGCGATTTTGGTGGGGTTGGGTGCTGACGTCGTTCTCCAGGCGATGCGTCACCGTGCCAGCGACGCTGTGCTTGGCGGCGTGACGGCGGTTGTACTGTTGTTCGTGGCGACGACGACGCACGGTTCGGTTACGGCCAGCGCGACGCGCATTCTCTATCCGGACTGGGGCGGAATCGTGCTGCGTTTGGATCGCTTGCCGGAAACGGAGGGTCGGCGTTGGCTCTGTCCCTGTCTTGCCAACCACTGGCAGATTGATTGGTATCGAAAACCCAACCGTGATGCGGACCTGTTGGACGTGGCTGTTGGCCGCACGATCGAGGTTGTGATGGGCGCGCAGCACGAGAACGGCAAGCCGGTCATCTACCGCAGTGATCCCTTCCGCGGAGGGATTCGTCCCGGGCCGCTGCCGGATTATCTGGGACGCGTGAGGATGGCGGCGTTTACGCGTGGTGTGGAGCTGCGCCGTTGGAAGGCGACGCGCGTGCCGCTGCTGGGTCGTCGTGAAGATGATCCCGACGCTCCGGTGTTCATGGCCGTGTACCTCTCCAAAAAGTCAACCCAAGAAGAATGGAACAGCTTCTTGATCGAGGGCGGTGCTTATGCCAATGGTGTCGTACCCTTTAATCTTGTGCCCATCCCCGATGGTTTTCTTCTCACGCTGATCGTTCGGAGCGGTGACGCGGCTGCGACGATTGATGGCTTGCGGCAGTACGTTGGCGTCGCTTCGGATGGCATGCGGCGCTTCAGTTTGACTCCCCTTGCGAGCAAGCCGGCGTTGTACGGGGAATGAATCGGTGTTAGCGTACGGTTAGTCCGATACTGACGCACGAACATCATCGGAAGTATTCTTCGTTGTGGTGATCTTCACCGGTTTCTCAAGCTCCAACATGTCATCGACGCTGCGGACGATGAGCCATCGTTCGTCTTGGCTGGATTGCTGCCAGTCTTGGCGGGCGGCGTCGGTGGAGTCGAAGTAATACCGTCCGAGCCGGCGGAACTTGTCCCAGCCCATAGCCGTTACCGTGCCTTCGCGGGGTGTTCGTTGGTACTCGGCTGGTGTCATGCCGGAAAACGCGGCCACGTATAGCTCGCCGAAGACGCCGTCCACATCGATGTAGATGCGATCGTACTCACTGCCGTGGTCGCGGAGCCAGGTGCCGACTTCCGCATAGGCGGATTGAGCGGCCCGGCCGTGAAGGTCGGTTCGGCTTACATACTGCGATACATACCAAACGCCGCTCACGACGATCATGAGTGATGCTGCGGCAAATCCAAGCCGAGCCCACTGATCGTTTTCAGTTTCCCAACTAGGGCCAACAGTCCGAGTCCGTTGTCTGATCCGTAGGAGTATCGAACCCACGCAGAGTGCTCCGTATGCCGTGGCGATGGGGTACATGGCCCAGACGATCGACGTACGCATGGGATTGGGGTTGCCTGTGGAAATCACGCCAGGAATGAGCCCGATGATGATCGTGATGGGAATCATGGCCAGTCGCACGTCTCGCTTGCGTATGCTTTGTATGACTATGGCAATCAGCCCGACATACAGGAACGGAAGCGAGGCTACGCCGAGCCGGGCCACGCTCAGGTGGCGGAACTCCCCGAACGAGAGAAACAGATAGCGTGGGTCAAGGTTCATCGCGAGATTGGCGCTGAGCGTTTCGATCCACCATCGTGGTCCGTTCGCGAGTGGGGGCATGATGTGGCCGCTTCGCGAGAAGAACATCTCGGGCGTGGCGATAGCCGCATAGATCGTCAGGCCTGCACCGGCCAGTACGCCGAGTGTGAGGATGCCGGTGCCGCGCGCGATGACGCCCCAACTTCTTCTGCCTTTGCGTAGCGCGGTAGCGAGAAGCACGCAGGCAGCGACGGCCAACAGAGGCGCGGTGATCCTGCTTCCCGAATAAGCATGGGTCGAAAAACCGATGACGAAGCCGGCCAATGCGATTTGCGACCATGACGGCGTAGCGGCTCGCTTATCCGACGCGCGTACGAAAAGGCAATCGCAGAGGTAGACGCACAGAATTGCGAACAGCGGCGGAAGATAGACCCCCATGTGGATCTGACGCGCGTAGATCATGCTGATCGGTGTGAACGAGACAAGAAGTAATGCTATGAATCCGCCGCGCTCGCCGAGAAGGCGTCGCGCCGTCACGAAGACGAGCCACACCGTCAGCATGCCGCCGAGGACGGCCGGCATTCGACTGACCCAAACCGTCCGCCCGCCGAGTGATGAGGCGAGGGCACACAAGTAAACGTTGAGGGCGGGACAATAACCGCCCGGTCCCATCGAGCGGGTCAGGATCGGCCAGCGGGCACCCGTACGGTCGGCGCCGGTCGTGGCGATGCTGTAGCCGTCGTAGATGTCGGTGAGTTCGTCCTGGTGGTAGGGCGTGGGATAGGTATCCAGCGCCACCACCCGAAGCAGTACGGCCGCGATCAACACGGCCCACACCACGCGAGGTAGACGCCGCGTTGGCGTCGCCGAATCTGAACGGCGCAGCGGTTGGTCTTGGTGTGTATCGAGCGTGGCGTTCATTGTGTCGTCGTCAGAACCAGTAGGGTGAACCCTTGGTCTTCTCGGACCATCCCGTATCTGTTTTTCGGACGTTGGGGGTCTTCGCTGAACGACAAAACCGGGGTTCGGTGGAGAGAACCGCTTGCGTCTGATCGATGATTACGCCGGTTTGTGGTGCTGAGGTCTCTGAGCGAGGCTGCCATCTGCCTGACGGCACAAATCCGCGAGTGCCCGTGATTGCTTCGCGAGCGTCTCCAGTTCTTGGCCGGTCTTTACGCTTGATTCGAGCAGTCTGGCCGCATCCGTGATGGATGAGAACCCGTGCATTCCAGCAGAACCTTCCAACTGGTGGGAGAGTATTTCCAGCGCGGCCAAATCCTGCTCGCCGATGGCCTTTTCGATTGCGGCGATCTTGTTCGGCAACTCGGAGACGAAACGCTTGGACAATTCAAGCATGTCCTTGTCGGCCAAGTCGCGTGACAGGGTGTCAGAAGTTTTGTGGTCCGACGGTGCCGCAGGATCGTTCTTGTCGAGTTGCGCCTGTACCGTTTCGATCAACTTGTTGCGGTGGATCGGCTTGGTGGCGAAATCGTTGCACCCTGCTTTGAGGCATTTCTCGCGGTCGCCCGCCATCGCGTGAGCGGTGAGCGCAACGATCGGCGCGGTGTAGCCGTTCTTGCGTAGCTGCTCTGTGGCTTCGTAACCACCCATTACGGGCATCTGCATGTCCATCAGGATGACATCGAACGGGTTACCCGCGTCGCGCGCAGCCAGCGCGGCGTCCAAGGCGAGTTTGCCGTTTTCCATGACAGTCACATCTGCCCCGGCCTTTTTCAACACGAAAGAAATGAGCCGCTGGTTGTCTTCTCCGTCCTCGGCCAGCAGGATTCGGAGATCATGCAGTCCTACTCGTGGCGCGTGCGCGGCAGCGTTGGTGTCCTTAGCCACGACTGTCGCCAACGTGGGGTTTTCGAGCATGTTCACGCCAACGAGGGACCCGGTGGCAATTTTTGTACGGAACGTGGTTCCGACGCCCAGCTCGGTTGTGGGCACGGTGATATTGCCGCCAAGTGCCTCGGCGAACCGTTTGCTGATCGTCAGCCCGAGACCCGTTCCGCCGAACTTTCGAGTCGTTGAGTTGTCGGCTTGGGTAAAGGGCTGGAACAGATTGGCGACTTGTTCCTGCGTCATACCTCGGCCCGTATCGATCACGTCGAATTGCAGGCACGGTACACCGCCGCATTCGACGAAGCTGGTGACAAGGCGAACGGCTCCGGTCTCGGTGAACTTGATCGCGTTGCCAACCAGGTTGATAAGAATCTGGCGCAGTCGTGTGGGGTCGCTCTGGATGGTCTCCGGGATCGCCCCGATGTATTCAATCTTGAATGGCAGCCCCTTCGCCTCGGCCCGAACGCGCATCAGCGATGCCACTTCGGCGATGATCGGGCATGGCTGGCATGCCGTGTGTTCAACCGTCATCTTGCCTGCTTCGATTTTTGACAGATCGAGGATGTCGTTGATGATACCGATCAGGTATTCGCCGTTACGACGGATAGTATGGACACAATTCAGTCTTTCCGAATCGGACTGATTGGGGTCGAGCATGTTTTCGGCGAAGCCAAGGATGGCCGTCATGGGTGTGCGAATCTCGTGGCTCATGTTGGCGAGGAAATCGCTCTTGGCCTGAGTGGCGGACTCGGCTGCGATGTTCGCCTCGTGCATCGCCTCGTTGATGGACGCGAGAACGGCCCGATCCTCCGCTAACTCTCGTTGGGCCTCGACCCGCTCGGTGGTGTCCGTACGGATCGCGACATATTGCGTGATGTTGCCGGCGGGATCCTTAAACGGGGTGATCGTCGTTTCCACCCAATAGAGGCAGCCATCCTTGGCGCGGTTACAGATCTCCCCTTGCCAGACCTTCCCCGCCGTAATGGTCTCCCACATTTCAGTCCAGAACTCGGTGGTGTGATAGCCCGAGTTTATAATGGCGTGCGTTTGTCCGATTAATTCATCCTGGGTGTACTGGCTGATCTGGCAGAACTTGTCATTGGCGTAGGTGATCTTGCCGGACGGATCAGTAATGGCGACGATGGCGTGTTCGTCCATCGCGCTCTTTTGCGTTTCGAGGTGTACCATAGCCTCTTTCAACGCTTGCGTACGCTCCGCCACGGTACGTTCAAGGGTTGAGGCGTTTCGTCGAATCGTGACCAAGGCAAAACCGAGAATGGCAAAACCTGGAATCAGTACCAGCATCACCGGACCGAGAATCTCCCAGGTTCGCATTCCGGCCATTGCCACGGCATCATCGAGCGGCAATGCCACTTCCAGGATGCCCCTCACATCTCCGACCTGCCAGTTGTTCTTGGGCGTTTCCGCGTGGTTGTTATGACATTGGATGCAGCTCGATCGCATCACATCGGCCGTGGCATAGCGGAACGTGCGGTGATCGCCGTTGTGTTCAAACCGGTAGAACGGCGTGTCCGGAGTTTCCTTGAAGGACGCCCACGCCGCTGTGGCAAAGTCGTCTTGTAGACCACCCGTTTCTTGCCGCCACGGAAACGGGTAGGGGCTGTAGAGTCGGGTGACTGCGCCTGACTGACGTTCTCCGATCTTCTTTCCCAAGAGTATGGTTAATGTGGCCGGGAGCGGAATGGTGCCCTCCCTCGTTTTGTAGTCGTGGACGGCCTCAAGCCCCATTCGTTTGGCAGCGGGGACAACTTCGGAGGCGTAGACGCTACGAAACTCCGTCAGCGCCTCGGAATAGGCGCGTGCGTGTCCAATTTCAGTGGACTCGATGAGGTGTTCTTGAAGATTGGAGATTCCCGACCAAAGGATTGCGCACGCGGCGCAGGCGAGGATGGACAATGCCAGGAACGGTCTTCGTTGTACGTGTGTTAGCAGCATTGAACGCTGTTCCATGATTGTGTTCCCGGCGTGGCGTCATGCCACATGCGGGCTATCTGCGAGCGGTCAGCGCTCGGCATCCTGGTTTCCCCACAGTCCCATCGGCACGACTAGGGGGTTCCTGAATCCAATCAAGGGCGTGGAACAGCATGTCGGATGTATGTCCGATATGATCTACGGTTACGTTTTCGGATTGCCGCCGAAAGGCTCGTCCCCAATCGCGGCGCTGCTTTTTTTTGGTGCCGCGGGTATCGCCTGAGCCGCGGAAGTCCGGCCCCGATCGCTTACCGGCGTTCGGGGGCGTTTCCATCTCGGCGAACGACGCGTCAAAAATCCGTCAAGTCAGTGTCGTCATCAAGGGACATAAACGCTTCCGAAAAACCAGCCTTTCCGCTGGTTTGATCGGCCGAAGCCAGGCGGCGCGTTGTCGGGGCGGTTTTTGCTTCCCCCTTGAAGCCATTTGAGACGTGGGTGCTTGGCGCTCTGTGCCTTTGCCCGTTCGAGCCATGAGGCGTTGCCGAAGCCAACCCGTTGTTTCGTGTGCCGTTGACGAGGGTTGCCAGTTCATTGACGATACCCTTCACCGTGTTGGCCTGAGAGGACAACTGTTGTGCCGCCGATGCCGACTCCTCGGCCCCCGCGGCGTTTTGCTGCGTGATCTTGTCCATTTGGGAAACGGCCGTGTTGACTTGGTCCACGCCCTGGGCTTGTTCCTCGCTGGCTTTGGAAATACCGTCGATCAGGTCGGTCACCTTGGTCACATCTCCGACGATGGCGGCGAGCGCCTTACCGACGTCGCTGGCAACTTCGGTGCCTTCCCTGGCCTTGCTGACTGAGTTCTCGATGAGCCCGGTGGTTTCGCCGGCTGCCTGGGCCGCACGCTGGGCAAGGTTTCGTACTTCGTCGGCAACCACGGCGAATCCCTTGCCGTGTTCACCCGCGCGGGCAGCTTCCACGGCCGCGTTGAGCGCCAAGAGGTTCGTCTGGAATGCGATCTCCTCAATCACCTTGATGATTTTGCTGATTTGCTCGGACGATTCGTTGATGGCCGTCATGGCCTCATTCAGCTTGTGCATGGTCTCGTCCCCGGCTTGGGCGGCATCTCTCGCTTGGGCGCTGAGGCTGTTGGCCGCCTTGGAGTTTTCCGCGTTCGTTCGCGTCATGGCGGCCATCTCTTCGAGCGCGGAACTGGTCTCCTCCAGGGAGGAAGCTTGTTCGGTTGCGCCTTCGGCCAACTGCATGCTTGAGCCGGAGACCTGACCGGCAGCGTCATCCACTTGATCTGCGCCTTCATTGAGGCCGACGATGATGTTGACGATCGGTCCTGTGATACTATGTCGGATGTAGTAAAGCACGCCTATAAAAGTGACCACCGTCAGCGCGAGGGCACTGAACTGGATGGTTTGCATGGTCGTTGTGCGGGCGTCTGAGTTCGCTTGTAGCATGGTGACCGCTGCATTCATTTCTTTCAGGCACGCCATGCCGCGCTCACGAATCGTGCGAATGCGTCCGACAAACTCGGCTGAACTGAAATCAGCCTCGGCCGCTCGTGTGGCGCTGACCGCGTCCTGTAGCTCTCCCCACGAATCGGCCACCGTCGCGAGTTTGGCTTCGACCTCCGGGTCGGTATTGGCAGGAATAGAAACGGGCTTCGTCATCTCCAGGTCTTTGAATGACGTGCCGCCTTGCCGCAGTGCGTTGAGCGTTGATTCGAAGAGCTTCCGTGTTTTTTCGATCGTGTGACGCCGTGATGAACCGTCCGCGGCGAGCAACTCCTGGGCCAGCACGGCATCCTGCGTGACAGGCACCGACACCACCAGCACACCCATCAACTCACCCAGTTTGAAGTCGTTCTTGGGGCTGTTGGGGTGGCTGTTGTGGCATGAGACACAGGCACTGGCACCGGCTACGTCTGCCGTAGCGAAGCGAAGTTCGACGCCCTGACCCGCTGCCACCAAACCGGTGTAGGGCTTGTTCGGGTCTTGCGATAGAGCTTCCCACGCCATCTGTTCGTACTCGTCTCTTAGCCCCTTGTCGTTGTTGATGTTAAACTTACTCAACAGGTCGTAGCGGAACTTGGCGGATTTTCCGAGCGATTGGGAAACCTCCCGGACGAAGGTGGCTGGCAGCGGAATCGAACCGTCAACCTTATGGTAGTCGGCTCCGGCTTTGAACTCGGATGATTGTTTCTTCAGCTTGTCGATGACGTTCTTTGTGTAGTAGATGCGGTCGGCGACGATCTGCGCGGTGGCTGTGGCGGCCCGCTGCTTGGCGGTAGCCACGACCTGCCGGTCATTGACCTCGTCCAGAAATTCTTTGTTGAACTTCTGTGTCAGCATACGCTGCCGCCCGGCGAGATTGATGACCAGGCCATCTGCTTTCTGGCCGTTCGTCGCCCAGAACGTGACGCCCACTATCCCCAGAATCAGTAGCGCAAAAACAGCCATAATCGCACCGAGGCGAACTCCCAAGGACATCGACGTTGACCGGTTTCGTTTTTGTGTCATCAGTGATCTCTCTTTGGCGATCGTGAAATAGTCATCAGCCTATTGCGGCAACAGCCATAGTGGCGTATCGCTCGCATGCCAATGGTCCAAATGGTCTCGTCTTGAAACTCATCAACTTCGTTCAGGACGGCATTCCGAGCTGATGCGTCGTCCTCGAACACCAACAGGTCCGATGCGAACGACCCAACCTCGGCGATGCGGGTTGCGAATGGCCTCGCATGGTTGGCCACCGCCTCTGATTTTTTCGCTCAGTCCTAAATCCGGAGTATCTAGTTCCGGTTTGTTCTAAGATTGGTGTCGGCAATCGACGATGCCAGTATTAGCAACGAAGTTGGAACGCATACTAGAAAAATCGAGGTTATGAAAAAATGTTGTTCTCTCGAACAGCGGTACACGGAATCTACACGCTTTGTTATCTGAACCGGGAAGGAAGCGGCACGTCGCTTTCTTCTCCGGCGGTGGCTGCGGCGCTGGGGATTCCTCGAGACCAAGCCTCCAAAGTGTTGCAAGGTCTTAATAATGCGGGGTTGGTCAAGTCGATTCGTGGTCGTCGTGGCGGGTATGTGCTGACGAAAGCGCTCGAGGAGATTCCAGTGGCTGACGTGCTGGAGGCGCTGAACCCGCCGGAGGATGACGAACATCTGCGTCCCAAGAGCTGCACCCACGATGCCACCCGCATGTGCGGTGCGCATCGCGGTCTGTTGCGGTTGAACGACTGCGTACGTCGGGCGTTGGCCAACGAAACATTGGCCGGACTGGAAGGGAGCGTTTGCCATGACGCGGACATAGCGGTCTAGGTGCATCCCGGACCCATGTTTGACTGCGTCACGCAAGGAGATAGCTGTTCATGAACGAAGAGACTCCCAACGCGTTTTCGGTGCAAGCCTGTATCGGGAACCTCGTCACGCTGTCGGACGGGATCGATGAAAACGATCTCCCTAACTTGGCCAAGATGCATGAACAGTGCGAGGCATTGGCGAATGCGGAGACCGCCGACGTGTCGTCCGGTGGAAAAGACGCATCGCGGGATTTGGTCAAGGCACTGGAAGCCGTGATTCTTGGCGAGGTGACCGACGCCAACGCGGCGATGCGCGACATTCTTGAGTCCGTGACCAACCTGGCGGGTTTGGTTGGGGTGGAACCTTCTGTACTCGGCAAAGCAAGCGATCGTGATGCCCTCAGCGACGCGTCCGTAGCAGAAAAGCTGGACCGGGTCTTCGAGGATAGCGAGCCTGAACGCGAACCCACGGTCGCACCGGAAGCTGTTACGCTACCGAAGGCGAACGACGAGGCCCTTCGCGATGAACCCACGCCCGCCGCACCCGCCGCAGAAACACCACCTTCTCAGCCTGCGTATGTGTTAGAGCCGTTGATCATCAGCGACGACGAAGTGGAAATGGTCGTCGGTTTTGTTGAAGAGGCCGGTGAGCATATCGACTCTATCGAGGCTGCGCTGCTGGGAGTAGAACGCGCGCCGGAGGATACGGAAGCGATCGACTCACTGTTTCGACCGTTCCATACGATCAAGGGGGCGGCCGGTTTCCTGAACCTACGCGACATCGTGAGTCTGACGCACGAGGCGGAAACGTTGCTTGACCAAGCGCGCAAGGGAAGCCGAAAGGTCACGCCCGGCCTCATCGATCTGGTTTTCGAAGTTGTGGACATCCTCAAGGTGCAGTTCGAAGGCATTCGAAATTACCTGGACAGCCCGACCGGGCAAGCCGTTCCCCAGCCGCCGATCGAGAGCATGATCGCCAACCTCCGCGACAT
>JAJRSR010000289.1 GCA_024278695.1 Planctomycetota bacterium | reverse complement strand
TGGCTCTTGAGTGCGGTGATTGTACCGGGAAGCTCGGCCGGGCACGCGAGGTCAAAACAATAGTCAATCTTCCAGCCGGCAAGTTGCGCCCGGTAGGACAGGTCCAGGTCCTCTGTGAGCGTGTCACCGCTCCAGCCGCCGACCTGCGGGTCCAAAATCGCGGCCTTTCGCCACACGCCGCCGGTGCCGTTGAAATTCATCATCAGATGATTCCAAGCCCGTGCGCCTTGTTCGATGGCAAAGTGCCCGTCGATGCCCAGCGCCTGTGCCTCGGTCAGCCATGACTCCTCACGGTTGAGGTGTGCCCAGCGCCCCTGCAAGCACGCGAGGTCCGGCTTTGTTTCGAGAAGCGGAATCGCCCGGCGAAGAAAATCAACCGGCGGCACGAAGTCCGCGTCAAAGATGGCCACATGTTCTCCACGCGCGGTCTCCAGCCCATAGGCGAGCGCACCGGCCTTGTAGGCTGTTCGTTCCGGGCGACGTACGACTTTGACATCAACCCCCTCGCGTTGCAGCCGCGCCACGGTGCGATTGACGATCTCGCGCGTGTGGTCGTCGCTATCATCCAACACCTGGATTTCATGTTTGCCGGCCGGATACTCGATCAGGGCGGTCGCCTCGATGATCCGTCGGGCGACGTCGCTCTCGTTATAAATCGGGAGCTGCGTCGTGACCACGGGCCAAGCGTCATCGGGAACGCGCCGTCGGAAGTCCTCGATGACGTCGTGCTGAAGCCGGCGTTGCCCAGCCTCTTTTCGCCGAAACAGGTGAAGCAGCGCGTACAGATGAAGCCCATACATCGCCAACGCCAGCGTAGCCACGGCGAAGACGGAAAAAACAATCCACAATAAAGTCGGTTGCAAACCACTACCTCAGATCAGAGAAAGCCGAGCCGTCCAAAGCCCGCGTTGTCCCGGGCCACCCCGGAACCGCCGCGAAAGGGCACCTGCCCATAGAATAATCGGCGCAGATGCCGGAAACGCGGTATTCTTGGGACGCCGCCCATGACAGTCAAGCCATCACGGCGAAGAACATTCCCGCACGTACCATACCCGCATCCGCAGGAGCCAGTGTAGTTGTATGTCGTGTGGTCGCCAGTTTAGGCATCAATATTCATCAGAATCTGGAGAGATTGAGGGGAATGCGTCCTCGAAAACGAAAACCAACCGGTTTGACGGGTTGAAAACGGCGCTTGTACAATGTCGGGCGTTAAAGGCGTAGCGAAAACAGACCCGTTGACCGACCGGAATCAGCCGTGCCGAAACTCGAACTCAGCCAGCTCTGCGATCTATTGAACCAGCACGGGCTAGCCGCGACGTTGGACGGCGAGGATCGCACCGTGACGGCCGTGAACACGTTGGAAGACGCTGGCGACGGTGAGATCAGCTTCCTTTCCAACCCAAAGTACGCTAATGCGCTGGCCATGACCAAGGCCTCGGCCGTGATTCTGAAAGGCGGCATCGCTGCGCCGGTGGGTGTATCCTGCATTCGGGCCGACGATCCCTATGCGGCCGTCACCGGAGCGATCGTCGCCATTCACGGCTACCGGAAACACCCGACTTGGGGTGTGTCGGATCAGGCATCCGTCGATCCGACGGCTACCCTTGGTGAAAACGCGAACATCGCACCCGGTGCGACCGTCGCGGCAGGCGCGACTCTGGGCGACAATTGCACGCTCTACCCCGGTGCCTACGTCGGTGAGGGCACCACATTCGGTGACGAATGCACGCTCTTTCCAAACGCTGTCGTCTACGACCATTGCGTCCTGGGCGACCGCGTCACGATCCACGCCGGGTCGGTCGTTGGGCAGGACGGTTTGGGCTATGCACCAGTCGGAGGCAAGTGGCTCAAGATTCCACAGATAGGTCGGGCCGTGATCGGCGATGACGTCGAGATCGGTGCAAACTGCGCGATCGACCGGGCCACGCTCGGTCAAACGGAAATCGGAGCCGGAACGAAGTTCGGTAACGTCATCGTGATCGGGCACGGCACCCGGGTGGGAGAGGATTGCATGTTTGCCGGGCTCGTTGGGCTGGCTGGCTCGGCCACGATCGGACGGCACGTTACGTTTGCCGGACAATCCGGCTCGGCGGGACACCTGACGGTTGGCGACAACGTTCGAGCTGGTGGACGCGCGGGCATCGTTCGCGACGTACCGGCCGACACGGAGGTGTTGGGGACGCCGGCCATGCCCATCGCCCAGGCGCGGCGGTCGATGGCGGCTCTACACAAACTTCCCGAATGGACAAGACGCATCAAAGCGCTCGAGCAAGAACTGAAAACGCTTAAGGACAGATTGGCTGCCAAGGACGTGTCTTGAGCCTTTGGTTTGAACATGGTTGAGCCTCGGATTCTTAACAATGATGAATGTTACGCATGACAATGTTGGATGTTGTGCATCGGTCTGTTTCCGACCTCCCCCCTTACCAAGGGGGGACTGAGGGCGGTCGCTCTTGTACGCAACCACCCGCATGTCAAAAGGCGGTCTGGTGCGATGCGGCCCGTGTGCTATTTTGATACGCAAACCATGAGCGTGACCGTCACAAATCAAAGGAACCGTCTCGGTATCATCGCGGGCTCGGGTGAGTTCCCGTTCATGGTCGCGCGCGGCGCGAAACACGCGGGTCAGCACGTGACGATCATCGCACTGCGCGGCTTCGCAGATCCGGCATTGGCAGAGGTGGCCGACGTGTTCCACTGGTCCGGGCTCGCCAAGACGGGTCGGTGGATTCGCCTGCTCAAGCGTCAAAAAGCCGGCGTAGTCATCTTGGCCGGCGCGGTCAAAAAGAGCACCATGTACGGGCGGTTTCGCATGTTGCGGTTGCTTCCTGATCTGACCGCGATCAAGATATGGTTCTTTCGGCTCAAGGATAAGCGGAACGACGCGGTGCTCGGTGCCGTGGCCGACGAGTTTAGCAGACACGGGATCATCATGCAGGATTGCATTCAATACTCCGCAGCGGACATGGCCCCCGAAGGCGTGCTCACGCGCGGGCAACCGACGGACAAGCAGCGGCGCGACGCCGACTTCGGCTGGAAGCTGGCCAAGGAGATGGGGCGGCTCGATATCGGGCAATCCATCGCGGTGAAGGAGACGGAAGTCATCGCGGTGGAAGCGATCGAAGGCACCGACCGAATGATCGAACGCGCCGGGCAGCTATGTTCCCACGGCGGATGGACGCTCGTGAAAGTATCCAAGCCCGATCAAGACATGCGCTTCGACGTCCCCACCGTAGGCCCGGACACCATCACGAAACTAAAAAAACACGGTGCGAAACAGCTAGTCATTGAAGCCGGAAAGACACTCATCGTAGATCGAAAAGGTCTCATCGCCGCAGCCGACAAGGCAGGAATCGTAGTGGAAAGCCGTGCGACCAAACCGTAGGTCGGGCACCGCCCGACGATGACGCATGCAGCGGACGGTGGTACAATGGACGGCAAAGCCACGACGCCCGTCTTGGCATTCGAGAAGATTGTTACGACGCATCCAAGCGTGGT
>JAJRSR010000288.1 GCA_024278695.1 Planctomycetota bacterium | reverse complement strand
CGATCAACGGAAGCTTCGGTCAACGAATCAACGCTTCTGCCGAACCCATCGCGAAGACGCGAGAGGGCATGGAAGGCGTACGGAAATGACCTGCAGGAAAAACGCTTGACCACAAAACTCTTTCAGGTATGGGGCACCCGCTTACGTGAACTACACACAAACATTGGGCGGCACAGACAAGCGACAACTTACTCATGAGCGGCTATGTCTTAACGCGATCGAGCAGCACCATCGCCAACGTCCCGAAGACAAAAATCGGAATCCAAGCCGGAAGCGCGGACACCGTTTCAGGACGGATGCCCTGCGCGATGAACGTGACGATATAACAAACGCCGCAGAGGCTTAAGCACTTGGCCGTGTCCGCCAACACGTTGCCACGCGAACGGTCAAGGAAGAACGGAAGCCCCAGCAGCAGTAACACCACCGCCACGATAGGCTGGGCCACGCGCGCATGACGCGTGCGAACAATCTCGGCCCGGTTCGGGGAATCGTCTTCTTCAAGCTGCTTGAGCGCGTGGAGGCTCAAGAAGCTGATCCAACCCTCGGCCTGACGAACCTGGATTGCCTCCGGACTTAAATCACTGAGGTAGTAGTCCGGGTAGCTGACACTAAGGTCTTCACGCGGGGCGAGCCCGGTAGACTGATGAAGCGAACGCGACGTCTGCCGCGAACGCTCCAGCTTCCACCGGCCCGATGTTCGCGTCTCGTTGGGCGGCTCCCAGGTGGCGTGGTCGGCCTCGATCGTCTCCACAACCCGCCCTTTCGCATCGCGACGGATCACGAGCATGTTGCGAAGGTCTTTGGTGACCGGATGAAACTGCTCGGCCGACACCAGGGCATCCTCACGATCGTGGAGGAACACGACTTCATACGCCCGAGCGTTGTCCGCGTCGTCATGGTCTCGGGCGAGTTTGTGCGCGACGCGCGGAATCAGCAACTCGGTATCAATCACGAGCAACGCGGTCGTCCCGATACCGAAGCCAACGATGGGAACGGCTACGCGGTACAAACTCACGCCGGAAGCGAGGATGGCCGTCATTTCATTGAGCTTGCGCATACGCGATAACACGGCAAAACAGGCGTAGGAGGTAATCACGCCGGAGAGCTGTGCAAAGTAGAGCAACACGTTCGGGAGGTAAAAATCAACGATGTTGGCGATCACGGTCGAGAGCGGGTAGCCGTGCTCTGTAAACTCGTCCATGTTCACGAACATATCGAGCGCGATGTACAGGCAGATCATCACGCTCAGACCGATCACATAATTGACCAGCAAACTGCGAAGAAGATAGCGGTCGAGAATGGTCAGCATGATCCGCCCGCTCCTATCGCCTCAACACGCGTGTTAGCGTCCAAGAATCCAGCGCCGCCACAAACGCGATCCCCGCCCACATCGTCAACAACCCGATGATCTGCGTGCCTTCGTTCTGTGCCATCTGCTTGCCCGTCACAATCGTCACGAGCACGAACAGCGCCGGGACGAAGCTGATCCCGAACGATACGATGGCGTGGTTGCCGCGAAACACAATCCCCAACACGGCACCGAGAATCACGAGTACAAACACGCTGACACTAAACGCGAACCGCTCGCTCAGAATGGAATCGATCCGGCGCGACGTCTGCCCCCGCACCCGCGCGGCGGCCGAGCGTTTTCTTTCGATTGGGTTCCCGTCGGACAGCGTGCTGTCAGGTTCCAGCAACACATCGGATGACATGCTGCGCACTGCTGCGAGCGCAGCAGCCGGCAGGTGATACGGACCGAATGTCTCCTTCGGTCGCTCGATCAACTGCCCGTCCGACTCGATTCGCACATCATAAGCGTCGATGCGAACACCGGTCTCGTTCACGGTATCGCCTCGGGCGATCTCGACATCGGCCCGCCCCGCGCGGCACAAGCGCACGCGCCCACGCTGGTGTTCCTCGATCGTGACATCGGTAAGCTGCAAGCCGCTGCCGTCACCAAACCGCACGGCAGACGACGCCGACACCTCAGAAGTTCGGACATCATCCGATAGCACAAAGCGATGCCCGCCAGTCAGCCATTCGTCCGCCAGTTGGTCGAACACGCGCCGCGCGCCGACCTGCACGCGCAGGCTATCCATCGCCTCACGCACCTCAAACCACTCGTCGATGTGACTGCGGTAGAAGAACAAGTCCCCCAGCTTGAGAAACTTCAGCTTGAGCTGGTTGAAGTCACCCAACTCATTCGGCGGGAAGCGCTGCCGGCCAATATCTGCAAACTGACCCTTGTCGCGATCGAAATAGGTGACGTCAAACATCGACGCACCGACCATCGGCGTCTTTCCCGAGCGGTCCACCTCCAGCACGACCGAGCCGGCCGTCCCGAACCGCACCCAATCGTTCTCGTTGACTTCGATGTACGCCACCCCGGTCAGAATCACGCGATCAGGGTTGTCTGGATCTACCTCGGCACCATCCGCGTAGCATCGCCGCCCGCGATCCAGACGAAAACCGCCGGGCTGACTCATCCGCTGGCGAATCAGCGACGGAAAATCTGCGGCGATAAAATCACTCAGCCCCCGAACCATACCCGGAATCACAAAATTGATGCACGCAAACGTCACGGTGGCCGAAACCAGACTCAGCACGAGGGTCGGCAAGAACAAGACATACATGTTGATGCCGCTGGATCGGCAGGCCACAAACTCGTTGTCCGCGCTGAGCCGCCCATACGTCGACGCCGCACTGAACAAGGCGGCCACCGGTAGCGTCAGCGAAGCCGACAGCGGCACGACCAACCCGACCAGCCGCACAAGCTGCCCAGCGGTCACGTCGCCCATTTGGATCATGTTGAACACGCCACCGCCAAGCCCGAGGATGGCCGTCAGCGCTAGCGCCGTCAGGGCAAAGGTCTTGCCCATCTCACGAAAGATGTAACGCTGTAGTGTCCAAGGAATGGGCTTCAAGCCGAAACGCACCAAAAGGGGCCTGTTCGTCACCACCGCACCGCCGCAGCGGAGCATTGCCGCACGGCCGGGCAACGACCCTTCAACCGCCCGTCGTGCTCGCCGCGAGATGGTAAGCCGATAAGCGCCGATTGCAACTCGGAAAGCCGCTGAGCCAAGAGCAGGAAATCCGTGTGCGAAATGGCACCCGACGCCCGATAGAGACTCCAGGTACCCGCAGTGGGTCTGCGGGGTCGGTCTGCGCCGATGGCGGCGTGCGTGTAACATGACGAAAAGCTACCGAGACAAGATCGTGGATGGCGAACAGCTAGACGCTGTCGTCGCCGGTGTCCGCAAGGATGGCCACACCGTCGTGCAATGCCACGGCTGCTTCGACATCGTCCACCCCGGACACATTCGCTACCTGCAATTCGCCCGGCAGCAAGGCGACGTGCTCATCGTCTCGATCACCGGAGACTCGAACGTCGATAAGGGTGCCGAACGCCCCTACATCCCGCAGGAATTGCGAGCCGAGAACCTCGCGGCGCTGATGTTTGTGGATTACGTCTGCATCCACACCGCACCGACAGCGGAATCGCTGCTCGCGCGCATCAAGCCCGACGTGTATGTGAAGGGCGCAGAGTACGAACACGCCACAGACGCGCGGTTCCTAGCCGAAAAGAGCGTCGTCGAGAGTTACGGCGGGCGGCTCATCTTTTCCAGCGGTGAAATCGTGTTCAGCTCGACCGACCTGATTGATAGAATCCGAGACGACCATGCGGATCACGAACGGCTCCCGCTGTTCTGCAACCGCCACGGCATCACCCGCGATTCGATCGACGAACTCCTTGCGGGCTTCCGTAATCTTAACGTGCTCGTCGTCGGCGATATCGTCCTCGACCGGTATGTGTTTTGCGACGCGATCGGCGTGGCCAACGAAGCCCCCATGATGAGCCTCGTGCAGCGCAGCGAACGAACGTACCTGGGCGGTGCCGCCATCGTTGCCCGCCATGTGGCTGCCCTCGGCGCGAGGGCTTTCCTGCTCAGTGCGGGTGCCACAGACGACACGACCCAACGCATTCGCGGCGTGCTCGACGACGATAGCATCGAAACATCACTCATCGCATCGCGACCGTCGCTCGTGGAAAAAACGCGGTTCCTCTCAGAAAACAACAAGCTCTTCAAGGTGGATCGCGGGCAACGCCACCCGCTTGATTCCGTCGCAGAACGGCAGGCCGCCGTAACCCTCGAACAGCAAGCCAAACGCGCCGACGCCGTCATCATCTGCGATTTCGGCTACGGCATGATCACCGGGTCACTGCTGACGCGGGTACTGCCGGCACTGCGCCAGAATGTGCCCGTGCTCACGGCCGACGTCAGCGGCGGACAGGCCAGCCTGCTTGAGTTTCGCCATGTAGACCTGCTCTGCCCGACAGAGCGCGAAGCCCGCGCGACACTCAACGACCACAGCAGCGGGCTCTCCGCGCTCGCGTGGAAGCTCATGCAAGAGACGCAGGCGCGGCGGCTGTTCATCACGCTGGAAAAACGCGGCATGGTCGTGTTTGACCGGCAGACGCAGCAGCGCGACGCACCGGAATGGGGCGGGCGGCTAAAGAGTGAACAACTCCCCGCGCTGGCCGACCACCCGATCGACCTGCTCGGCTGCGGTGACGCTCTGCTTGCGGCGTCCACACTGGCGCTGGCGGCTGGCGGCAAACTGATGTCGGCAGCCTACGTCGGCGCGGTGGCGGCCGCCGTGGAAGCCTCGACGCTGGGTAACCAACCGGTAGCGGCGAAAGTATTCCAACGCTGGCTGGGCGACCGGCGCGAGCTGATCGCACCACGTAACACGATCGAGCGTAGCAAACTCCGGTCCGAAGTCGCACCGGCAGCAAAGACCGTTAGAGAAATAGGTGAGCCACACACCCATGCTTGATGAATCGCAAATCGAAGCCCTACTCAAAGTTGTTCGTCCGATCCCCATCGTCGAGACGCTCGGCTTTGATTTCACCGATCTCGACGAGGGCTACTGCAAGATGACCACGCCACGCAAGGTAAAATACGACGGCATCTTTGGGTCACTGCACGGCGGGTTGCTGATGACCATCGCCGACAGCGCAGCCTGCTTCGCCATCATGACCTTGACCGGACCCGATGAGCCGCTCACGACAACCGACATGAGCATACGGTTTCTGGCACCCTGCCTCACCGACTGCATCGCCGAGGCGCGTGTGATCAAGTGCGGCCGAACGCTGTGCCCGACGCACGTCGATCTTTTCGACACGAACGGCACGAAGGTCGCGGTAGCTCAGGTCACCTACATTCGACTCGACAAAACGCCTGGCCACGCTTAGATGGATGGCGATAGAATGAAACATAGACTTCTCGACTTAACATAGAAGGGCAAAACAATGAGCAACGAAAGCGGATGGCACTACGCAAACGGCGGAGAAACCAAAGGTCCGATGTCTCTCGAGGCCTTGAAGCAAGCGTTATCCGGCCCGGATGGACCGGCCACCCTCGTTTGGGGACCGGGCGTGAGTGATTGGATTCAGGCCCGGCACGTACCCGCGCTCGGCATTGGTAGCGCACACAGCATCGCGCCCCCAAAAGCCCCCACCACGCGCACGGCCGACGAGATTGATTTCGAGCTCTACGGCGACGACATGCAGTTCGTGGAGGTCACGCTCGACCCGGATGAAGTCGTGGTCGCGGAGGCCGGTGCCATGATGTACATGACCGACGGCATTGAAATGCAGACCGTCTTCGGAGACCCAAGCAAAAACCAAGGGTTCATGGGGAAGCTGTTTGATGCGGGAAAACGCATGATTACAGGCGAATCGCTATTCCTGACGACGTTCGGTGCCACCAGCCAACAACGCGAGCGTGTCGCATTCGCGGCCCCCTACCCGGGCAAGATCATCCCGATGCACCTCGACGAACTCGGCGGCGAGATCATCTGCCAGAAGGACGCTTTTCTTTGCGCGGCACGCGGGGTTCATGTCGGCATCGCGTTTCAAAAGAAAATCCTGGCGGGCTTGTTCGGTCGCGAAGGGTTTATCCTGCAACGCCTCACCGGCGACGGGCTCGCGTTTGTTCACGCGGGCGGCACGATCCACCGCCTGGAACTGGACGCAGGGCAGACGCTGCGGCTCGATACGGGTTGCCTCGTAGCACTACAGCCGAGCGTGGACTACGACGTCACCATGACCGGCGGCATCAAAAACTCAATCTTCGGCGGCGAGGGCATGTTCATGGTCACACTAACCGGCCCGGGCACGGTGTGGTTGCAATCGCTACCCTTCACAAGACTAGCCGGGCGCATCCTGGCGAACGTACGAGCTACAGGTAAAGGCGGCGAAGGTTCCGTCATCGGAAGCCTTTCGACGCTGTTCGAGCGATAGCGCGAAACCCGTAGGGCCGTGCTATTGCCAACCCTGTAGCTATGGGCATGCCGCGGGCTGGATCGGGCTCCGATAGCATGCCTCCGTGGCGTGGACGAACCCCCGCAGGGCACTGTAGGATGCCCCAGGCGATCCCTTGTTGCAGCGAAAATCCGCAAGCAGATTGTATCGCATTGGAACGGCGACGATGACCACGATACTCGAAACGAGCATGATCGAAGAACGCACGTCAACGGTTGCAACGACACCAGCCGAGCGGCTGGACGCCGCGCGGTCGTTGGCGCACCGTCTGCTCGCAGAGTTTGGCCTTACGGATTGGCGGTTTGAGTTCATGAGTCGCCGCGCCGTCCGGCGTTTTGGCGACTGCAACCACACGAAGAAAACCATTCGGCTCTCGCCGGTGTTGACTGAAATGAACGACGCCAGTGAGGTCGAGGACACACTCCGGCATGAGATCGCCCACGCGCTCTGCCACCCGTCCGACGGTCACAATCGTAGGTTCTACGCAATGTGCCAAAAGGTCGGCGCGACACCCACGCGATGCTATGACCAGTCCGTCAACGCCCCACCGCGAAAACCGAAGGCACCAAGCTACCGGCGGCGCTGCCCCGGCTGCGAGCGTACGTGGTACTACCGAGGCCCGATCTCTGCATTACGGGCGTGCGGCCAATGCGGGATACACGTCCTAATCGAGAGCCGGTGCGATGCAGGATGGGAACCTAAGGGCAGGCGGTCCATCTTCTTCCGTAGCACAACCCCAAAATAGCGCGTGATGCTTCATGTAACGTATACTGTCGCACACCCAAGGGCGTTCGATCACGCGTCCGAAGCGGATAATAACCCAAGGCGTATCATCACATGCCCTTGGAAACCGGCAGCGTGACATCACGAATGCCGAAGGAAGGAAGAATGACATGAGTAACACATCACGAGGGTTCACGGCGACGGTTGGGCTGGTGATGCTGCTGTTGCCTCCCCAGGCGGACGCGTCGTTTCACGTCATGCAGATCCAAAAAGTCATCGCCGGCGTCAACGGAGACACGGCGGCCCAGGCAATCCAGCTCCGAATGCGTTCGGGTTTTCAGGACCGTGTCTCCCAGGCAAGAATCATCGCATGGGATGCCGCCGGTACCAATCCGATCGTCATCGTGGATTTCGACTCGAACGTACCCAACAGAGCCGCAGGTTCCACGATCCTCGCGACGACGGCGGCTTTCGACACCCAAACGCTCCCTTCTGCCCAGTCGGATTTCCTCATCACCCAGCCAATCCCCCAGTCGTACCTTGCAGCGGGCAGCCTGACCTTCGAGGCGGACATCACCGGAGCCATTTATTGGCGGATCAGTTGGGGCGGGGACGCCTACACCGGTTAGACCACAGGAACCCTGACGAACGACCCAGACGGAGATTTCGGAGCGCCGTTCGCAGAACCCCTCCCCACGTCCGGCCCGAAAGCTCTCGAGTTCCAGGGCGCGCCGACCGACCCCAGCACCACAAACGAGGCCGATTACGCGTTGTCCGACACCCCGGCCACCTTCACCAGCAACGCCGGAGCCGCTTACGTGGCCCCTATGGTCGATGGCGATTGGGACCTCGACGGGGATACCGATCTGGACGATTTCTCACTGATGAAGGTGTGCTTGGCCGGACCGGACGAGCACGATGTACCGAATGGCTGCCCCGAAACGGTATTTGAAGCGGCCGACGTGGACGAGGATTCAGACGTGGATTTGCGGGAGGTGGCCGCGTTTTGGGCTTTTTTCGGAGGGTAGGTGTTTCCCGAAGCCACGCTGAGCCACTGAAATGCAGGTCGAGGTTCTTCAGCCCCCTGGCCGCGACGATCGCCCATACCACCCCGCCTAATCACTGCGCAGGCTGACTCTTGACGGACAGAGCGTAGGCGGTACATTGACGGGCTCGGATGTTGTGAATCGAACCTATTTTTCGACGGTAATGTGATGGCTCAGTGTAAGATAAGAAGCTATGTCGCCAAGACGGGGCAGGTAGACCAGAGTTGGTACCATGTGGACGCGACCGGTCAGCGGCTCGGACGCATGGCGACCAAGATCGCCACGGTGCTCATGGGCAAACATAAGCCCATTTATACACCACATGTGGACACCGGTGATTTCGTCATCGTGACCAACGCCCGGCAGATTGAGCTGACGGGAAACAAGACCAATGAAATGACCTACCCACGGTACTCTTACTACCCCGGCGGTTACAAGGAAGACTCCTTCGATAAGATCATGGAGCGTTTTCCTGACCGGATCATTCGTGAAGCCGTCCGTCGGATGCTCCCCAAGAGCAAGCTCGGCGTTGTCATGTTGTCGAAGTTGAAAATCTATGCGTCCGACAAGCATCCGCACGCGGCCCAAAATCCGGAGCCGTTTTCTTTTTAGTGCCCGTTTGAATCGTAAGGCGTAGGACGCCTTCAGTATGGCGTCTTCAGGGAGATAGCGTTAGATGGCCGAAGCCCCCGCACCAACAGCAACCAAGAAGAAGTCCAAGGTCAACAACCCCTACACCTGGGGCACGGGTCGGCGTAAGGAGTCGGTCGCGCGTGTTCGAATCAAACCGGGTGAAGGCAAGTTCCTCGTCAACAAACGCGACGTGAATGAGTTCTTTTGCGTCGATACCGACCGACGGACCGTTCAGCAGCCGCTCGTAGCCACAGACACTGCGGATAAGTACGACGTGTGGGTCAATGTTGGTGGCGGCGGCACGACCGGACAGGCCGGCGCGATCGTCCTCGGGCTGGCCCGGGCGTTAACGAAAATTAACTCTGAGTATGAAGCGGCGCTCCGCGATAAGGATTTGCTCACGCGCGATGCCCGTCGTGTCGAGCGCAAGAAGTACGGACAGCGCGGTGCTCGCAGACGCTTCCAGTTCTCGAAGCGTTAGACCGCCGGCAAAATCGAAACTACAAGGCTCGCAGGCTCTTTGGAGTCTGCGGGCCTTTTTTCATTCTCAACGCGCCACCACGGCGAGCCAACGCCTCTACTTATCGAACATGAACGCCAAGCCGATGCAGTAGATGTCGTCGTCGTTTTGGGCGCAGTGCCGAACCACCGCACGCCCCTGGAAGCTAACCTCCGGCTCGTGGACGGCCAGGGTCACCTCGGTGCCCGGCTCGAGCGATTCGTCGCAGCGAATGGCCATCCCCTGCACGCTGAGGTTCAACGACGTCGCCAGCAGCAATCGCTCACCGTCGGTTTCATCATTGAGCCAAAGCTGCACCGTTCCCGGGAACGGCCAACGCACAGCCTGACGCCGACACTTCTTTGATTTGGTCGCGGAAATCCCCTGCCGTTCGGCCAGCAGCTTCCCCAGCGCCTTTTCCGTCAATACGGTTACCTCGGCCGTCTCCGTCGCCATCGCGTGTCCCCTTTGTTACGGCATCGCAAACAGCCGCCCCGCCGCGCGAGACAGCCACACTTATGATTTACGATATCGCAGGAGAACGCCGCTGCCGTAGCCACGTCCGAGAAGAGACCGTAACGACCGCGACGGGGCAATACGCTTGACGTGGACCGAGAATCTACCGGTCGGCGCACTAGCCCCAGAGGCGTAACGCATCTTGGTAGGTCACGAACACGAACGCGCCGAGAATCAAGAACAACCCAATCATCTGAGTAGCCACCTGCACACGAAGGCTGACGGGGCTGCCTTTGATCTTCTCGATAATCAGGAACACCATCAGCCCGCCGTCCACGATCGGCAGCGGCAAGAAGTTAATCACAGCGAGGTTCGCAGAGATGATGGCCATGAAGAATAGAAACTTCACGAAACCGCTCTGCGCAAACTTGCCACCGATGTCGATAATGCCGAGCGGCCCGGACATGCTCTCCACGCCCACGGTACGGGTAAAGATCATGCGCTCCATCGTCTTGAGAACCTGAAGCACGAAGTAATACGTTTTGTGGACCCCGATACCAACGGCCTCGATAACATTTTCACCTTTGAGAAGCGTCTGCTCCTCACCCCAAGCAACGTTGGGTGAAAACTGCACGCGGCCAAGCCACGGGTCCACCATATCTTCGGTGATGTCGATATGTGCCGTCTGAAGCTCACCGAGAACGCTCCCCCGGTATTCAATCGGCACGTTCTTCTGACCGACCAGTTCCTCCAAACGCCGGCGCAACCCTTCGTGGTAGCCGATGGAAACCCGCTGGCCACCCGCTTTGGAATCGATCACCACCGTATCACTACCATCAATCGTCACGATGCGCGAAGCCGGCCCAACACCCAGCGTGGTCCGAATCGAATGCGGCACCGGAATCGCGACAGTCTGCTCCGGACCACGATCCTCTCGATACGTCAGGTCAACGGTGCCGCCGGCATGGCGAGCAAACGCCGCGATCAGATCACGCCAGCGCGCCATGCGCTCACCATTCACCGAAACGATGGCCACGGAATCCGGCACACCCGCAGTCGCGGCAGGGCTCGGCTTCCCGTTGATGGTTTGCAGCACGCGACCCGTCTGCATCACATCCTCAGCCACCAACGAAAAACTCGCGTCTGCAGCACCGGCAACCACAGGCGTCACAATTTTCGTGGAGACTGTACCGGCCGCGCTTTTCACCGTAACCACGACAGGCTTCCCGCTCATGCTGCCAATCACTTTCGTAACCGTACGCAGCGACGGATCGTCATTCCCATTGATGCTCAGGATCACATCGCCCGGCTCGATTCCGCCGGCGGCGGCCGCACCGTAGGATCGCACCTCTCCGAACCTTGTCCGAGGCTCACCTTTCTCGACATCGGGAATCGCCTCGATCACGGCTTGCAGCGTAGCCGCCCCGCGATCGTGGCTCTTGGGTCGTAGGAAACCCGTTCGCACGCGCTGGTCAGCCGTACGCACCCGGAAGTGGATATCCCGCTCCGCATTGTGGCGAATCGCACGCGCGATCATCGCGGGGTCGGGGTAGGGCTTGTCGTCTAAGCTAAGAATCGTGTCGCCCGTTTTGAGTCCTGCCACATGGGCGCGACCGCGCGGATCGACCCCGCTAATGCGCACCAGCGGCGTCAAGCCCAGCACGCTCACCGTGCTGGTATCACCCAACTCACTGGGATACAACGAGAGCACCGGCGGGATCTTGATCGTCACGCGTTGCGGCTCAGCGTCTGGATTTTTCGGGTCTTTCCGCTCGACAACGACGTCCTCTTCCGAGTACGCCAGCATCTGATAGATCTGGTTCGCGTTGGCCTTGGTCACTTCGACGCCCGCGACCTCGACAACTTTGTCACCCACGTGCGGTCGGTCTGCCCGGCTCGTGTCGATCTCCGGTCCAACGCCGAGGATTTCGGGCGTCACACCAGGCGCAATCCCGATGACCTGCCGCTGAACATCGCGTGTGGATCGAGGCTTTCGGTACTCTGGTCTGATCGGAACCGTGCGATCCACACCCTCGCGTTCCACAATGACGTTGATCGGCTCGTGCTTCGGCGCGAGCATCACGGCCATGCGAATCTCGTTAAACTCCTTAATGGACTGACCGTTGATCTCTTTCACGAGATCACCGGGAAGCAGCCCCGCACGCTCTGCTGGGGAGTCCGGCTCCACGAACGCGATTCGCGGTGCCGTCGAATTCATCCCGACCAGAAACACGATCATGAACAGGAAGAACGCGAACAAGACGTTCATAATCACACCCGCCGAGACAATCGCCGCGCGATGTCCGACGGGCTTACTCGCGAACGAACGCGGGTCTTCCTTGAACTTCAACTCATTGCCCTTGTCGTCGAAGTCCTCCTGGCCGAGCATCTTGACGTACCCGCCGAGCGGCAGCAGGTTAAACGAATACCGCGTCTCCCCCCTCGTAAAGCCGATCAGCTCACGCCCGAAGCCAATCGCAAACCGTTCCACGCGCACGTCAGCCCACTTCGCCACCGCAAAGTGGCCAAGCTCGTGAACGAAAACAATGACCGAAAACCCGGCCATCATCATGAGATAGGGCCACACGCCGTTCCACAGATTGAGGAACATGTTATCGGCGAGAACCGGAACAAACGACGACATCAACACGTTGTGCATCGAATAACCTCTTGCCGAGCCCAATGGTCGGCGGCTAGCAACTCTTCCAACGTCGGCGAAGCCACGAACGCGTGTTCGCGAAGCGTCTGCTCGACATACCGAACAATATCTAAAAAGCGAATCGCACCACTACGGAACAAATCCACCGCGGCTTCGTTGGCCGCATTAAGCACCGCACCCGATGTACCGCCGCGCCGCGCCACCGCGTCACCCAATCGTAGCGCAGGAAACCGATCTGCGTCAGGGGCACAGAGGTTCAACTGACGACTTTCGACCAAATCCAGGTGTTTCACCGGGCACGGACGCCGCTCGGGATAGGTCAGCGCATACTGAATCGGCGTCTTCATATCCGGCGTCGAAAGCTGCGCGATCATCGCCCCGTCACAGAACTCTACCAGAGAGTGTATGATCGACTCGGGGTGGATCACGACTCCAATCCGCTCCACCGGCAGTCCGAAAAGCCACCGCGCCTCCACGATCTCCAACGCCTTGTTCATCATGGTTGCCGAGTCGATCGTGATTTTCGGACCCATGTCCCACGTCGGGTGGTTCAAGGCGTCTTCAAGCGTGACTCCGGCCATCTGCGCCGATGACCACGTACGAAACGGACCGCCAGACGCCGTCAGATAGACCTTGTGAACATCCTCACGCCGACCGGCTTGCAACGCCTGGAAAATGGCGGAATGCTCACTATCCACCGGGATGATCTCGGCCCCGGTCTGTTGAGCCAGCGGGATCAACACAGACCCGGCAACCACCAACGCCTCCTTGTTGGCCAGCGCGATCCGCCGACCACGCTCCACGGCGACCAGCGTCGCCGAGAGCCCTTGGCAACCCACCACCGCACAAACCACGCAGTCACATTCGACCGTCTCGACCAAGCGGGTCAACGCATCGTCGCCGTGGATCACCTTCGGGGAATAGGCCAAGCCACTTCGCAATTCCGCCGCCGCCTTGGACGAGGAGATTGCCACGGCGGGCGGACGAAACTCATTGGCCTGCGCCGCCAGCTCAACCGCCCGCGAACCGGCAGCCAGTCCCACCACCTCCCATTCGTCTGAGAGGCCGCGAACCACGTCGAGACTGCTACACCCGATCGAGCCCGTGGATCCCAGTACGATGACGCGTTTTCTCATGGTTGGCCCTGTAACCTACGCAACAAGCGGCGTAGGTTTTCGGACATCATAGTGACGTCACGACGGCAAACAAGCGACGCAGCACAGTACAAGCTCGACGAACCCACGTCGGATACTCCGGAGCGGCAAACGCCTCCCCAAGCCAAAAATTGCCGCTACGACCGGCGCGACCTATAATCCATGGCTTGGTGCTCATGAAATATCCCGGAAAGACGCCCATGTCGCGTAAGAACTTGCTGGTCACTCCCCGCTTCTCTGTAGAACGACGAGAATACGCCGGAACTGATAACAGGCCGGTGGTCCGTGATATCGTGGTCCATCCGGGCGCGGTCGTGATTCTGCCGATACTTGCTCCAGGGCGGATTGTGTTGATTCGGAATTATCGGCACGCGGCCGAGGCGACGCTCTGGGAGCTGCCCGCAGGCACCCGGGAACCGGGCGAACCGGCCATCGAGACCGCCAGCCGGGAGTTGATCGAGGAGACCGGCTACCGCGCCGGCAGCATGGAGCCGATGACCGTGTTTTTCACGTCACCCGGTATCCTGAGCGAGCGAATGCACGCGTTCCGCGCAGCCGACCTGACGCCAGGCGACCAGTCGCTCGAACACGGCGAACAGATTGACGTAGAAGTTGTTGACGAAGACCGAGTCCGGGAAATGATAAGCGACGGCACAATACAAGACGGCAAAACGCTCGCAGTGTTGGGTTTGTATTTCTTGGGTCAAGCACGGTAATTGCAGGTAGTCAAACATGGGCTGGGAGAATCGAGACTATGCACGGGGGAACGCAGGCGGACGCGGTCCGTCGTGGCGTGGCCCGGGGAGCAGCCGGCTCATCGGCGGCAGCATCGTCACGACGCTAATCGCGGTCAATGTGGGCGTGTATGTCCTGGCCACTATGATAAGTCCCAGCCAATTGGGTCCGGCTATTTACGAATGGGGCGTGTTGCAGGCTAAAGCCGTGATGCACGGCGAGGTTTGGCGGCTGATCACGACCCAATACCTCCACGACCCGAGCGGCTTCGGCCATATTTTCATTAACATGCTCGGGCTACACTTTCTCGGGCGACCCCTTGAGCGTATGTGGTCCGCGAAGAAGTTCTTCTGGGTTTACACCGTTGCGGGACTCGCAGGCAGTATCTTCTTCACCATCTTAGGTTCGCTTGGCTGGATCAATCCCTATATGCCTGCTGTCGGCGCGTCCGGGTGTCTTTTTGGCATTCTCGGTATCGTGGCCGTCCTCTTTCCCACGGCTACGGTCTACATCTACTTCCTGTTTCCACTAAAAATCCGTACGGCCGCCATGCTCTTCGGTGCCTACGCCGTGATGAAAGTGCTCAGCCAAGGTGCCAACTACGGCGGTGAGGCGTGCCACCTTGCGGGGCTTGTGTTCGGCGTGTGGTGGGCCAAGAAAGGCGATATGTGGTGGTCCACAACCGAATGGCGCATCCCGCGCGGCAAACCGCGCACCGCCCGCCCCCGCAAAGCACCCCGATCAACCTTCACCGAAAAAGTGGTCCAGCGCCGCGCCGACGCCGGCGAGATCGATCGCATCTTGAGAAAAGTCTACGACGGCGGTGTCCATACGCTCACCGCCAGCGAAAAGAAAACGCTCGGAGAAGCGACCGAGCGGCAGCGTAGAGAAGAGGCCAGCGCGGGGCGCGTCGATCGGCTGTGATAACGCTCTCGCTCCCCACCCTGCCAAGGCGGGGCTGGGGTGGTCGATAACGAAAACTCAATCGCGCGCGACAGATAGACGACGACTGTGTAAGCCCCCCGTTGTAAACGGGAGAAGGAAGATTCGAACGCGGTCCGGGGGGGGACTTGAGGAAACGGCATGGGGTATTCCGACAAACCGCTGGACAATCCGGTGAACTGGTCGTTTAAGGTCGGCCGGCTGTTCGACATTGAAATCCGCGTGCACATCGCGTTCGTTATCTGCGTGTTCGTGCTCCTCGCGATGGAGATGCCCAAGGGTGATGCGGCCGGGACGGTCCCAATCACGACCACGCTTATCCGCGCGCTCGGTGGTTACGCCATCCTCTTTGTCATCGTGTTGCTGCACGAGTTTGGCCACTGCTTCGGCGCGCGCTACACCGGCGGCGAAGCCGACCAGATCCTGATCTGGCCGCTCGGCGGGCTCGCCTATACGCAACCGCCGCACACACCATCGGCTCACATGATCACGACGGTCGCCGGACCGATGGTGAACGTCGTCATCTGCGGCATCTGCTCCGTCATCATCGTGTTGTGGACCGGACGGCTCGGCGCGGTGCCTTGGAACCCGCTACACCCCATGTGGCCCGCAGTCGCGAGCATCGTCCCGACGGAAGCGCAGCTTTGGGTCATACGCGTTTTCGGGATTAGCTATCTGCTGCTGCTGTTCAACCTACTACCGATCTTCCCGTTCGACGGCGGCCGCGTGCTCCAGGCCTACCTGTGGCCGAAAAAAGGCTACGCCCGCTCGATGGAAATCGCCACGAGCACCGGGATGATCGGCGCAATCGCAGTCGGCGTGTTCGGCTTGTTTATCGAGGAAAGCATGTTGCTGATCATGATCGCGGGGTTCGGCTATATCACCTGCTGGCAAACGCGGCGCGTGCTTCGTGAACAAGGAGCCTACGGACTAAGCGAGGCCGGCATGGGATACGGCGGCGGTAAGTTCGACGTCGTGGACGAGCCGGAAAAAGAGCCCGGGTTCTTCGAGAAACGCCGGATCAAACGTGAGGCCGCCAAGGCTGAACAGGAGCGCCAACGACGCGAGCAAACCGAGCAAGCGATCGAACTCATCCTCCGCAAAGTCTCCTACCAGGGCATGCATTCCCTAACCGACCGAGAACGCCGCACGCTAGAAGAAGAAACCAAACGCCAGCAATCCCTCTAGGCACCAGCAAACCCTCTAGGCATAGGGCGGCACCCGCTAACGACGCAGATGGAATGGAATCTGTGGCTCCATTTTTTCTAGCAGACTGCTTGGTGATCGCGACGACGCGGCATGCCTTCGTCTTCGATCAAAGGCGACGGTCCCGAAGCATATACCAATCAACACCATGATAAGCACACCCCAGCTCGAAACAGCCGGTATACCGAGATCGCCGCAGCGGAAAACATACGCCGCACCGCAATCAAGCGCGGTTCCGCAGTTATTTCCGACTGCTCCCGCCACGGTAGTGTCTCCGCTCACGGAGACGGAAAACCCGAAACCATCGAAGCCTGCTGCGTCGGAGGCAATCAGCTTCTGCCTCTGCACCCAAGACGATCCATTGAACTGGAACACATACGCAGAACCGCAAAAGCTACCCGTGGCACAGTCATCCTGGCTTGCACCGATCACGGCCGTCGTCCCGCTCACCGATACGGCAACCCCAAACATGTCCTCCGGGGCAGCATCAGCCGCAGTTAGCTTTTGCGCTTCAACCCAAGAGGCACCGTTGAACCGAAACACGTATACGGAACCGCAGTCGGCCCCCCCCAACGTGCAGTCGTCGGCAAACGCCCCCACAACAATCGTTCCCGCGCTCAAGGAAACAGATAACCCAAACCGGTCATCCGCCTGGTCGGACGCGGTGAGCTTCTGCTCTTCGACCCAGGAAGTTCCGTTGAACCGAAACACGTACACAGACCCGCAAAAGTCGCCCACCGCACAGTTCACGCCGTTCGCACCGACTACGATCGTGCCCGCGTTCACGGAGCAGGCAGCAAAAAAATCGCCCGGTGCCGCATCCGACGCAGTGAGCTTCTGCTCCTCAACCCAAGACATACCGTCGAACCGATACACGTACGCGGCCCCACAGTTACTACCTGCTGCACAGTCATCGCTGATTGCCCCTACCACGGCGGTATCCCCGTCCAAAGAAACGAAAGCTCCGAAGAAATCACCCGCCGCCGCGTCCGATGCGGTTAGCTTCTGCTCCTGGACCCACAAGGTTCCATTGAACCGAAACACGTATGCCGCGCCGCACTCGCTACCCACCGCGCAATCATTCCGAGCAGCTCCCACGATGGCCGTGTCGCCGCTCACCGCGACGGAGAATCCGAACTGATCGACCGCTCCTGCGTCTGAGGCGGTCAGGATTTGTTCTTCAACCCAAGTGGTGCCGTCGAACCTGAGTACATAGGCCGATCCGCAGATCGCGCCCGCCACACAGTCATTGCCGTCCGCTCCGACCAGGATCACGTCGCCGCTGATCGATACGGAAGTCCCATATCGATCAGAATCCGCGGCGTCAGAGGCGATTAGCTTCTGCTGTTCCACACACAGCGCCTGCGCTGGCGCAACACGCGCGCCCAGCACGGCGGCCATCAACACACACCAAAACCCGAGATAGCGCAATCCGCCGTTCCCGCCGCCATTTGACATTGAATGCATTGTCTCCCCTCCAAAGTGGTACCGAGGCCAAACGCCAGCAATCGCGCTCCTCCGGCGACAGCAAACGGTGATGCCAACCGTCCGAAGATCATGCCCGGGACTACGCGGTGCGCATTCGCTTTCGACCGAAGGCGGCCGTACCCATGCAAACGCCAATCAGAGTCATGATCACGATACCCCAACTCGACACGGCCGGAATATCGAGGTCAGTGCAGCGAAACACATACGCGGCACCGCAGTCTAAGCCTGCGACACAGCTATCCCCGAGTGAGCCCATCACGACGGTATCACCGCTGACAGAGACGGAAACCCCGAAGGCATCAGAGTCTGACACATCAGAGGCTGTCAGCTTCTGCCGCGGGATCCAATCGCTTCCGTTGAAACGGAACACATACGCCGAGCCACAGTCACTTCCGACAAAAGAACAGTCATCCAAGTATGACCCCACCACGACCGTATTCCCGCTGACCGAGACGGAAACCCCGAAGAGGTCATCCGCCTCAGCATCGACGGCGGTTAGTTGTTGCTCTTCAACCCAAGCGGTACCGTTGTATCGGAACACATACGCCGAGCCGCAGTTCGCACCCGCCGCGCAGCCATCAAAATAGGCTCCCACCACAATCGTATCCGAGCTTAGTGAGACAGATGTCCCGAAGTTGTCTTCTGCTTGATCGGAGGCGACGAGCTTCTGCTCCTCGACCCATGACGTGCCGTTGAACCGGAACACATACGCCGAACCGCAACCCGTTCCCGCCGCGCAGTCATCCCCCCTCGCCCCGACCACGATAGTCCCACCACTCACGAAGCAAGGCCCCAAAGAATCGCCCGGTGCCGCATCCGACGCGGTCAGCTTCTGCTCTTCGACCCATGACGTGCCGTTGAACCGAAACACATACGCCGAGCCACAGTTTGTGCCCGCGGCACAGTCGTCCAGGAAGGCACCCACGACAGCCGTGTCGCCACTCACAGACACGAAGGCACCGAAGAAATCACCCGCTGCCGCATCCGAGGCGGTCAGCTTCTGCTCCTGAACCCACGAAGTCCCATTGAACCGGAACACATACGCTGCGCCGCACTCACTACCCGCCGCGCAATCATTCCGGAAGGCACCCACGATGGCCGTGTCACCGTTGACCGCGACGGAGGTTCCAAATTGATCAACGGCACCTGCGTCGGGGGCGGTCAGGGTTTGTTCTTCAACCCAGGTGGTGCCGTTGAATCGGAGTACATAGGCCGATCCGCAGATTGCGCCCGCCGCGCAATCATTAGCATCCGCTCCGACCAGAATCACGTCGCCGCTGATCGATACGGAAGCCCCATATCGATCAAACTCCGCGGCGTCAGAGGCGATTAGCTTCTGCTGTTCCACACACAGCGCCTGCGCTGGCGCAACACGCGCGCCCAGCACGGCGGCCACCAACACACACCAAAACCCGAGATAGCGCAATCCGCCGTTCCCGCCGCCATT
>JAJRSR010000287.1 GCA_024278695.1 Planctomycetota bacterium | reverse complement strand
ATCGCTCGCGCAGGCGTAGGCATCCATTGCGTTAAGGTATGATTCGATGTCATTGCGCCATCCGGTGAAAACGACTGCGTCGTCCAGCCCGGCTTGTCGAGCGGACTCCTGTAGCGCGGCCCGGTTGGGGCCGTCGCCGATTACGAGAAGTCGGGTGTGGGACGTGGTTGCGTGGGTTTCGGCAAAGGCCGCAAGAAGCAGATCGATCCGCTTGACATCGGTTAGCGATCCAACGGTGCCAATGACGAAATCCGATGGCGCGATGCCGAACGATTTCCTGAGTAGGTCGCGACGTGCCGCGGGCCTCTCGTGGGCCGTGCGTAGGGTTATTCCGTTGGGTAGCCGTGACACGTGCCCGCGACCTACGCCGAGCTCGCCGGTCAGTTTGTCCCGTCCTGATGCGGAGACGCTGACGAAACCCGCACCGAGGCATCGCGCGACTGAAGCGACAATGCGGTCTCTTCGTGAAAACCGTCCGGCGTGATCAAGCCCATGGAACCCGAGGACAAGGTGGACGCGCGGTGTCAGGAGCTTGGCGATGGTCGCGTCCGCCCAGCAGCAGGTGTTGCGTGCGTGGAGTATTCGGGCGTTCTCCTGTTTCGCGATGCGCGCCACGGCGAGCCCGAGACACTTCGACTTAGCGCAGGCACCAATCGCGCGACAGGCCACGTTGCTCGGCAAGTTGGGTGCCAGCCCTCCGGCATCGCGGAGGGTTACCACGACGTGCCGGTAGCTCGTTCGGTCAAACTCGTCCAGCAACCGAAGAAGCGCTCGTTCCGTTCCGCCGCCATCGAGCGAGTTAACGAGGTGGAGGATTGTTGGTCGCGGGTCACCAAGCATAGGGGCGACTACCATAGCCATCGAACGGGACGGTTCGGAGTTGGTCATTGGCGGACTGCGCGAGGCGTGGCTCTTCCTCGGTCTTGTAGACCTCGCGCGCCGTGGCTCTATGCAGGCAGAGCGGTAGCGCCATCACCCACCAGAACGATTCACAATACAACCGTTGCGTCCCGAGTGCCGTCACCGCGTAGGTCACGAACGAAGCGAACAAGGCATACGCAAGGACCGCCGTTTCAGTCGGGTGGTCGCAGTACCGCGCCAGCTTGGCCGCACGTTGAAGCTGACGCACCGAGCCGGCCATGATGAACAGAAAGAGCACGCCGCCTTGTACGCCTAACTCCGTGAAACAGGCGACCACGGAGTTGTGCGAGGCGCGCCAGCGATGGACGGGATTGTAGTCTCCGATTTTTTGGGTGAAGTTGCCCGGCCCCACGCCGAGCGGATAGTCGCTGAGCATTTCATAGGCGGCTTGCCAGATTTCCTGGCGGCTACGGGCAGCGGAATCAGTTTGCAGACCCTCGCGGCTTGTGAGCGTATTCATACGAATCCAGAAGTTGCCGTCGGTGAGCGAGAAGGCGGCTAAGGCTCCGAGGGCAAGAAGCAGGTAGATCCGAAACCGCTTGATCCGTGGTGCGAAAAGGATGGCCGTGAGGATGCCGAAGCACAGCCCAAGAAACGCGGATCGGGTGCGGCATAAGATGACGGCGTTGAACGTCAGGGCACCCGTCACCGCCGCGAAGACTCGGTACCGCCAGTTGGGCGCGATCAGGTAGGCACCGCCGATGATGGGAAGCATCGCAACGAGGTGGGCGGCTGCTCCGGAAGTTGTTGAGAAATCCGGCCCCCCGATGCGCTCAAGACGCCCCATGAGAAAGGCGTCGGGCGGTGCCGTATAGGCGTCGTACCCGATGTACATGCTTCCGGCTACGAGCGACCAGATCACGAGACGCAGATTCTTTCGTGTCGAAGCCAGCCGCGTGAGGATCAAGACAAACAGAATGATCTTCCAAAACTTATCCATCGCCTGTGACGTTGAGGGGTAGATGCCAATGCCGAGGACAAGATTGAGTGCGGCTATCAAGACCAGCCCGACGATGCTCATCTCCCAGACGGAGAAACCATCGCGGACGTCGGGAACGCGCCTACGCCCGAAGATAAGCCCCAGGATGGTGGCACCGGCGGCAAAGAGCGAGAAACGCATGCCGATCTTGACCAGCGGTAGCCCCCACCACGTTACGGTCGGGTTGGCCTGGTACACCAACATGTAGGTCATCACACCGTAGATCGGGTTGACGATGGCCATGGCGCACCCCGACCAGAACATGATGAAGTAGGCGATGGTTCTCAGTGGCCACATAAAGTTCTCCGCCCTTGGCGGGCGCGGTCGTGGTCTGCCCGCGCCGGTGCGCATAACCCTCCTAGGGCGAGAACCACGCTCGTTTTTCGACCATTCTCGGACGTCACTTCAAGCTGAATTGGGCAACTGGCAGATGCCTGGCTTTATGGTGCTATTGCTGCCGCTGCGGCACGCGGGCGTGGTGGCTGTCGAAGGCAATGTTTCTTGTCGGCTACGCGCGTTCGGGAGAGTCTGTGCGAGCTGGAACGATTCACTGCAAATTGGCCAGCGAGCGTTATCAGTGCAAGGAACGCGAAAATGCCAGCCACGGCCAGCTTTGGTGCCTCAAGCATTGCCGGTCGTGGAAGTTGGTAGATATCCGGTCCGACGAACAGAAAAAGTACATCATGCGCCAGGGCTGTGATCCGATTGCGACGCCAGTTCACCGTGCTCAGGCCGGAAAAGCTGGCGATTTGGGGGTTGTACCAGTGAAGCGGGCGGAAGCGCGGGACCGTTTCCCAGACATAGGTCAGACGTTCTTGCAGACGCTCGGGGTGTTTGCGAAGTTCGAGCAGACCATAGTAGCCGTGCCCATCGGGTTTTGGGTAGAAAAGCTCATAAGCCGGATCGACGAGCATGTGAGCGTCCGGCTTAGGTTCTGCGTTGACGACGGTGTGCGATGGTTGTCCCGTTTCTGGATGGAAACAAAGTGCCATGCTCGCCGGAATATCGATCTCGTGCAGCATCGCGGCCAGCAACCTGGCCTTGTCCGCGCAATCACCGCCACCATGAAGCACCTGGAGCGGCGTCGCCCTGAGGCGTGAGATGCCGAAGTAAGATTCGTTTTTGGCTGTCTTGAGAACGCGATGGATCCACGTGTTCAGCGCAAGCACCTTTTCCGAAGGGTCGTGGACGTTCCAAACGATTTCTTGGGAGCGCTGGCGGAGTTCTATTCGGTCAACCCGGTAACCGACGTAGCACGCCAACGAGCCCAGCCCAAGCGCCGCAGCCAAAGCCAGGGAAGCCAGTGACGCGACTCGGTGCCAAGTATGCCTGTGCCGGGGCGATCCGACTCTCTCGTTCGTGCGTGGATCTGTAGGTTTCACCCGAGTCTCGCGTCACGTCGTTGGTCTGTGGTGCGCATTCGTGGGTGTTATCGGGCAGGGGACGCGGTCGCTTGATTATCGATGCCGGCGTGGGTGAAACAGGGGTGGTCGTGCTGCGACCGCTCCGAAAGCCACTGGGGACGATGACCGATAACTTCTCGGTGCTACACTCACGAGCCAACATGCCGCTGAGGCGGGGATGGCGCGGCTTGCGCAAGCAGCCGAGCCCGGTAGAACGTGCGCGCGAAGCGGTGTCCGCGGCATCTCATCAAGATGATGCGGAACCGTCCCCCGCACGTTCCCGCCGTCCGCGCCGCGACACCCGGAAGCGATTGAGACGCCGCATGTCGGTAGAGGATACGACGCGTGAAACGCTGACTGTCATCGCGGCTTGCGTTGGCGTGTGGTTGTTGATGAGGCTCGTGTTTTTTGTGGGCGTGACTGGTAGTGACGATCTGCGTTACATTCGATACGCGGCGCTATGGGATCGGGCACCCGCTAACTCATGGGAAGCCCATACGCTTGGCAACGCGCTCACCGCGTTTAGCATGTCCGTGTTTGGCCGGGGCGAGTTTGCGTCGGTGCTGCCCTCGCTTGCGGCGTCGCTGTTGACGCTGGCGTGTACGCTTTATTGGTGTTTCCGAAGGGGTTGCGTACGGTACGCCTACTGGGCGGGGATGTTCGTGGCCGTTCTGCCGCTGGATGTCGAGATGGCCACCACCGTCTCGCCGCTTACGGTGATGGCTGGGTTCATGTCGATCGGTACGCTCCTGCTGGTATTGGAGACCGATACCCGCCGTGGACGGCTTGTTGCTGCGGTTGCGTTAGCGCTGGGGTTGGTGACGCATCTTGCCGGTGCGTATTACCTGGCCGCGCTATCCGTGGCGGCATTGTGCGTGGACCACCGCAAGTATTTTCCCACGGTATTGATAACGGTGGCGGCGTGTGTGCTTGGGCTGTTGATTGAGATGGTCGTGCTCTATGCGATGTTCGGTGAGCCGCTAACGCGGTTCCATACCATCCTTGCGGAGACGGGCCAACCGGGTTCGATCCTGCCGCACCTGGCCGATGGTTCGTTGAACGTAGCGTTCCTGTTGTGGCCGATCAAGTCGTTGTTTTTCAGCAAGGCGTTCGGGATAGCGCTGGCCGTTGTGATGTTTTTCGGGCTGCTCCGCATTCAAGGACTCGATGCGACCGATCGAATCTTGGTTCTGACGATCGTGCTGTTTTGGCTTTGGGTGAGCTTTGGCTCGGTACTCCCCTGGCGCTATGTGTCGTTCGAT
>JAJRSR010000286.1 GCA_024278695.1 Planctomycetota bacterium | reverse complement strand
GTTGGTGCCGTGCCCGGTGAACGGTTCCGCCTCTATTGGGAGGGGATGCCGATCTGGCCTAAGGTTCGCGAGTTTTCCGAGAAGTTTTTCGGTCAAGGTGTGGCGGTCGCGGCGAGTACCTACTGCAATTCGTGGGCGTTTGACGCGTTTGACGGCGGTGATCCGCTCGAATGGATGGCCCGCACGAGCATCGAGATTTTCATCAACCGCGACGAGAGCGCCAAGCAGGCGTTTCTCTATGAAATGTTCGACCGGTTTGATATTGACGGCGTCATCTTCCACAACGCCCGAACCTGTCCCAACAACACGAACTCGCGGTTTGGGATGGCCCAGCGCATTCGTGACGACCGCGGCATGCCGGTTCTGGTGATCGATGGCGATCTTAGCGACACGCGGTTCCTCTCCACCGCCCAAACGATGACAAACATCGAGGCTTTCGTTGAGCAGCTAGAGGAGCGTGACCGATGAGTGCGCCCCTCTATGTTGGCTTGGATGTGGGATCTTCGGCGACCAAGTGTGTGGTGCTTGACGCCGACGCGGTGCTGGTCGGGCATCATGTGGTGAAGTCCGGTTTCGACTATGCCGAGGCGGCGGAGATGGCATTGCTTCGGGCTTTGGCTCAGGCCGAGGGCGACAAAGGTGATATTCGGCATTGCGTCGCCACGGGTTATGGGCGCGAGCGCGTCGGCATTGCCGATCGCTGCGTGACCGAGATCACCTGCCACGCGCGCGGTGCCCGCGAATGGTACCCCGAGGTGCGAAACATCATCGACATCGGTGGTCAGGACACCAAGGTCATCCGGCTGAGCGAAGCGGGGCGCATGATCGATTATCGAATGAACGCCAAGTGTGCGGCCGGCACCGGTACGTTTCTCGAATCGACCGCGCACCGGCTCGAACTCTCACTACAGGCGCTGGACGAACTCGCCATGACTTCGACGGCCCGCGCCGTGGTGAACAGCTACTGCACGGTGTTTGCCGGTACGGAAGTGATCGAGCGCATCAAGGACGGGCAGCCGGCGGCGGATATCGCGATGGGGTTGTTTCGCTCGATTGCGACGCGCATCTCGGAAATGCTATCTGCCGGAAACGGTCCGGTTGCTGCGACGGGCGGCGTGGCCGCCCACTGCCGTGCGCTGACGCGCGCCTTGGAGGAAGTCTTGGAAGTGGCGGTATGGTTGCCGCCGATGCCGCAGTACGCCGGCGCTTATGGGGCAGCGCTACTGGCTGCCCAGACGGACGACGTCGAAAGGAGCTCGACACAGCATGTTGCGAACGGGTGAACTTGGAGTGCATCCACCGGGCGCCTTAGGCGTCGGGTTCTTCATGCATGCGCACGCGGAATGTTTCGTGGGTCGTGGTGGCGACGGTATCACGCAGCCCCTCAAGAAATCCGGAACGCTCAACCTCATTAGCGAGGGGCGGCAGCGTGCCATCGCGTTGGATGGAAAGATTTTTGCGAATCTGTTGGAGGCCGATGCTCTCGATCGCATGCCGGAGCTTCTTTTTGTCTGCTGCAACCCCAGCCAACTCGGCTTGTTAACACTGGAGCTGACGCGGTTTTTGGAAAACCTGGCGGGTCGTGGTCGCTTACGCTCGATCGAAGATGTTCGAGAACGCGTGCCCATTCTGCTCGTGCTTCCCAACGGCGTGCTGATGGAGCAGACGGTCGCGACGTATGAGGATCAGATTGGCGAATCCGTATTGATGGAGCGCTTGCCCGGTGTTGATGAGGCGATGATCGCGGCACTAAACGATCGCGTGGTACGCGGCGTTTCGCTACAGGCCGGCGGTCGTCGGGGTATGGGGCCGGACACGGTTTATCTGCTTGAGCGAAAGGGGTCGTTGGTGTTTGCCGGCGGCGGGGAATACGAGTGCTCTCGGATTGAGTCGATCCTGAGCGTGCACCGCTACCCGTTTCATCACGCCCAAGGCGTGCCCGGTACACGGATCGAGTTCGACAAGGCCATGATCTCGATCGTGCTCAACGTCGGTGGCTTGATTCATACCGTCAAACCAAGCGGCGAGTCGATTGACCTGCGGATGGGTGACCTGTGTGGGGATTCGACCAAGGCGGATTTCGTCGAGCGGCTGAGTCGAGCGGTGTTTGATGTGGGACGGGTTGCCGGTGCCTATCCTGAAGATGCGACCTATGACGCTGTCTGGGCGAAGCACCGCGAAACGATCATGGCCCACGCCGGGCACATGACCAGCTCGCTCAAAACCTTTCGAGACGCGCTGGCCAACGGGCTGGACAGTGTCGCGCTTTTTTCGAACGAGGAATGGATTCTTACGCCGCTTTCTCGCTATGCGGCCAAGGCCGGTCTGGTCGAGGCGGAGGCATTGTTCAAGTCACTCAAACGCGAGGTTCAGGCGGCGATGGCGCGGGCGATCCGTTATCGCGACAGCGCCGCAAACGGCAACACACTGGGAGCAACGCAGATGGAATTAACATCTCAACGGAATATCACGGTCGAGTTGTTCGACGTCGGCACGGATCACGTTCTGGTCGTCGGTACGATGCTGGACAACGAGCACCTTATTAAGCTGGAGATCAAGATTTACCTGCCGGACGAGCAGATCGTCAGCAGCCGGCTGAAGATGATT
>JAJRSR010000285.1 GCA_024278695.1 Planctomycetota bacterium | reverse complement strand
TTTGGTAACATTATCAATTACTACGGACCTGCCAGTCTCCGGATGAACATAGCGTGTTGCCGAATTCCCCGGATTCACCTTGTTCGGCGCTGGAACACTCTTGCCGCCTGAGATCGCTTCGTCAATCTGCCCGGAGGTCCACCCTCGCTTCTTCATTTGGTTGGCCCATTTTTGGGCAGACTTACCTTCCCCTAGTTTCCATCCACCTTTCGCGACCTGCTCAGCGCCTTCCTTTCCAACCTTGTGCAAGCCCTCTTCGGCGATCTCCTTGCCTATCTTTTTCCCGGCACTTTCCGCCGCTTCCCCTAGCGCTGCCTTTGCGCATTTCGATGCTATCTTAGCCGCTTTGTCTGCATCCCCAAACAGCGGAATTGCCGCCACTGCGTTGATTCCGGCTCCTGTCCAGTCGCCTCTACCACCACTGATGGCTGCGTTGACCAAGTCAACCGCTATTCCGGCTCCGGGGATAAAGCCTACAACGTCCAACCCATCCTGTACCCAATCCAAGAACTCTAGCCCATACGGATCAATGTACGTCCATGGGTTGTTGCCGACATACGCCAGTCCGTTGCCGACGTTGAGCAGGTCGCCCCAGATGCCGATGGTGTCGCGCGACGTGAACCGCCCGATGCGCGGATCGAGATACCGCGTCCGGTACCAGTAGAACCCTGTCTCCGGATCGAACCGCCGACCCGTGAACAGGTAGGGGTTGCCGATGGCAGAAGCATTCCCCGGTACCGGCACATAGTTCGCATCAAGCACCTTCGGGTCGCCGAAGTCGCCGTAGTCGTAGCGCTCGACGACGGCCCCGGAATTCTGCGGTCCGTTCGTCGTGCCGTCGGTGACGGCCACCACGTTGCCCATATCGTCGGCGTGGTAGTAGAACGTCTCACTGCCGTCAGCGGCTACCGTGCCGTCACCGTTGACGTCCCGCGACATGGAGATGACCTCGTCCACGCCGTTGCCGTAGACATACGTGGCCACCGTGGCGTCGTTCCCGTCCCGCTCTTCGACCACCTGCTGGAAATTGCCGCCATAGAAGTAACGGACGGCAGTAGCCACACCGTCGGCGTCGATTGTTTTCTCGATCCGCCGGCGCAGCGCGTCGTACCGATAGGTGTGCTTCGCCCCGGTCTGCGGGTCGACGTAGACCGTCATCAGGTTGCGGTAATCGTACCTGATGTCGCCGGGAAAGACTTCTGAGCCGTCGGTGGACAAGAACGCGCCGTCGGAGGGATAGCAGCAGGGATTCGGGTTTGTTGTTGCATCAAAGAGGAAATGCGCTGCAGACTACGCACTCCGGAAACATGGCACGACGACAGGTAACGCCTTAGAAATGGCGGACAACGATGAAACCTGCCATAGCGGAGAGCGACGACTTGGCTTCGCTTGGCGGTAGCACTTCCAGACCAGCCAACGCCTGCGCGGTGTACGCCCGCGCGACGGAGACCGCATAGTCAATGCTTCCGGTTTCTTCCAGCCAAGTACGAAGCTGGTCCCGGCCGGCCCGCTCCGGCGCATCGAGCGACGCTCGAATATCCGCTGCTACATCTTGCGATGCGTGAGTCAACGCATGAATGATGGGCAGGGTCATCTTGCCGAGTGTCCAATCGAGCCCGAGCGTTTTTCCGACCTTGGCCGAATCACCAACAATATCCAGCACGTCATCCACAATCTGAAACGCGACGCCGGCTTTTTGCCCGAACTGCCCGAGTGCGGCCACGACATCCGCTTCCGCGCCGGAGCCCCAAGCGCCAAGCTCACAGGCAACGCCCGTCAGTGCGCCCGTCTTGCGAAGAATCATCTCGAAGTATTCCGCTTCGTCGATCGCCAAGCGCTTGCAGAAATGGTTCTGCAGCAGCTCGCCTTCGCAAACGATGTTGGTCGCGCGGGCCACACTGCGCGAAGCATATTGGTCCCCGAGCGAACTGCACAGGTGGTACGCATGACTAATCAGGAAATCACCCAAGAGCACGGCCGCCTCGTTTCCGGCGATCGCACCGACCGTGGGCTGACGCCGACGCTCATCGGCCCGATCCAACACGTCGTCATGAACGAGGGTAGCCATGTGAACCATCTCGACTACGGCGGCGAGCGTATGGTGCGCGTCGGTTAGCGTGCCGGTGGCTTGACCACTAAGCAGCAACAACGCCGGACGAAGCATCTTGCCGCGGTAGGACCGAACGGTATCACAAAGATCAGCCACGAACGGCAGATCGCAAACGAGTTCACCATCAAACACGCGCTCCACCTCGCGCATGTGATCCACGATTGGCGCGTAGAGTTGAGCAAGCTGAATTGTCGCAGTCTCGGCTCTTTGTATCATCACGGCATCACTTCGGATATCAGTTCCACCCCAAATCCGCACCGGTTTCCCACCAGCCTATCGGTCAGGATGCTAGCAAAGCAGCACGGCGCTCGCCAGACCTTTTCAAATGTTTTGAAATCAACGGGAAGGCTGATTTTTCACGACAAAGACACTGGAATGACATCCGCCCGGCGCTAGGCTCGGCGGAACGTCCCGCTCTTGCCGCCAGACTTTTCTTCGAGTTGGATGGGACCGAGCACAATCCCTTTGTCCGCCGCCTTGGCCATGTCGTACAGGGTCAGCGCCGCCACGGCGGCACCGGTCATCGCTTCCATCTCGACACCGGTGCGGGCCGTCGTGCGAGCGGTACAGCGCACCGCCAATCGATCGGGTGCGACGCGATCCACATCCACGTCCACGAAGTCAATGGGCAAGGGGTGGCACAGGGGGATCAAGCCGCCCGTACGTTTGGCGGCCTGAATACCGGCGAGCCGCGCCGTGGCGACCGCCTCGCCCTTTGGCAGGGTACCCGCGAGCAGTGCGTCGAGCACCGCTGGCCTCGCAGTCACGCCAGCCGAAGCCACGGCCTCTCGAACCGACACCGGCGTCGAAGACACATCCACCATCCGCGCCTCACCGCGCTCGTTGACGTGCGATAGGTTGATCGGTGCGTCAGTCTGGTTCGGATCACTCATGACGATAACCTCCGATGGACCACGGCGTGCCGTCCGGACAGCCAGCCGATACAGGAACGTCCTAGTTTAGTCGCAGCGAACGGATTCTCCCAGCCACGTTATCGGGTTCCGCCTTACTTCTTTGGGCGATTAACTCGAACAGAATCGGGGCCGATACGCTCGGTATGAATCTCGCGCCCTCGGCTTCAATCCCCAGCCTGGTGGAATCATCAGGAAGACACGCCTGGTACACCGGGCTTGTCCGTTGGTTTGTCGAAGCGCGATCACATCGTGTGCTTTGCCTCGTGGGAGGCATTTGGCTGCTCAACGCGTTTGATCTGATTCTGACGGTGCTCGCCCACCAGCAAGGTGTGCTGCAAGAAGACAACCCGATCGCACGGTATATGTTCGGCTTGGGTATTCCCTCCGTAATCCTTTTCAAGATTGGACTCGTATCTATAGGTAGCTATCCGCTACTCAGGTTTCGGACCGCACGAATCACCGAGATGGGCTCCCTCGTCATCCTATTGGCCTATGCCTACCTGGCGGTGCATTGGTCGGAGTGTTACGAGCTCTACACGCTAGCCAGCGTCGCCGATGTTCAACTGGCCGAGCTAACCAGCATCTCCCCGACAGGCGACTAGCCGCCCGTCCGGTTGGCCGCCTCCCAAATCGGGTCGCGCCCAAGCCCAGTAAAAAACTTATTCGTGGCCTTAAAAGGGCCGGACGTGGCATCATGCCTGGGAAGCGTCAAACCGTTTGGAAGATCGGGCACGGTAAGGTGGCCCTCAAGACCGTTGATCTCATACCCCAGTTCCAACGGCGTCATCGCCTCTGCATGGCTATCAACAAACACGGTATTGCACCGACCGCGGTGCCTTGCCTCGACAGGCGAATACGCCCGAAACTCAGGTTGGTCCATCCCCACCACATACGACGCACCGGGACCGAAGCGCATTGCGTCTGCCTCTGTTGCTAGGCGCGGCGGGTGAAGCGAATAGGAATGCTGGCCATGTTTCCGCGTGGCCGTACCACGGCTATCTGCGATGAGCACGGTCTGCGCGGTGTTCTTGATCTGGTGGAGGCCGACGGCAAAGTTATCCCACCGGGTAGGATCGGTATCGGTCCGGGTGTTACCGAGGTATTGGTAGTTGTACCCGTACGCACCATCGCGTATGTCGTGCGAATACTTGGGATCGGACAGCGACGGACAGGTGAACAGATCGATCGACATACGGCGACCGATGTCGGCGCTATCCCCGCTTAGAAAGAGACCGTCATCGCCGAAACCCCGCGCACCGAGCCGCTCAAACGGCTTCGGATCGATCACATACCCCATATCCGTCTCGATAAACCATTGCCAACGCGGCTTTTGCCGCTTGACATGGTTAAGATACATTTCCGTGGATTCCGGGCTAATCTTGGACTGGCGAAACGGAAGAAAACGGTCGTTGTTCTCGTTGAGGTATACCTGAACGGAGGTGCCGATTCCTTTAAGCGTAGAGAGGCAGACGCTCGCCTTGGCTTGCTGGCGAGACGCAGACAGCGACGGCAACAAAATCGCCATCAGCAGCGCCAGAATGGCCATCGAGGCGAGCAGCTCGATAATGGTGAATGCACGACAACGTACGGTGTTCATGGGCTACAACTTCCTCCAAAGGGGATCCGGTACGGCGTGACCACCTGGACCGAGAATACTTCGAGCCTTTTCATCCTAGCCGAAAACAAACGAAATGTCATGGAAACGTGAGATTCGAAAGTCTTCAGGCACGTAGCAGGCTCGAAAGTGGGCTAACCGCTCTTGGGCGCGCCCCTGTCAGACAACTCTTCAATGCGTCGGGTCAGTTCGGCAAGTTGATTTCGCAGGTCTTCGGCAGTTTCGGTCGTTGATTCACCACCTGACGGTACCTCCGGGACCGACTCGGCAGGCGGCGGGCTGACAAACGGGTCATCCAGATCGACCGCCCCTGAAGAAACGGCGTCTGGAGAGCCGGCATCCGGGGAACCAGGGTCCGCCCCCCCCGGATCCGAAGGCGTCGCACCACCGGAAGCTGAAAGGAACGCCTGCGAAAAGTAGCTGCCCCACTCCGTGGGTGAGATAAACTGCCCGGACATCATTCGCCGCATGTAGTCATCAAACTGATTCCGGGATTGCGTCATAACCCCCATAAACGGTGTAAAGAACTGATCCACATAGCCCCGGAGCGCCTGGCGGTTGGCCCGGACCATCATGTGCATCACAGAGGCAGGAAAGAGATCGAGCTTGGGCTGGTCCTTTTCGATGACGATTTGCATCAGCACGAGATTCGTGATGTCGTCACCGGTCCGAGAATCTGTGATGCAGACGTCGCGCCCGCCCACAACCAGGGCGTGGACTTCCTTGAGCGTCACATGACAACTGCGCGTGGTGTCATAGTACCGCCGATTCGGGTACTTCTTGATCTGCAGGAGACCTTGCCCGTCGAGCTCAGCCATAGAGAACCCCCGGTAGTTCAAATGAAGGCCGTCGATTCAGCACCATCGTAGTGCAAACGCGGCTCAATGTCAACGAAAATGCAACGGAAATGTTATAACTATTTATTAAACAAACTCTTACGTAATGTCGATGATATTAACGCAATCGCACAATTTTCTCTTGACGCGATCGCACAATGAAGTATACTTCATTATCGGCATGGTCCAGTGACCACGGTGGCACGGACCCGCTTAGACGCGAGTTGAACCAACGGGCTCTTAGAAGCGAGGCAATCATGGCAGCTAACACTCAAGAAACGATGACCAAGATGTTTGACAGCATGGACGACAACTTCAAGACGACGATGAGCGCTTTTGGCCGCATGCAGGAAAGCTGGCTCAAGCCCTTCGGCGAGATGGCCAAAACCCCTTCAAACGTCACACCGGTCAATTTCGCGGGCATGAACTTCACACCGATGGGCTTCGAGAACTTTGCCAAGAGCTGGGTACCCTTCGTGGAGCAAAACGTCGAGAACTTCACCGAAACGTGCAACGCGACGTTCGGTGCCAACCTCAAGGCCGCCAAAACGGCTGCCACAGCCACGCCGGCGGGTGCCGATGCCGATTTCGGCAAGGGTTCGCAGAAAGCATTCGACGCCACCGTGACGGCTTTCGAAGCCAATATGGACACCCTGAGCAAGGCTTTCGCCCGCAACACCGAAAACTGCACGAAACTGATACAGTCGGTTTGGTCCAACACGGTCACCACCAAAGGTTGTGATTCCAAAGGATCTGATAGCAAAGGGTCCGGCAAGGCCAACAACAAGTAGATGGGTCTGCCTGCCTCGGTGACCGTTTGCGGCCGAACCGGACAAGCCTTGCTATTGACGTTACGTTCTCCAGTCTTGTTCGCGGCACCGCGATTGGGTATGACATGCCCAAAGCGGATCGATTCGCGTGGTGAGAGGAGGGACGTATGCTAAAAAATATCTATCTGGCTGGCGGAATGCGAACGCCATTTGGCTCGTTTGGTGGGTCGCTTTCGAGCATGATGGCTGGCGAACTCGGTGCGATCGCCATCAAGGCTTCGCTTGAGAAGGCTGCGATCGACGGCACCTACGTTAATGAAGTCTTAATGGGTAACGTGGTGGGTGCCGGGCTTGGACAAAACGTCGCCCGGCAAGCGACCCTCGGTGCCGGTCTCGGCGTGAACGTCGGCGCGACCACGATCAACAAAGTCTGCGGATCAAGCCTTCGCACGGTGATCCTCGCGGCCCAGGCCATCCAATGCGGTGACGCCGATCTTATCGTGGCCGGCGGCTGCGAGAGCATGAGCAACGCCCCCTACCTGCTCAAGAAAGCTCGCACCGGCTACCGCATGGGTAACGGCGCGTTGATTGATGCGATGATCCACGACGGCCTTTGGGACGTCTACACCAACCAACACATGGGAACGTGCGGCGATCGGTGCGCCACGAAGTACGACTTCTCCCGTGAAGACCAAGATGCCTACGCGATTGCAAGCTACGAGCGTGCGATCGCGGCTTGGGACGACGGCTTCTTTTCTGAGGGCGTAACGCCCATCGACATCAAATCGAGAAAAGCCCCCACCACGGTAGAACGCGACGAGGATGTGGCCAAGTTCCGCGGTGCAGAAGCGCTACGCAGCCTGAGACCTGCGTTCGGACCGGAGAGCCAAGTGACCGCCGGCAACGCTTCCGGCATTAGCGACGGTGCGGCTACGGTTGTGGTCCTGGGTGAGGACAAAATGAAATCGCTCGGCGTGAAGCCGACCGCCAAAATCCTGGGTCACGCCAACGTCGCCATGGAATCAGATTGGTTCACGATTGCACCGATCTTCGCGATCAAAAAGCTGTGCGACCAGTTGAACCTGTCACCGACAGACGTTGACCTGTACGAAATCAACGAGGCGTTTTCAGTGGTACCGATGGCCGCGATCCGCGAGCTTGGCTTGGATCATGCCAAGGTGAACGTGGTGGGCGGGGCGGTGGCACTGGGACACCCGATCGGCGCGACGGGCGCGCGACTGGTGAATACCCTGACGCGCGCTCTGGAACGGAAGAATAAGAAAATCGGCATCGCCTGTTTGTGTATCGGTGGTGGTGAGGCATCGGCCATTGCCATCGAACGATGCGAATAACCTCTTAGACAAGCGATTATCTGGACGGTTATTTGGAAAAGATTGAATCGCAAACGGCAAAACGCCCAGGGAGTTTGATAGTCATGACAGGATTCGCCGGACCCGGTAATGAGACCGACCCGATGACCAAGTTTTGGTCGGACATGATGTCCACCATGTCCGCGATGGGTACCGCGACCATGCCAAAGCCCCCCACGCAAGAGGACATGCTCAAGCAGATGCGCCGCGCGTTTTTTGATGCGTGGGCGGTCAAGTGTGAGGAGTTCATGCAGTCGGACGCCTTCTTGGCCATGATGAAGCAGTCGATGGAAAGTTCGCTTGCGTTTCGCGAGAAGACGAACGAGTTTCTCAAGAAGACGTTGGCCGACGCCCACATGCCCTCGCGCGACGACACCGATTCCATCCTGGTGGCGCTGAGCAGCCTTCAGGAAAGAATGCTCGACAAGCTCGACGGACTGAGCGAGCGGGTCGCGGCGTTGGAATCCTCATCCGGAAAAACTTCGGCGAAAGGCAAGAAATCATGACAACGACCTCGAACCCACCCCCGATGATGCCCTGGATGATGACGCCGGCCGAGATGCAAAAGCAATGGGAAGTGTTCTGCGGCAAGGTTACGGCCATGCCCAAGGTGCTTGAGGTGGCGAAGAAGGTTCGTGTCGGCGTAACGCCATCCGAAACGGTTTTCAGTCGAGACACGTTGAAGCTCCAACACTACCTGTCCGACAACGCCCAGGTATACGATACGCCCATGGTGTGCGTGTTCGCGCTGATTAACCGCCCCTACATCCTCGACCTTAAAGCCGGCAAAAGCGTGGTTGCGCACTTCGTCGATAGCGGTTTCGACACCTACATGATCGACTGGGGCGTCCCGACCCATGCCCATCGCCTCCTGAATATGAAAGACTACGTCGAGGGGTATCTCGGTGACGTCGTTGATCACGTACGCGAGCGTACCGGTTCGGACAAGATCAACCTGCTCGGTTATTGCATGGGCGGCACGATTTCAACGATGTACACGGCCCTCCACCCAGACAAAATCAAGAATCTGATCTTGATGGCCGCCCCGGTGGACTGGTCCAACAAGGATCACCTGTTGGCGAAGTGGACCGACGCCGACGTGTTCGACGTGGACCGGCTGATCGACGCACATGGCAACGCACCGGCCGACATGCTCCAAGGCTCATTCGCACTGCTGAAGCCGGTCTCAACCATGGTCGAGAAGTACGTCAACTTCTATGAGAACATGGAAGACGAAAAGTTCCTCGAAGATTATTTCGCGATGGAGACGTGGCTCAACGACAACATCCCCGTCGCGGGTGAAATGTTCCGAGCGTTCGTCAAGTTCTGTATGCAGCAGAACCGGTTGATCCAGGGCAAGCTCAAGATCGGCGAGCGCGTGGTAGAGCTGGATCAAATAACGTGCCCGGTGCTGAATCTCACGGCCGAGCACGACCACTTGGTGCCTTGTGGGCAAAGCCTTCCACTTGAGGGTGCCATCGGGAGCAAGGACTACGAGGGTGTTCGGTTCCCGGCGGGTCATATCGGGTTGGCCGTCGGCTCGAAAGCGAACCGAGAGCTGTGGCCCATGGCGCGGGACTGGCTCGCGGAGCGATCCGACAAGCTCTAGCGGGCGGCACGAGCAAGCTGTAGCGGTACATGATCGCTGGCGCGAACGGGGTGTTTTTTCCCAAGAAGGACAGTGCGATGGAACTCAACGGCAAGACAGCGCTCATCACGGGCGGGATCAGCGGCATCGGACGAGCGACGGCCCGCGGGCTAGCTCTGGAAGGCGTTCGCACCATCGCGTTGGTCGATATGGGCGAAGACACCGCATCGGTTGCAGAAGAAATGAACCGCGAACTCGAGCGCGAGATCATGATCCCTTATCGTGGCGACGTGGTCGATACTGACTTCCGCGAGCGCGTGTTTGCCAACATGGAAGAGCGGTTTGGGCTGGTCAATCTTTGTGTTCCCGCTGCGGGCATCACGCGCGATCGGTTGGCCGTCAAGATCGACAAGAAAAGCGACCCCGTCAAGCTAGACCTCTACAGTGAGTCCGACTTTCGCCGCGTGCTGGATGTCGATCTGATCGCTCCGATTTACTGGGCGCTGCGGTGTGCGGGGTCGGTAGCTCAAGACCGTGCGAAACGCGGGCTCAAACGCTGGGAGCCGGACGAAATGGTCCAAGGGGCGATCGTGTTGATCGGCTCGGTCTCGTCGGCCGGCAACCGCGGGCAAATTTCCTACGCGACGGCCAAAGCCGGGCTCGAAGGCGCTCAGGCGACACTCGCGATGGAAGCGATTTTCCACGGCGTACGCTGTGCGATCATCCATCCCGGATTCACAGACACACCCATGGTTCAGGCGTTGGGAGAGAAAATCGTACAGGAACAGGTCTTGCCGAACACGCAGTTGCGACGGCTGATCCGCCCGGACGAGATCGCAGAGGCGATCGTGTTCCTGTTGAAGAACTCGGCCGTCAGTGGACGGCTCTGGGCCGATGCCGGATGGCACCCGTCGGCTTAGGCTTTCGGTAGATTCGGCAATCGACAATAGTGTCGATAGCGCGTCGAACGACCATAACGTCGCATCTTATCAATTTCAAGAAATTACCAGATCACACCCGAATATCGTTGACTTCGCTGTAGGAGTAGCGGACGATAACGGTCGGGACCAAACCCACGGATTACGTAACTCTTTCTGCGCCGATGCCGGCCTGAGATTGGATGATGAAGATGGAAGGAAAAGTCAGTCTTGTCACGGGGTCTTCACGGGGTATCGGTCGGGCCACCGCCATCGCGCTTGCTGAAGCGGGCTGCGACGTGGTCGTCAACTACCACTCCAACGAAAACGCCGCAGTAGAAGTCGTCGAACGTGTCAAGGAGTTGGGTCGCCGCGCGATCGCGATCAAGGCCGATGTCGGCGACGCCAAACAGACAAACGACATGGTGGACCAAGCATTGGATGCGTTTGGCAAGGTACAGATCCTCGTGAACAACGCCGGCATCACACGGGATCGTTCGTTCATGAAGCTGAGTGCAGACCAGTGGCGCGAGGTGCTCCTGGTGAACCTCGACGGTGCGTTCAACCTCACGAGCAAGCTCTTGCCGCAAATGGTCGAGGGCGAGTGGGGTCGCATCATCAACATGTCGTCAATCGTGGCGCAGATGGGTAACTTCGGACAATCAAACTACGCCGTCGCCAAAGGCGGGTTGATCGCGTTCACAAAATCACTTGCCCGCGAAGTCGCCCGCAAAGGTGTCACCGTCAACGCGATTGCGCCGGGCTTCATTCGGACGGACATGACGGCGGCCGTGCCGGACAAGGCGATCGAAATGGTCAAACAACTCACGCCGATGGGCCGACTGGGCGAGCCGGAAGAAGTGGCGCGGGCGGTTAGATTCCTCGCGTCACCGCAGGCGTCTTTCATTACCGGCCAGGTGATCAACGTCAACGGCGGCATGTATATGTAAGCAAGCTCGAAGCGTTGTACAGGGCACCAGTTGTACAGGGTACCAACTGTGCTCGAAGCCCAACTTCGCAAGCTGATTCGACAAGTTTGATCGGCCTTCGGCGCGCAGACTGGGGACTGCGGCCTAGGAAAACCCTACCAACCACGGCGACAATACACCGTTGACGATTAAAGGTCGATAGAAAAGTTGATAGAAAAAGGTTGATAGAAAAAAAGAGCCCCGCGATTCTGGCGAACATCCTCCGGGCACCAGCTCATGGCTCCGACCCAGGGCGTAAGCTTCTGCGAGGCTCCGCGTATGTTGGTCCCGGATGAACCGGGACAAGGCCAAAGGCCTTTCACTTCTACTATGCGCTACAAACCACCGCGAGGCAAACAAAATATCGTGCTAATTCGTCGGTAGGTCACGGGTGGATTGCGGGGGGCTCCCCTTGGGGCGTTTCGGAAATCGGAACAACCGATTTATCAGTATCACGATCCGCGTTGGCCACCCGATCACGCACCCACGACCTGACCTTGGCGGGTGCCCGAGCGAGTCGCCATTGCCCCTGCTCTTTCCCCATCAATAAGACAACCTGCCGCGTGGGCTCTTTTCGACCGGCCGGGTGCTGCGGGTCAAACTGCACCTCCGCAAGAAACACATAATGCTCCCGTAGTTCCTCTTCACCGCTATCGGACTTCACGGCCAGGCGAATCAGATCGAGCGACCGGACGTTGATCGCGAGCACCGCCTTCCACCCGGCGTTGAACTCATCCTGCTGCAACGGCTCCTGTCGCGAACTCCACAGCAAACGGAACTCATCGTAGGCACCCTTCGCACACGCGGCCATCGCTTCTTTGACGAAAGCATTGACCGAGGCATCGTCCACTTGAATCGATTCGGGAAAGGTGAGCACCTGCACGGGCTTGGTAGGGGCAGACTTCGCAGCAGCACGAGCGTCACGCGTATCGACCTCACCCGTATCACACCCCGCAACCCACATCGTGACCAGGGCCACGGCGCACTTCCCTGTGCGCCGAAATTGCGATCGCCCGATGGCTTTCGCAACGGCCCTCATAGCCCAAACTCCGACCAACGTTGCTGGACCCTCTTGGCCACATCGGCCGACATCTCCAGCTCTTCCGGCCAATCGCGCACCACACCCTCACCAGCGATTTTGCACGTCGCGTCGATGCCGATTTTGGCACCGGTCCCGTAGTAGGGCGTCGCGTGATCGAGCACGTCGCACGGTCCGTCTGCGATGACCGTGTCCCGCCGCCAATCCACGTTGGCACCCATGTGAAACAGCACGTCCTGCTCGTCGTGAACGTTGACATGGTCATCCACGACGACAATCATCTTCGTGAACATCATCTGCCCGGCACCCCAGATGCTGCTAATAACCTTACGGGCCTGCATCGGGTAGTCCTTCTTGATCTTCACGAACACGCAGTTATGAAACGCCCCAAACATCGGCAGCGAGTAGTCGATCACGTCGGGGATCAGCATTTTTAGCAGCGGCAGAAAAATACGCTCCGTGGCTTTGCCGAGGTAGTAATCTTCTTGTGGCGGTTTGCCCACGATCGTTGCGGGGTAGACCGGGTTCTTGCGGTGGGTGATCGCGCTGACGTGAAACGCCGGGTAGCGGTCGGCCAACGAATAGAACCCGGTGTGATCCCCGAACGGACCTTCGACCAACAACTGCTTGGGATCAACCCACCCTTCGATCACGATCTCGGCGTTAGCCGGTACCTCTATCGGGATCGTCTTGCAGGGCACAAGGTCCACGCCGCCATGATTCAAGAACCCTGCAAAGAGCAACTCACTGACATCCGGTGGTAGCGGGCAGGTGGCCGCATAGGGCAAAATGGGTTCGCCGCCGAGCACAATCGCCAGCGGCATTTTCTCTCCCGCCTTTTTGTATTGACGAAAATGCCTGGCACCATCATGGTGCATGTGCCAGTGCATGGCCGCGAGCTTGGGTTCGAACAGTTGCACACGGTACATGCCGACGTTTCGCTCGCCGCTGTCGCGGTCTTTTGTGTAGATGCCCGCGAGCGTGATGTAGCGACCGGTACCGGCTTGGCAATCGGCCGGCTTTAGGCCATAGCCCGGCTCACCGTCGTGAGGCCAACATTGAATCACGGGTAGTGAGAACAAATCCGCACCATCCGTGTGGACCACCTCTTGGCAGATGCCGTGTTTCACGACTTTCGGTCCGAAGCTGGCCAGCTTGGCGAGTTGCGGGAGCTTTTTCATTTTGTCGATCAGCGACGTCGGCATCTCCGGCTTGATAAGCTCCTGCACGCGGCCGGCCAGCGCCTCGAAACTCTCCACGCCGAGCGCGAGACGCATGCGTTCGTAGCTCCCGTAGATGTTCATCGCGAGCGGGATGTCAGAGCCCGTGGGGTTGTCGAACCACAGCGCATGACCACCGAAAGTGCCGTGAACGGGATCAGTTTCCGGTGGCAACGCCACACCGGCAGCGGGCGATTTGCTCACGCGATCGGCAATGGCGGAGGCTTCGAGAATCGGATCGACCTCGGGCGTGATCCGCTTGAGCTGATCGCGCGATTCAAGATCGGTAAGGAACGATTGCAAGTCTGAGAATGACACGGATGGATACTCCAAGCGTCAGGTTATTCTGGCGGGAAGTGTAACCAATCCGGGGTCGGCTAGCGAATGCCGCGTGCCAGCGCGATCAGAAGGCCGCCCGTAGCCGCCGGGCGAAGTCGAGAAGGTCACCGCACCAAACCACATCAGCCTTGGCTATGGTGCCGAATGCGAGCAGCGACTCTCTGGTGGAGGTGAGCCGAGCGATCGCCTCATCGAGTGCCGAACTCGCGGTCTCTGGTGCAACATCCAGCACAAATTCCGCGTGGCTGACCAGGGTACGTCCGAGCCGAGCCTCCGCACGCGCCGCTTCGACGGAGCCGAGATCAACGCCCTGCCAACACGCCTGGGCACTGCGCGCCGCCGCGACGGCTTCTTCACCGCGCGCCGCAGCGGTCAAGGCGTCGGCCAGCGACGCGTACGTCTCGGCGCGACAACGATCCGGACTATTCTCAGGATGATCCCCATGCCCTGCGGCATGATCCGCGATCCCATCTGCGGCAGTTAAGGCCATCTGAAACCACTTGACGGCCTCGTCGGCTTGCCCACCCAGTGCGGCCGTCACCGCCCGACTGTGGGCGGATTCCCAACGCTCCACCGGAGAGCCGTGTTGCTCGCGCAGCTTGTAGGCCTGTTCATGGGCGTTGGCGGCGCGGCCCAGCTCTTCACGACGACGGTGAAGCAGACCGACACGCTCCCACGCCATCGCGGCCAACCTTGCACCATCCCGCGAGCCGTCGCTGGCGGACGCCGCAGTCTCAAGCGCCACCAGCGCCTCATTGAATTCATACCGATGCGCAGCCAACGCCCCTTTCAAGAAGGAGTGCCACGATGTGGCACTTTCCGAATCCCCCGCCAGGGCGTCAAGGTGTCGCGCGGCATCATCGAGGCGTTGATCCTTCATCGCGGTGAACGCGCGCCGGGCCCTTTCCTGCGACGGCTCAAGAAACCCCGCCGGTGCCCGGGCAGAATCGATAGAAGGCTGGCTGTTGGCGGGGGTCATGACGGGTGCTACTTGCCGAAGAGTTTGTCCAGCTCGTGCATGATGTTCTCCCCGCGCAGGTTCTTGCCGACGATCTTGCCGTCTTTATCCATCAGGTAGACGCGCGGGATCCAGGTGACGCCAAAGAGCTGGGCAGCTTTCTCAACCCCGCCGGCCGTGCCGACGGCCTGTGGCCAAGAGATCGCGTCGCTCCTACGCAGGAAACCTTTTAGTACCGGCTCGTCGAAGTCGCGGCTCATGCCGACCATGATAAAATCGTCACGCGTGCGGTATTTGTTCCAAACCGCGATCAGATGCGGCATCTCATCCAGACAAGGCGCGCACCATGTGGCCCAGAAGTCCAGCAAAATCACCTTGCCCTTGAGGTCCGCTGTCTTGATGACGGTGCCATCCATCGCCGTGATCTCAACGGCCGGGGCCACGTCGCCGATCTTGAGCCCTTCAGAGCCTACCGGGCCGGCACGAACGGGCTCCACCGGAAACGCGAACGTCACCAAACTACCCGACGAGCCCCGAACCGACTTCGTGATCGGCTCACCGACTTCCGGCGTCGCGATCACTTCAAACGCGTCGCGCGGTGCATCCTCCATGAAGAACCCGCCCTTGGCATCAGAGATGGCCTGTAGCCCCAGCGTGCTGTTCTTCCGCCAAACGCCGGTGGCAAGATACACGCCTTCCACCGGATCACCATTGGCATCCTCAACCCGACCGCGAAGGGTCACGCCTTTCGAGAGCTTCACGTTGGCGGTGGTTTGCTGTCCAGCTTTCACGGTAACGGTACGCAACTCCGGCGCGTAACCTGGTGCGTGTACGGTGAGGATCACCTCACCCGGTTTGACGCCGCTGATCGCGTAGGTACCGCGGTGGCTCGTCCAATCTCGCGGGGAGTGATCCACATAGGTATCACCTGTCATCGCACGGGCACTGTGAATGGGCTGCCCGGCCGCATCGGTGACTTTCCCGATGATGCTTCCAGCGCGTGCGATCGTCTGCCGGTGCTTCGAAACGGTCTTGCCCTCCGGAAACGAGATCGTCCGTGAAAAGTCCGTATCCGACACGTAGTCCTCATGGGTCAAGCGAAGCGAGAGCGACTTCGTATCAAAATGGAC
>JAJRSR010000284.1 GCA_024278695.1 Planctomycetota bacterium | reverse complement strand
TCGATCAACGGAAGCTTCGGTCAACGAATCAACGCTTCTGCCGAACCCATCGCGAAGACGCGAGAGGGCATGGAAGGCGTACGGAAATGACCTGCAGGAAAAACGCTTGACCACAAAACTCTTTCAGGTATGGGGCACCCGTGCGTGAGCGGTTGTTGTGGGAGACCCCCCTCGATCCCCTCCTGTAAAGGGGGGAAGTCGGAAACATGATCGGTATGATCTCATAATCACGCCGTCGTTGGACTTCGGCTACACCGTGGCCATGACGGGCGTATGGGCGGAGGTGTTGCCGTTGGGGGAGCGGCGCGCCGTTTTCCGTACGGCTTGGAAGATGCCGATGCCGCCGCTAGGGTCGGGGGAGCGTTCGTGTGTTTCTGTCCAGGTTACGTTGAATTGTTCTTCGAGGAAGCTGCGGAGCGGGTCGTTGTCGGTGCCGTGGAACTCGCCGACGATCACGGAGGTCGTGTCGAGGATCGCCTTGGGGATGCTCCTGAGGATGTCGTACTCTGCGCCTTCGGTGTCGATCTTGATGATGTCGGCGTGGGTGATGCCGAACCGCTCGAACGCTTCGGGGACGGCCAGCACCTTCAGGATGTCGTGTCCGGCGTGCTCACCGTGCTGCTCCCACGAAAGGCTGCCATCGTTGTAAAACCCGCCGGTGTTGTTCGTCCGCTGAACGGAGTGGTAGTATTTTTTCGTTTCCGTGCGAGAGCCGAGCCCGAAGGGGATCGGTGTGATGTGGCCGACCTTCGACACGTTGTGTTGCAGGATCTCAAAGTTCTCGGGCAGCGGCTCGAAGGCGAAAATCTGAGCGTCGGGGAAAGATCGCGCAAGCTGGAGCGATGCGAAGCCGATGTTGGCACCGAGGTCGAGGATGGTGCGCGGTTGAAAGCCGTCCGGGATGCGGTATTCCGGCAGGTCGTAGCCGTTGGCCAGCATACCGAGAAACATCGCATCGCTCGTGCCGGTGCGCAGGTGAAAATCGCCGGCGTAGCCGGGTAGCTTAATGCTCGTTCGGTATTGCTTTTTAGTGTGCAGCACGCAGGCGGTGCGCAGGCTTCGCGCGTAGACGGCCGTGCGGCCGAACCGTTTGACGTTCGGTGGCAGGATCAAGTTCGCGAGCTTGGTGATGGTGGTGTTCATTGTCGTTCACTCCGTCGTGGTTGGGTTCGCCTTGCCTATCGTGCGTAGGTCGTGTCAATTGGTTACCCAGAGCTTGCTCAATCGCCAGTGCCGGATCGATGACCCGATAGCCCCTACGTTGGTTATCGGCAAGAAGGAACTCCATCTTTTCGGACGTGGTGGAAATTGATTGGGCGGGTGGCCCGTGGCTTTAGCCGCGGGGGACACGAATCCAGTTACCCGTTCGAGTTCCCATCTTTGAATAGGTGAATCATCCGGTCGCGAACGCGTTGATCCCGATCAGCAGGTGCGAGCGATGGCTGGGCCACGCTGCTCGTCCCCAATCTACGAACCCGCAGCTTCCGGTGACGCGAGATTCTCGACGGTGTCATGGTGTGACACGGCGACTTCGCCGTGACGTGTTGCGTAGGCAGTCCAGGCTGCGCGGACCAGTGACGCCAGCAGGCAGAGCCCGAACGCCGCGTACATCAGCAGTAGCGGTCGAACCGGCTGGGCGTAGCGCGTCTGTGGGCCGCTGAGAAACGCAGAGACCAACACATGCGCCGCGATGACGGCCGCGATGAGCAACCATTCCGAACGCCGCTTCGTGAGCATGGTCATTGTGCCGGCCAGCCCGATGAAGATCATCCACTGTTCGTAGCGTGAATCCCACAGACCAAACACCGGCGCTCCCTTGTCAATGAGTTTGTGGTATTGGGTGGCGACTGATCGTGCGATGGGCGTGGCCAACCGTGGCTCGGCCGATAGCGGTAGGTGGTGTCGGTGGTTCTTGAGCACGCTCTCCCAGGAACCGTACCCCTCTGAATAGGTGCTCACGTCATACAAGGTCGCGGTCACATCCTTCTTGCCGTTGATCCCGAGTGCGGCGTCGGGCTGAAACCGATAGACCGGGTCGGGTGCCAGCAGCATCCAGTAGGCGTACTTGATCGTGTCGATCGTGATGGCTAGCGGGTTTTCGAGCATGATGTCCTTGGCTGCACGCCCGAGGATCGTGATCGACTCTGCGTAGGAAGCCCCGCGTATCGTTTCGTAGGCTTTGATGACCGTAGCCCGATCTCGATAGTCGGCGTCCGGGTGCAGATGACCGGACGCGATGGCTTCGTTCACGACGTGATGGATGTCGATCATGGTCTCGCTGGTGGTCGAGTCCAGGTCGTCTATCGTCACGGCGCGGACGTATAGGACATAATCCAGGACGCTGGTGCTCTCGACGCTCTTGTGCTGTAGGGCGTTTTTGATGGACCAGGGGGCGGTCACCGCAATCGCGGGTACGATCGCAAGCGTACCGCCGATTGCGAGCCGACGTAGCCAGTACTTAGGGGCAACCGACAGGCCGTGGTCCTTGCGGTCTTGAATGTCGCGCCAAGTCCGTAGCATGGCAGCGAGAGCGCACGCCCCGAGAAGGTGAAGCCCAATCGGTCGAAACAAGTAGCTGATGCCAGCTATCGCAGACGCTAAGACTAGAAAGCGCCAGCGGCCATCTTGCAGGTGGACGATCAGGAAGTACACACTGGCGACCAGCGCCAGAGCAAACGGCGTTTCGGTGAGGACGAGGTTAGCATAGCAAAGTGCCTGGAGGCTAAACGCGCCGAGGATGCCGGTGACGAGTGTGATGGTGCGGCTGGTCGTCAGTCGCCAGGCGATCAAGCATGTCACGAGAACGGTTGCGATGGTGATGGTGTGTTGGACGATCATCACGACGATGGGGCTGGCCGAGCCGAACAGTTTGAAGATGCCAGCGAGCAGCAACGGGTAGCCGATCGGGCGGATCAAAAACGCTTGGTTGGAAAAATCAAACCGATCCGCGACATGGCTGCCGAGCACGATGTAGTCGATGGAATCCGGGTAAACCCATAGCTGCGCAGCGGCGAGCGAGAGGGCATTTGTAATCAAAGCGACGGTCGCCACGATCCAAAGCGTTTTGCCGAGTGTGGGCGGTGGCACGACCGCGCCGTAGTGGGGCGCGCCGAGGAACCGAGTGGGTTGTCCGTTCGTCATCGGGTGGACCTTTCCTGTATCACCTCGGGGTGTCATCCTGCGGATGGCGCGAACCCCGCCGTGGGTTATCGGTCATTGCGGATGGCGAATGAAGGAGATTCGTAGTGGTACGAATTGCGACGGTAGGCGTCGTAGGAACATAGGGCGTAGGTGTTGCGATAGCCTCGTGCTGCTTTGACACTATATTGGCGCTGTCATACGCTGGCCCGTTGGTTGTCGGGTGCGATGCTGAGGCGTCAGTGGCGGGCCGCAGATGGTAGGCGGCTGCGTTGACCGATGACTGATAAGGCGGTCTTGGGTCTGCCGGCCCGTCCCCCACCCTTCGGGCGTACCCGAAGAATGGGGCACCCGCGCCATGTGTTGGGTGGCATGGACAAGCGGTAGCTTGCCCGTGACGGTTGGCGTGGTTCAATGCTCGATAAACCCGGGTGCGTTGGCCCTTTTCTCCTGAGCAAGAGGTATCGGCTTTTCCTAAGTAAAGATGATCGGCGAACGATGAGCGATTCGAACATACTTGAGGCTCTTGTAACGCGCGTGCTCGTGTTTGACGGTGCGATGGGTACGGGGGTGATGGCCCGCGACCTGCCGATCTCCGACTACCAGGGGCACGAAAACTGTACGGATATCCTTACGGAATCACGTCCGGATGTCGTACGCGATATCCACCACGCGTACCTCGCCGTCGGGTGCGATGCGATCATGACAAACACGTTCGGCGCGAACAAACTCGTGTTTTCCGAGTTTGGCATTGCTGAAAAGACGTACGCCCTCAACAAACAATCGGCCGAGATTGCCGCAGAAGTTTGCGGGTCGTTCTCGAAACCGGGCAAGCAGCGGTTCGTGGTCGGGTCCGTGGGGCCGGGCACACGGTTGCCGTCACTCGGTCAAACCACCTGGGATGTGCTGCTCGATAGCTATACCGAGCAGATGCGCGGCCTGATCGACGGCGGCGTTGATGCGATCTTGATCGAGACGTGTCAGGATGTGCTACAAACCAAGTCGGCCATCGTTGCCGCGATCGACGCGATGGCTGAGAAGAAGCGCCGCGTACCGATCTTCTGCACAGTGACCATTGAGACCACCGGGACGATGTTGGTGGGCACGGAGATGGCGGCCGCCCTGACGACGTTGCTGCCGTATCAAGAGATCGCAGCGATGGGGCTTAACTGCGCGACCGGTCCGCAGGAGATGAGCGAGCACGTGCGGTTTTTGAGCGGTGCCTGCGACCGAGCCCTGATTGTTCAGCCGAACGCGGGTCTGCCTCAGCTTGTGGATGGCAAGTCCTACTACGCGCTGACCCCTGCTGAGCTGGCGAAGTGGCTCGTCGAGTTCATCGAGGTGGATGGTGTGAATATCGTCGGCGGCTGCTGCGGTACGACGCCGGAGCATCTTGCGGCCGTCGTTGATGCCGTGGGTGATCGAAAGCCTGTGCCGCGATCACCGAAGTTTGAGCCCTCCGTGAGCAGCATCTACCAGTCCGTCACGCTGAAGCAAGAGAACGCCGTGCTCGCGGTCGGCGAGCGTACGAATGCTAACGGCTCCAAGAAGTTTCGAGAGTTGCTCGCGGCCGGAGCTATCGACGGCATGGTCGGCATGGCCCGCGATCAGGTAAGCCAGGGGAGCCACCTGCTCGATGTTTGCGCGGCCTACGTCGGTCGCGATGAAACCGAGGACATGACAAACTTGCTCAAGCGGTTCGTCACTGATGTGACTGTGCCGCTCGTGATCGACAGCACGGAGGTGGACGTCATCGAGTCGGCACTGAAGCTGGCCGGCGGAAAGTGCGTGATCAACTCGATCAATTTGGAGGACGGCGAGCAGCGGCTGGACGAGGTTTGTCGGTTGGCGAAACGGCATGGAGCCGCGTTGATCGCGCTCACCATCGACGAAGAAGGTATGGCCAAGACGTGCGAACGCAAGGTCGCCGTCGCAAAACGCATCTTTGATTTGGTGACGAAGCGGCACGGTATCCAACCGAGTGATCTTATTTTCGACCCGCTCACGTTTACCATCTGCACTGGTAATGAGGATGATCGCCTGCTGGGCTCCGAAACGCTTGGCGCGCTCCGGCAGGTCAAAGAAGCATGCCCCGGTGTGCATACGCTCTTGGGCCTAAGCAACATCAGCTTCGGGATCAAGCCGCCGGCGCGGCGCGTGCTCAACAGTGTGTTATTGCACTATGCCCGGCAGTGTGGGCTTGATGCGGCGATCCTGCACACCGTAGGCATTGTCCCGCTGTTTAAGATCGAAGAGCAGCACCGCAAGCTGGCCGAGGATCTGGTTTTTGATCGGCGTCGCGATGGATACGATCCGCTGCATGAGTTGTTGCAGGCGTTTGAGAACATAGTTGGCGCGGAAACCGTGGAGAAAAAGCGACCGGAGAAAATCGAAGACCGCCTCAAGCTTCGCGTGATCGACGGTGATCGCGT
>JAJRSR010000283.1 GCA_024278695.1 Planctomycetota bacterium | reverse complement strand
CGGCGTACTTGCTTGCCCGATGTCTGTGTCATCCACAGACGCTCGCAAGCCCGCAACGCCACTGCCACCAACGCGGACGACTGCGGCTAGGTGGCTCTCTTTACCGCCGCTGGGTGGATCTCGATCTGACCGGCGCTAAAGGTCCTCCAGAGTCCCAATCCGTGTTTCGTCCATCTGCACCAGCATCCTCCCATGCTGAACAGTCCCTTGGTGATTTCAGACGCATTTCATATTGGAAAAGACTCGTACTTGCGGGTACCCGCTTGTTTGTCTTATCCTCAGCTCCAGAAGCCCGTGGTCCTGGAGGTCAAGATCCGAAGGTTTCTGGACGGTTATCCAAGCCGCCGGACGGCTGGCTAGAAGCAGTTCGACGGCGAGGAGGATAAGTAAAACAAGCGGGTGCGCAGATCTAGAGTCCTGCGTCTCATAAAAGACAGAGGCTTGTTTCGGACCTGGCCCAGCTAGGCTCCCCCCTGAATCTTAAGGCCGACGGAATATTGACGAACCACAGCACAACAATCCCGATCAAGACGGGCTCGGAGTAACGCTTACGACCAAGTGGTCAGTCGCCGAGATCCTCAACGGTGAGCCCCTCGCCACGAGCAGCCGCGACCTGTCGTCGATCGGCCGAGACGAACAGGTCGGCACCGTACACCAGAGCACTGGCTACGTGGATCGCATCCATCGCACGTAACGGGTTACGTTCCAGACAGGCGACCGTTCTTCCCAGCACTGTTGCGGTCAGATCGCACACCTCGGCATCAGCGACGTCACCTACCACTGCCGCCTTTAGGCGAGTGTAGGTGACGTCGTCCAAGCGTGATTCTCTGACCAGCCTGCGCAGCGTAGAAATGACCTCCGGAATCACGATTGTGCTGAGCGCCAGGGCATCGGCGGCCGTACAGAGCGAAATAACCCTGTCGGTGCCGGGTTCGTCAACGTATCGCTTGACGAAGGCCGAACTGTCCAGAAACAGTCTCACTTGCTGTCTTCCCGGTCCGCCAGGATCTCTCGACTCAGCCGCAGTCCCGGCGACGCCAGACGAAGCTCGGGTGGGTTCTTCCAGGCCGGAGTTCGACTGGCAACCGGTACGACATCCGCGACAGGTCTCCCGTTGCGGTAAATGCGCACGGTCTATCCACTCTCAACAGCATCTAGGTAGGTCTTTGCGCGATTGCGGAAATCCGTGAACGTCGTTTCTTGCATGGCTAATCTCCGGCTATGTACATGAACGCTACACCATTCTGTACATAGCCGGAGATTAGCATAGAGTCCAGGGGTCTTGGCAACTTGGCGGCGGCCGAACGGGACGGGCGGATAAAGCCGCAAATTCGGTCGACTCTTCATGCCGACGTCACCGTATTCCAAACTTGGAAAGCCCGCTCTCGAAAGAACCGATGATGGGCCGCGCGCAGCAGGTGTCGGCCGACTCGAAACAGGTTTCCAACGAGTCCGTGGACAGCCAAGAACCGTTGAGCTTGACCAGCCGACTTGAAGCATTGCATCTGTCGCTCTCGCTGCCGCGTCGGCTGGTGTGAGACTTCGGCTCTGTTGTTGGCATACTGTGACGTGTCGTGAATGACGGACGGCATCACGATCCGATGTGCAGCCGCGTAGCTCCTGAGCTTATCAGTGACGATTCGTTTCGGCTCGCAGCTCTGGCCTTTCAGCAGTTTGCGAAAGAACTTCTCGGCCGCGCGACGGTTGCGTCTGGGCTGAACGAGGATGTCTATAAGGTCGCCATCCTGATCAACCGCACGCCATAGATACTGTCGCTGGCCGCGGATGGTGACAAAGACTTCGTCGAGATACCAAGTGTCGCTCAGCCGACCTTGCCGCCGCTTGAGCTTCGCAGCGTAGTCCGGGCCAAACTTCTCGCACCACTGGCGGATCGTCTCGTAGGAGACGATCCCACGCTACGCCAGGAGATCTTCAACATCACGGAAGCTCAAGGTGAAGCGATAGTACAGCCACACAGCATGGCTGATGATCTCTGGAGGAAATCGATAGCCGTGGTAAGTCCGTGCCGGGTCATTCATCGCCGTAGTCTGCCGGCTGCTCGCTCAAGTTGACAGTGCCCTGGGGGCGGGTCATTTTTTCGCCGTTACATGGGTCATTCATTTAGCGTTACCAACAGTTGGAAAACGGACTCATCCCCTTTTTCCGTTTCTCGGAGCGGGGTGGAGAGAATCTTATGACGCAGAGAACGATCGTGATGATACACGGGTTCGGCACGGGCGGTTGGGTCTGGGACGGGTATAGAGAACTGCTCAAACGCCAAGGCTTCGACTGCTTGGCAGTGGACCTTCCCTATCACGGCACATTCGATGAGCCTCCGCCCCCGCAGCTGGGACGGCTTAGCGTTGCTTTGCCACGATCAATGAGAGCCGGTTTGCCAGCGCCATCGAATGGATGTCGCGAAAATAGCGCGGCAGATCGTCCGGCCCGGCGGCCAGAGCGATGCCCGCGGGATAGAGCCGCGCGTCGAAGTATTCCGCAAGGCCGGCG
>JAJRSR010000014.1 GCA_024278695.1 Planctomycetota bacterium | reverse complement strand
GTCAGGATCTCCATGCTGAACATGTCCTGCGCGACGACCCCACGGCACTGCCCCTGCTCATCCACAACCGGGCCGAGGAACTCCCAATACTCAAACTTTTCGATCAACCCCTCCGCCTCCCAGCGGCGCACCTGCTCATCCAGGGCATACAACATCTGCTGACCCGTCGTCGCACCGGCGAACGCAGTCCGTTTGTACATGGTGCCGCCGAAGCGCCGCTGATCCCGAAGCCCCTCCGGCGTGCGGTTGAACGGCACGCCGATACGATCAAGCAACTCAATGACGCGCGGCCCCCAGTCACACATTTCCTTGACCGGTGGCTGATGCTGCAAGAAGTCACCACCGTAGACCGTGTCATCCAGGTGAAGAAACTCACTATCCCCCTGCTGCCGCGTGAGCTGGTTGACGCTGTTGATCCCGCCCTGCGCGCAAACGCTGTGCGACCGCTTGACGGGGACCATGCTGATGAGATACACATGCACGCCAGACTCGGCCAGTTGCATCGAAGCGGCCAGCCCCGCAAGACCGCCACCAACTACCACCACATGTTGCTTCGCCATGAAAGCTTCCTACGTTTTCAAGCGCCTACCGCACCACAAACAATTTCTTGCACTACAAGCCCCGAACATATGCCCCTACGCCAAGCACCATATTTTTCGCGGGTGCCTCATATCATTCGCCGAAAGCGAAGGGGGGGGCGGACCTAATGCCCGCCCGTTGCTACGCTAGCCGCCACATCGTGCGATTCAGCGGCGGCGACATCTCCAGTATCAAAAGTCTTAAACCCACGAATCGCACCGAGTCCCACAATCGAAAGCACCACGCCGAGCACCGCACAAGCATAACCCGACACGCGCTGCGTCTTGGGACGAATCGTGATGCCCCAGGTGATGAGCATGGTCCAGATGCCGTTGGCCAGATGAAACACCGTGGCCACCACGCCCACCGCATAGACCGGCGCAATCCACCATGATGCCTGGATGGCCCGAGCCGTAGTGAGGGCACCCGTGGGTGAGCCGTCCGCCGCATGCAGCTCAAACGCACCACCGCCCAGAGGGGCACCGAGCCAATGCATCTGCCACACATGATACAGCAGGAACAAGAACGTAATCCCAGCGGTGATCCGCTGGAGCGAATAGCGAAGGTTCGGGCCGTGGCTGTAGCGTCCCGCGTTCGGCTCGGCCGTAAACCAGATGGCAAGCCCGAGCAAAATATGAAACGCGAGCGGCGCGAAGATGAACGCGATCTCTACCGGTACGAGCAACGGACCGAGCGCATGAATCCGCTCGATCGCGCCCTGAAACTCCGCGCCCGGCTCACCCGGAGCCAAGACGGTGGCGTTGGCCAGCAGATGCACGCAGATGAAACCGCCGATCGGCACGAGCCCAACCAGCGAATGAAGCCGCCGAATCAAAAAGTAGTGTTTTTCGCTGAACGAGATAGGCTCGATATGCTGATCCGCCACGACGGGCTCCCGCATGCGTGATAAGAAAAAAAGGCAACACCAAACGACAACCGGCGGGCATGGCGACCACCGCGCCGCAGCCACCACCGCCGGTCTAAACATCTACGGGCAGATTCTAAGTACGCCGCGACAAACGAGCAACCGGCGTAAACACCCATCCGAGCCCATCCTTGACCCACCCTTTCCTCAATCCTATGCTCAGACGGTGCTAGCATGACCCGTGCACCGAAATCGGCACCACACTAAACGAACCGGCCCCGTTCGAAGATCAACCGCTCATGACAGAGGCACACGCCAACGATCATCCCCTCGGCCCCTGGATCAGTCTGGTTCCCCTGCGGGCGTCGGGACAGGGTCGCCGGGTCGCCGCCCTCATTATGGCGGGTACGGTAACCCTTCTATCCGTGGCACTTTGGGTACACCCTGACGCATCGGGGCTTGGCACCCACAAGCAGCTAGGGTTTCCTTCGTGTACCTCCGTCACCCTCACGGGCTACCCCTGTCCGACATGCGGCATGACCACGGCCTTCGCCCACACGGTACGAGGGCAGCTAGCTTCCGCTTTCATGGCCCAGCCCGCGGGGATGTTCCTGGCGCTGGGAACGATCGCAGCCGGCATTCTGAGCGTTTTCACCCTCATCACGGGGCAACTGCCGACCGTAAACTGGTACCGAGTATCACCGACATGGGTGGTGCTGCTGTTCGTGGCGGTTATCCTACTCAGTTGGCTCTTTAAGATCGTGACCGGTCGATCGGCTGGCGTGCTTCCGGTAGGCTAAGGCGGCTGAAGGTGATCGCACGGCAGTTGGTTCCCGAAGTGAGGCCTTGGCAGCGCTGCGGGGGTGAACGGACGCCCGTAATGCAGTGCCGATGGATTCGCCACACCCTAACGATGAAACAGTTGGAGATAACAATAACCCATGCCCAGTAAGCGAATCAGCTTGGCGGTCGTTACGATGTCGTGCCTTTCTTTGGCGTGCAACTGGCTGACGCCGATCATCTTCATCGGTGAGCACCAAAAACGGATTTTCCCGGAGTTTGACAAGCTCCCGCAGAAACGCGTCGCGATTGTCATCTGGACGGCACCAGCCACCCTTTTCGACTACCCGCACGCCCGGTACGAGCTCGCGACCTACCTCGGCGAAAAGCTATCCTACGAAATGGAACAGCGCGATCTCGGCACCACGGTCGTCGATGCGCGCGACATCGAGGACTACCTCCAGAAAGATCTCGATGCGCAGATCGACCCCAGCCGGGTGGGTCGAAAATTCAAGACGGACTATGTAATCTATATCGAGATTCTAGAGTTCCAGGTGCGAGACCCCGAATCACCGCTGTTTCTCAAGGGGGAAATCGAAGCGTCCGTTGTCGTTCATGATACCCGCGAAGATGCCCCGCCCCTGACGAAGTTTGATCTCACCACCGTCACCAGCAAGTTTCCGCTGCTCGGTCCGATCATGATGACGTCCACCAACTCGCAGAACGTCCGGGAGGGGCTGTACCGCACCTTCGCCGAGGACGTCGCCAGGAAGTTCTATGAGCACAACATTGACCTCTAACCCACTCAAGCCTGCCAAACGGTTTCCGTGTGCCCTACTCGCTACGGCCATGCTCTTGGCTTCCGGTTGCACCTACTCCGGCGGAAAACTGCTGTTCATGCTGGGGCTCGGTGAGGCTCGCGTGTTACCGGCCGAGTTCACGCTCACCGAAAAACCGGTCCTCATCTTCGTAGACGACTACTACGAACGACTCACCTGGCCACTCGCGTCGCGGTTTTTGTTTGATGAGTTGAGCCAGGAATTGCTACGCCAAAAGGCCGCTAAGAAAATCATTCCATTATCCACGCTGGACGGACTGCGGCAGTCACACCCACACTTTGCGGAGCTCAGCGCTCGGGAGATTGGTGAGCTGGTCGGTGCGGACCAGGTGCTTTGGATAAAGGTGCAAGATTTTCTCGCGGAAGAGCGTTTGGGCGGCGTCGATAACGCAGCGTACATTCATGTCACGCTCCAAGTGCTCAACCCCCATGAGACGAAGCGCCGCTCGCGGGTTAGGTTGTGGCCCGTCAGCCCGAACGGACACCTCGTCACCTTCGGCATCAGCGGCGCGCGCGTGGCCGAACTGCAAGCCTCTGCCAAAATCTCCAAGGAACTGGCGGCCGGGGTTGCCGTCGAAATCGCGAAACGTTTTTATGATTACCAGCTCGGTGATTTCGAGAAAGCAAGATGATCGGCCTCGGGCACCTCGTTGACCCGGCACTAGCCTGGGATCAACGCGTGGCAATCTCGCAGCTTATCGACCGGCTCCCGTCGGACGGCTTCACGCAACACGTGGCCAGCCTCGGCGCGGCACCACCTTCTGCCGCAATTTCGCTCGGCACCACACTGACACCCCTGCCGTGCATTGGTTCATGGACCGCAATCAACGGCCCGATCGTCGGGCGTTTCGCCAACGCACACCGCATTGACGTGTGGCATACCTGGAGCATCAACGCGGCCGCCTGCGCAATCGCCACGGGAAAACCGGTCGTGCTGGACGTGATCGATCCCGTTATCGACGTCCGCAACCTGAAAAGGATACGGACGCTCGCCGAAACACCACATTTTTCGGTTTCCTGCGCTAGCCAGATCGTACGCCGAAGGCTGATCGAGAGCGGCGTGCCACCAACTACGGCAGCCGTCATCAGACCCGGCATCAACTTCGCCGCGATCAGTCAGTTTCGGCGTAGCGCGGTGCGTCGTGAGCTCGGCATTTGCCGAGATGACTTCGTCCTTGTCTGTCCCGAGCGTCTCTCAAGAGCCGACGGTCACCTCGACGCCTGCCTTTCAGTATCCATGCTTAACCTTGCACACGGGCACGTCAGGATGATCCTACCCGGAAGGGGCGTGGAACAGCGCCGCATCGCACGACTCGCGCAAGGCTTGCCCGTGTCGCAAACGCTGCATGGGCCGAAAGACAGATACCCGACCGAGCAGCTAATCGCCATCGCCGATGCGCTGGTTATCGTGCCACGTGGTGACATTGCCACGACGTCGGTCGCGTGGGCGATGGCGGCCGAAACCGTCGTTATTGGGACGGCCACCTACGCCGTGGCAGAGTTGATTTCCAACAACGTCAACGGGATGCTGTTCAAACAGACACCGGGACGGAGGATGGTCACAGACATCGCCCGGCTGATCCAAACGCGCGAGCCGTTCGCAAAACTAAAAGAAACGGCTCGCGGACAAGCCTATGAAGTGTTTAGCCTACGCCGCTACGCCGAGCAGATGGCACGGCTCTACGACAACACCCGATCCGGCCGCGCGGCCGACACCGGCATCACCGACCCCGCGATGGTGGGGTAAAAAGCCCCGAACCCTTTTCGATGATGGCAATACCCGCAGGGCTGGTCGTTCTTTCGCCCTAAGACGATTGGTTGACCTGCCGCGACCATCGGCGTTCGCTCCGGCTAACGGATAACGATACCACCATCACACCGGTACCGTCGCCATTCAAGCCGTAGATCGAACTGCTACCCGACCAAACATCACGCCATTCCTTGGGGGGCGCGTATGGCCCGCCCCGAACGCGCCTGAAAACGGCGGCGGGCGATGCCGCGCCCTACAAGACCACGCCGCCGAACCACTTTAACAAGGCTGCCGCACGGACCGTTTCAACAATGACCGGTACGTCTTTTCAAGATCGACGATCTGTTTGATGAGCACATCGTCTTTGCCCCGATAGGGGCGCGGCGCACGGACCAATTCCACGAACCATTTCATGGCGTTGTAATAATCGCTGAGGTCAATGTATTCCGGTCCGAGCTTCTTGCGTTTCGCGTCGACGTTGTGGTAGTTCCCTAGCGCTACACAGAGCCCCGTAGCCTCATAGCCAAGGGTGCAATACGCGCTGGATTCGCAGGTGCCGCCGTCCATGAGCTTTCGCTGGTACTGAAAGCTGGAATCCTCCAAGGCCAACGCCCGTGCCACCGCGTGGCAGTGCGCCGTCACCTGCGGCGTGAATGCACTGGCCCGATCCCCCACGCGCAAAATCGGGCCGCCTCCCATCTGTGCGTGCGGCAGTTCAGAGCTTGTCTCCATAGCCACCACAAAACATTTCTTCGGGATGGTTTTCAGCTTACAAGCCGCAATCGCACCGACAAAGCCGACCTCTTCTGCACGCGTAAAGAGAAAATAGCCGTCACACGCGTGCCGATTTTTTGACAGCACGTCAATCGCGGAGAGCATCGCCGCCGCCCCGGCCAAGTCATCACAGGCTCTCGCGTAGATCCGCCCGCCGCGAATGACGGGATCGGGAAAATCCCACATCCCGATCGTACCGGGCGGGAGGTCGCCCTTGACGTCAAAAGTGGCCGTATCGACGCGTTCGCGCCCGAGCTTGATCGCCTTCTTGATAGCTTTAACCGTACCTTTGACCCAGCGACCCGCCACATAGAACCGCACCTTCGAACCCACAAAATACTCGGCCGGAACCCCGCCGCGCCAAAACGCACGCGCCCGCGTCTTGCCGATCATCTTCTCCACCACAAACCCCGGATGGTCCAGGTGCGCAGTGATACACACCGGCCGGACGATCGTGCGCCGCCCCTGTTTCACCCGCACCAGCAGATTGCCCACAGCATCGCGTTTCGTAGTAACATTCTTGTGCCGCGCACAAAAACGCTCGATTCGATCGAGCACAAAATGCTCCGCGAACGGGGCCGTCGGCGTGGCCAACAAGTCCGTTAGAATGCGATAAGATCTCGTGATGCCGGTCGCAGGCATGGAACAACTCCTTTGAGGGCTCCAAACTACCAGAGCCCGAAGGGTTAGACAAATCGCGCAGTCGGGCCGGGTGCCTCGAACAACACGAGCAAGGCACGTGCCAAGAATGACGCAGGCTGGGCGAACAGCACACGCCTACTTCGGATAATAACCCGCAATACCATCGATGGCGTGCATGAGTGCGTCGGCGTATTTCGGAGCGGCGTTCTGCTTCGCCTTCATCGCGGCCGCGATCACCGCATGGTGGTTGGCCAGCTTCTCCAGATACGCCGCCCGACCCTCGGCACCTGCCGCCACCGGCTTCACACGCTGCGCCAGAAAATAGTTCGCCATCCTCTCGATGACGTGCGAGGCGTGGTCCTCTTTCGTCGCCACCCAACGCGTGAATTGGTTCATACCCTGCGCGTCATGCGCACCGGCCAAGTCGTTCATGTTTTTCATAGCTTTGGCGATGGTCGTGGCATCCTCGCGAAGCAGGCTAATCCGCGCCGTATCGTCGTAGATGCCGCACGGCACCTGACAGTGAGCTTCCACAGCAGCCGGAGAAGCCGTCCACACGAGCACGGCCGACAACGACATCAAACCCAACACCGTAAGACCCGCACCACAATATCGCTTCATCAGAACGCTCCTGTTTCGTTTTATGTATTGATCGGCAGGGGCATCATCCCGCCGCGCAGCGGAAGCCCCGATTGGATTCTGTTTCGCAGACCGTAATTGTCAAGACGGACACTTCAACAAGCGTGCCACTTCAAGGCGCGCAGGCGGAGGCACCTGATTCCGAAGAAGGCTGCACGACAGGCTCAATGTCCGGTCGCACGCCATCCGCATTGATCCGCGGCTCACCGGTGAAGCCCGTGATCTCGATGTAGGGATCTTCCATATCACCCTTGTGTTCGATCGCAAACAAGAGCTCCCGATCAGCGAACCGAACCGGAAGCGCACCAGGCTCACCCCATCGCATTCCGGCCGCCTTGGCTAGCGCCCGGACGAGATCCACACTAGCGGGAGATGCGAGCGGTACCATCTCATAGTCCACATCGGCGAGCGTGTAGATCATTCGGTTTTTGGCGTAGTGTAGCTTCACGCGAGTCGCGCCGTCGGCCTGAGCCTGGGCAAGAACGAGCGCACACAACACACCGAGATCATCCAACCGAACGGTATAGAAACCCGCTGCGTCGCAATCGATGGTATCCATCGTACGCTCATCCCGGTCTTCCTCCGGCTGCCGGCACACAAACTGTTGCCTGGCTCGCTTTTGCAAGGCGCGCATGAAAACATCACGAAAAGGCCACATGATTACACCCCCTCAGTAAGATTGGGAGCAGTACGAACAGACATGTCAATCATAGGTAGCGCTAACGATAAGAGTCAACGTCGGATTCCCTACCCTGGTATCATCAACCCAAAAAAATCCCGGGTGTTGCGTTCCGTCCGTGTGACAAACGCGTCGTAATCCTCACCGCGAAGCGCCGCGAGGTAGCGGGCCGTGTGGGCGACGTGGCTCGGTTCGTTCGGACGCTTGCCGCGCACCGGCACCGGGGACAGGTACGGAGAATCCGTCTCGACCATGATCTTGTCGCCCGGATAGTCCTTCGCGATCTCCTGGAGCCACTGCGATTTGGGAAACGTCACGATCCCCGTGAAGGAGATACGCCAACCGTGGCCCGCGATCACCGCAGCCTCGTCGGCCGTCCCCGTGAAACAGTGAAACACCACCCGGCGGTTTTCATACCCGTGGTCCACCAGCATCGGCGCGCAATCGGCCAACGCCTCGCGGCAGTGGATCACGATCGGCTTGTCGATCGCGGCGGCCCGAGCCAACTGACCCGCGAAAACCTCCCGCTGTTTGTCACGGTCGGCAAAGTCGTAGTGATAGTCCAGCCCCATCTCGCCCATCGCGACGACGCAAGCACCCGGCCAAAGCTGCGCCATCGCGTCAAGCCCAGCCTCATCAACCTTTTCGGCCTCGTGCGGATGAAACCCTACGCCGGCGAACACACGCTGCGGATGCGCCTCGGCCAGCGCGATCGCGGCCTTCGCGTCGGTAAGGTCCGTGCCGATCGAAATCACGGCGTCCACGCCAACGTCATCGCATCGCCCCAGCACCGCATCGACCTGATCCCGCAATTCCGGGAAAGTTAGATGCGCATGCGAATCAATCAATCCCACGAAACCAGTCTCCCAGAGAAGTTTTGCAATACGATAACCAACGCCGAAACACGCGCGGGCTTCGGTTCTGTGCCCCACCACAACGCACGACACACCAATCTCGAAACGGAGTGACCCGCCACGACCATTGATCGCGATTCTAACAAACAAGACACATACCGACAGTGATATCGCGACACCTACCGGAGCGGCTGATAGGCATTTTCAAGGTGTTCAATCTGCGGCTTCCCGCGCGGCCGCCAGAGCACGGTGACCAGATCAAATCGGCAGGGGCAAGACCCAGCGCGGCTGCGCTTGAGGTAAAGTTGGGCGGCCAGCTCGACGCGATGCCACTTGGTGGCGTTGACCGCATCGACCAGCTCTGCATGCTCGTCGGAAGCGCGTGTCTTGACCTCGACGAACACCACTGTATCACCGTCCAGCGTGATGATATCGATTTCACCGAGGGTACAGCGAAAGTTCCGGGCCACCATGCGGTGACCGCTCCGGCGGAGAAACCGCGCAGCGACGCGTTCCCCGCGCGCTCCGAAAAGCAGGTGCCAAGGCCGCCTAGACGGCCGCGACGGCGAGCTTATTCTTCTTGCTGGCAGCAGCCGGTTTATGAACGCGAAGTTCACGGAGTTTACGCTTCTTGCCGACACGATCACGCAGGAAGTAGAGCTTGGCGCGACGGACCTTGCCGCGACGCTTGATTTCCAACTTGACGACGTTCGGCGAGTGGACCATGAAAGTACGCTCGACGCCCTCGTTGGCGACGATGCGGCGTACGGTAAACTTTTCGTTGACGCCGCAACCACGCCGGGCAAGGACCACGCCGTTGAAAACCTGGATGCGTTCCTTGTCGCCCTCGACGATACGCGTATGCACATCCACCGTGTCGCCAATATGAAAGAGCGGCGGCTTTGGCTTGAGGTATGATTTTTCAGCAAGTTCGATCAGTGGATGTCTCATAGCCTATTCTCCCGAAGCGCGTCTCAAGGTCAGGTCTCGGCGAATCAGGGCCGCACCCGACACAAACTCGTTTCAATATACTATTCCAACCAGTCAATCCGGCGCGTCCGACCCCGAGCCATTTGACCCTTCGTCACTCAGCCCTTCGACCGAATCCAAGCCACCCGATGGTTCCGGGCCAGCCGGCTCATCCAAACCCAACAGCAGGTCCGTGCGTCGTTCTTTCGTTCGCAGCCGGGATTGCTCGCGCCGCCACGCAGCGATGCTACCGTGGTCACCCGACAGCAGCACGTCCGGAACCCGCATCCCGCGAAACTCTCGCGGGCGCGTATACTGCGGGTACTCCAGCAGGCCGTCGCTGAAACTCTCTTCGACGGCCGAGTCCTCATGCCCAAGGGCACCAGGTAGCAGTCGCACCACCGCGTCGATCAGTACGATCGCGGCCGGCTCACCACCGGAGAGCACGTAATCACCTACTGAGACCTCACGAACACCGAGGCCGGTGCGAACGCGCTCGTCAAAACCTTCATAGTGGCCGCAGAGCAACATCAACCTAGGCTCCTGCGACAGCGCCGCAGCGAGCTGTTGCGTGAGCGGCTCGCCTTGCGGCGTGAGCATGATTCGCGCGGCGCTTTCGGCGGCCTGCGCTTCTACATGCTCGACGGCATCGAACAGGGGCTGGCACATGAGCACCATACCCGGACCGCCGCCAAAAGGACGATCATCCACCGATCGATGACGGTCCTTCGCGAAATCGCGAAAATCTGTCAGATGGATCGAGGCGACCCCGGACTGCCGGGCTCGGCCAACGATACTCGACGCGACGAACGACTCGAACACCTCAGGAAACAGCGTCAGCACGTCGATCCGCATTCGTCACGCCCCGACGCCATTGCCAAGAACGCCAGCGACTAAGAACGCCAGCGACTAAGATGCTACCACGGCACCCTTGTCGTCGATGACGCCCTGTTTTTTCAGGATGCCCCGCACGGTATCGGTTGGCTGAGCACCCACGCTGATCCAATACGCAATCCGCTCGCGTTTGAGCGTAACCTGTGTACCCGAATCGGGTGACATCGGGTCAAAACTGCCGAGTTCCTCGATGACTTTGCTATCGCGCGCCTGCCGACCATCCATCGCCGCCAAGCGATACGACGGACGGTGCCGACGACCTACCCTTTTGAGCCTGATTCGGACTGCCACGGTCTTCTCCTTCGAGCGTGATTCACGCCGAGATACCAATATCTAATCCGGCACAGGCCTACGCCCTTGCCAGAGTCGCGCCAGTATAGCGGCCTCACGCGTCAGGACAAGACCCACTCACAGGGATTCCATCAATCCTACGAACACGATGCGGGTGGAATATCGAACTGAAACGGAGGCTGGCAATCACAGTAGCGGTGATAAAAAGAAAGCACCGCTCGCCCGAAGGCGAAACGGTGCTTTCCGGAGGGGAAAGAAGCCTGGTACGTCGCGTCTACTGGTGGGCCATTTTCAGCCCGCCCTCCGGTAAAATATCTTGTTTTTCCGCCGAGCCGTCCTCGTCACGGCCCGTGATCAGCGCCCCGCGTTCCGGATCACCGCCCGACGGCACGCGCCGCAGCCACACCGCTGCGCTCGGTAGTATCGGCAAACCCTACCGGGAGACTTTCGTCTGTCAACCGGAATTTTGCCAACCGGGGTATTGTACGCTTCAAATCGGCCGATGTCTCATAAGAACACATAAATTTACGTCCTGACGGCAAATCAGCACTTTGAGAAGCCGCAAGAGTCACATGTCACACAACCTTCGCTAAATCGCAGCCCCGATTGGCATTCTGGGCATTTTACCTTGTACTGGCTCTGCTGCCAGTGAATACCGCGAGAATCAAGCCGTTTTAGCGCTACGGCACTCCTTTTTGAGGCAACAGATCGACCGCCGCCGTTTCCATTCCCGTTTCCGTTCGTGGCTGGGCTTTCGTTACCGCCGGTTTTGGCTTCGACAGGCTGGTTGATATCAATCCCGCCAAGCAACAGCGATCGAAGTCCGCCATCGGCCTTGGCCTGGACGTACCGCTTCAGGGCTCGAGCAAGCCCATCGCCCAGGCTCATGATCTTGCCTTCTTTGGTGTGGACCTGCAGGCTCGAGCCGATCCCCGAGAGCTGGCGAATCACATGCTCAAGACCGCCGCCAGCACGGAGCCAGAGGCTCACCATCCGGCAGATCGCCTCCATGTCACTGTTGGCGAGATCACCACCCTTGCCCAACTGAGCAAAGACCTCAACCTCGCGCTCGGACTTCGGATCGACCGTAATGTTAACGTGCAAGTTGCCAAACGGCGTCAACTGACGAACGCGAATGGCACTGGTGATCTCCGGCAAAACAGCCGGCTTCAGCGGACGCGGCTCAGCCGGTACCGCAGGCGTAGCTGTCGCTGCAACCTGTGCGCCATGCTTTTTGTTACTGTCCTTCAACGCCATCGGCTGGTGGTTGCGGCAGCCGTTTCGATAGACCGTCACACCCTTGCAGCGAAGTTCGTATGCCAAGCGGTAAATCTCAGCGACATTCTCCTGTGAGGCCGACTCGGGGAAATTGATCGTCTTGGAGATAGACGAGTCACAATGTTTTTGGAAAGCGGCCTGCATCCGCATATGCCACGTCGGAGCGATGTCGTGGGCACAGACGAACACCTCCTTCACGTCAGCGGGAACTTCTTGTAGTTCAGCGAGGGTGCCGTCCGTGGCAATTCGCTCCATCAGTCCCTCGCCGAAAAATCCACGGCGGCGCGCGACGTTATCAAAGATCGGATTGATCTCGACCATCGGCGCGTCGCCTTCCTTCTGCCCGCGAAGCACATTGCGGAAGAAGGCCAAGCTGTACATAGGCTCAATACCGCCCGAACACGCAGCAATAATGCTGATCGTACCGGTCGGTGCCACGGTCGTGCAGGTGGCGTTGCGCATCGGTCGGTGGTGATGCGTGTCGTAAATGCTGCCCTTCCAGTTCGGAAAACAGCCGCGCTCGCCAGCTAGCTTTTCACCATAGTTGTGCGATTCATCGTTGATAAACTTCATGAACCGCTCGCCCCATTCGACGCCGGCTTCACTGTTGTAGGGAACACCAAGCTTGAACAGCGCGTCAGAAAAGCCCATAATTCCCAGGCCAATCTTACGGTTGGCCTTACAAATCTTATCAATCTCAGGGAGCGGATAACGGTTGGCGTCGATCACATTGTCGAGGTAACGGGTTGCTTCGTGAACGGTCTCCCGCAACGAATCCCAGTCCACCGTCGCCTTACCATCCGACCCGTCTTCCACAAACGAACTCAGGTTGACGCTGCCGAGGTTGCACGCCTCGTACGGCAACAACGGCTGCTCACCGCACGGGTTGGTCGCTTCCATGCGGCCAACATGTGGCGTCGGGTTTGACTCATTGATCCGGTCAATAAACGCAACCCCTGGCTCACCCGTGCGATGTGCATTTTTCGTAATAAGGTCCCAAACGTCCTCGCGGGTGTAGTAATCACCCTTCGGCGCGGAATCACCCGTCGAAACGTCTACCAGCGCTCTGATGTCGTCCTTGAAAATATCGTACGCCTTGGGAATAAGGTACCGCTTCCCCGTACGTGGGTTGTAAACCTCATGCGGTGCCTTAGCGTCCGCAAGGAAGCCGTCCATCCAATCATCCGTAATCTTCACGGAGATGTTGTAGTTCGTGAACTGCGTCAGATCTTCTTTTGCGTGCAAAAACTTCAAGATGTCCGGGTGATGGATGTACATCATCCCCATGTTAGCGCCGCGACGGAACGCGCCCTGCTGGATCGCATTCGTCGCCTCGCTGAACGCACGCCAGAAAGAAATCGGACCACTCGTCGTGCCGCCGGAGCTACGGATGTAATCCCCGGTCGGACGCAATTCATCAAAAGCAAAACCCGTACCACCACCCGCCTTCTGGATGAGCGCCGTATGCTTGATCGAGTCAAAAATATCGTTGATGCTATCGCCTACGGGGAGCACAAAGCACGCACTGAGCATACCCATCTCGCGACCGGCGTTCATCAACGTCGGACTGTTGGGCATGAACCGGCGGCTGACCATAAGCTGGTAAAACTTTTCGGCCCATGCCGCACGAACCGCCTCGTTGCCGTGGTACTGCGTCTCCGGCGC
>JAJRSR010000282.1 GCA_024278695.1 Planctomycetota bacterium | reverse complement strand
TGTGATCGACAATAACAATGACGACCAGGTTGATAATGACCAGAACATCGATCATGACGAGGAAGCTGGAGCCGATCTCCCGCTCCCGAACGGCAACTTCTGCGGTGCCGGTGCCTTGGGCATGATCCCGGCCATGATGTTCGGCCTCTGCGGCATGCGTCCGCGACGTCGGGCGTAGCAGTCGGCAGGTTAGCGCGGCCGGTCGCCCGCGCCAGATAGTATGGCGGCCGGTCTTATGGCAAGCGGGAATCGTCGGTAACACGGCGGTTCCCGCTTCGTTTGTTGGGGTCAATCTCCCCCGCTTGCTTGAAGCCCCACCCCAGCCCCACGCCCGATAATCTGCTATTTTTCGCAAGAAACGCGGCTTGGTCTCCCTACGGTGAAAAAAACCCGGGAAATCTTCTTCCGCGAGAAAGGTTCAGCCCCTCCGCAGCCAAAGTCCTCTATCGCTTCGGAAACTTCGGCTGATGACAGCCGACCGGGGCACACGAGACCCCTGTTCGAGAGGACGCAGAGATGAGCACGACGACCCAAACCAACACAAAATCGACCCGCAAGGCCTACGCTTACACGATGTTGGCCGCCGCCACCTTCGCCGCGTACGCGGCACCAAACACCGCACTAGCCCTTGATGCTGGACCATGCGTCACGAGCGGCGGAATGAGCGTCATGTTTGACTCGGACACCACCGAAACAGCGGCCCAAGACATCGCGGCCGGTCACATGTCGGGCGTCGCCTTCGCGGTCGATGGCGGTACCTGGAGCTTCACGGCCACCGATGGCACGGTCGAACCAGGCCAAGCCATGACGATCACCTACAGCTTCATCCCCGACGGCACCCCCATCTTCAGCACCTTCGCGGGTGCCAACACGGTAAGCAACATGTTCGCCACGGTGGACGCCGGTTTCCCAGGCGGTCGCGCGGCATGGAAGCAGCAGTTCGCGGACGCCTTCGCCCGCTGGAGCGACCACACCAACATCACCTATGTCGAGGTTTCCGATGACGGTGCACCGCTCTCCAACGTAGCCTTCGGGATTCTCGGTGTTCGCGGCGACGTTCGAATCGGCATGCACGCGATTGGTGCCGGTCCGCTGGCGTACAATTTTTTCCCGGTGTTCGGCGGCGACATGGTGCTCGACAGCCTGGACATGGCCACGTTCACGAACCCGGCCTCAAACTTCCGATCGCTGCGTAACATCATCATGCACGAGCACGGGCACGGTATGGGCATGGACCACGTTATCCCCGGAAACGGCACGAAGCTCATGGAGCCAAACCTTGCCACGGCGTTCGACGGTCCGCAAGAGGACGACATCCGCGCCGCGCAGTTTCTATACGGCGACAGCGACGAATCAAACGACACCCCGGAAGACGCACGGCTCATCGGTGATACGCTTCGTAGTCCCGCCAATGTGGGCGTCCAGTCGTTTACCGTAGAAGGTGTCGCCTTGGAGCGGGCGGACAGCTCCGACTGGTACGCGTTCAGCGCATTATCTATGGCACCCATCACCATTCGCGTCGAGCCGACCGGAAGCACCTACGAGTGCGGTCCGCAGGACGGTACCGCACAACTGTTCGACGCACGAGCGGCCCGCGACCTGAAGTTCCGACTCTGGCGTCGCGTCTCGCAACAGACGGGCGAGATCAGAGAGTTGGCGCGGATCGACTTCAAAGGAGCCGGTGAGGCCGAATACCACCCCCCGATCCCCTACACGCTAGCCGGATTCATGTTCGTCGAGATCTATTCGGAAGACGGCGTGGACGACGTGCAAGCCTACAAACTCACCATCAGCAACTCGGCCATCGAAGCGCCGGTTGCCCCATCGGTTTTCTCCCTGGCCGACGCCGGCGACCCGATCACAACCACGGACACGCTCTTCTTCGACGACACGACCATCGGACAGACCACGGGCAAGGCGCTGACCATCCGCAACAACGGCAACGGTCCGCTTCGCTTCGACAGTCAGCCACGAGCCACGTTGGCCGGTATCGGTGCGAATGATTTCGAGGTCCAGCTCGCGGTATCAGAGGTAGCGCCCGGCGGGTTCGCCGTGCTCGGCATCAACTTCGTACCAACGCAGACCGGCCCACGCGTCGCCGTACTGACGATTCCGAACAATGATCCGGAACAGAGCGACTTCAGCTTCATCATTCGCGGTGAAGGACTGCCCGCGCCGCAAGCCGTGCTACAGGTCATATGGGAAAACGAGGCGATCGAGTCTGACGACGTGCTCCAGTTCGGCGATGTTTCTCTCGGCGAAACGCTAACAACCACCTTCACCGTTCGTAACCTCGGTGAAGCACCGCTTACGATCAGCGACATCCAGATCGCCGATGAAGCTGCGGCCGACTACGACTTGGACCTCAACGCCGCGTTTGTACCGCCAAACGGGCAGCGTACCGGCACGCTTTCGGTCACACCGTCAGCAACAGGCACGCGTAACGCCACGCTAACCCTCGTGAGCAACACTACCGGATCGAGCTTTGAGGTTTTGCTCACGACCGAGGGGATTGCAGACGCCATCGACTGCAACGGTAATGGCATCGACGACGCCGAAGACATGCTCACCGGTGACTGCAACGCAAACGGTATCCTCGATGAGTGCGAGACGAATGGCAACAGCGACTGCGATGCCAACGGTATCCTCGACGTGTGCGAAATCGACAGCGACGGGGACGACACCATCGACGCGTGCGACAATTGCCCCGCCGTGTTCAACGCGGACCAACTCGACGCAGACGGTAACGGTATCGGCGACGCCTGCGACATTGTTGTAGATGAGGACGTCGTTGATGAGCCGGTCGAAAACGAGGATGAGGTTATCGACGAGGAAGTACAGGAGAACGAAGAGGTCATCGACAATGGCGACGTGATCGAGAATGAAGACGAGGTCGCTGCCGATGACGAAGTCGGCCAGAAGGAGTTGGTCGACGAAGTCGGCAATGATGTTGACGATGAGACGCACGGCGACGCACCGGGTGGTCTCATGTGCGGTGCGGGCACGGTGGGTATGATCCCCGCGATGATGTTCGGCCTCTGCGGCATGCGTCCGCGACGCCGCAATTAAACCGCAAGGCCACAGCGGCCGAGCAGCGAACGCAAGCGCCCGCCCTGAGCCTTCACGACAACCGGGAACCGTCGAATCCTCGACGGTTCCCGGTTGTCTATCATGGGTATACCATCCGAGACCGTTGCGGATTCATCAATCACGGACCGGAAATGGTCGTGATCAACGCGATAGCGTCTGCAAGATCGACGTCACCGTCCGCGTCCTGATCGGCGATGAGGCATGCCTGTGTGGCCGATCCCATGTCTCCAAGGAAGCAAGCCTGAAGCGCAGCGTAGTCGCGTAGGTCTACGAAGCCGTCGCCGTTGACGTCGAACACGCCTTCCAACCGCCCGGTGCCGCCCATCGACGCGACGGGCGATTCGAGCGACACGGCGACCAAGACCGCGCCGTCACGATCCAACACATCAACCACATCCGACCCGAAGTCGGCCATGAGTAGTTGCCCGGTACCGTTCGATGCCAGTGAAACGGGACGTTGGTCCGTCTCGCTCGGCATGACCGTATCCATCAGCGCGCCGGCCGCAGGGTGTATCTCGTGAATCGCGCCGGTTCCGAACGCGTCGCCCACATAGAGCCGGCTCGGCGCCTCGACGGCGGCCAGCCCAGCGTCGAGAAGATACATCGCACCACCGAGTGCGGTCGTGTCACTGTAAAACCCTGACCCCTTCCAGAAAAAGCTCAGCGCGATCGCCTTGCCTCCAAAAAACGCCGCGCCCGTGTCGTGACGCCAGAACGAGGGTTCGAGGCGATGATCCAAACCGGGAAGCTCAAGGTACCGTTTTGCACGGCAACGGCGTACCGCGTATCATCGGGGGATGTT
>JAJRSR010000281.1 GCA_024278695.1 Planctomycetota bacterium | reverse complement strand
ATTTCCAAACGCATCAGTACTGATGCCCAGGAGAATATCGCGATCGTCCGGGAGACCGTTGCTGTTGCAATCCGGCTCGCATTCATCCGGGATGCCGTTGAAGTTGAGATCAAGCGACGCGCCCGCGATATCAATCGGGTCTAGCGTGCCGTTGCTGTTGCAATCCTCGCACTCATCCGGAATGCCGTTGGCGTTCGTATCCTGGCTCCCGCCCCCGCCAATGTCCAAGGAGTCGGCTACGTCGTTCATGTTGCAATCGTCCACGACACACGCCACCGCCCCAATGTGGGCATTCATGCTCCCGCGGATACTGGTGTGGAAGTAACTATCCGTGTTGGCGTTCATACCGCTCCAGGTCTGCCCGCAATAACTCATGATGGAACCGCGCTGCGGCGTAGTGAGGGGGTTGTCACAGGTGTCGATACCCAAATCGTGGGTGTGCGGTGCCCCGGCGGAATGACCTAACTCATGCGCCGTCACCTTGACATCCCAACTGAACGGATGCGGGCTGAGCGGCTCAGGGAGAAAACCAACGGCGTAGCCCACAATACCGTAACCAAAGAAGTCGCAAAGCCGGGTCGTGAAGGCCTGACCGCCGAACGGAAAATCACGCCGCCCTGAGAAAAACTGAGCGGAGTCGCGCGCGACCGCCCCCATGTTTTGAATCCACCACGGGTAGAACTGAAACAACGGATCAGGACCGTTGAACAGGTCGTTCGGGTTATCCCAAATGCGTACGAAGACCACCTGGATGCGCATGTCAACATCACGCATAAAGATCGCGCTGACCTCGCCGTACATCTGCACGACATAATCCATCGTCGCGGTCGCATCACCGAACAAAGAAAACAGCTCATAGTCCGTCTCAACGGCTAGCTCCATGTGCTTCAAGCCGACCGTAGACGACGTCACGCCAGCCACCGTTCCGGTTTGCGTACCGGTCCGCGCCTGGCTATCGACCCACTCGCCACGATGCTTTACCTTGTCACCCTCGACACCACACAGCGGAACGTCGGCCGGTGCCGCTGCGGCACCGCTTGCCTTGAACACCGAAACCAGCCCCCGACCCAAGACCTGACCCGCACCACCCTTGGATGAAATGCGGTGCATCGGCGCACCGGGACCGAGGTCAATATAACCAGATGAAGAGCGATCGCTCAGCGACAGGTACACATGGGAGCCCGGTCGGCCCACCACGTGCCCACTGAAGAATGAAAACCGCGAGGCGTCATACGCGAAAGGAATATCCGGCTGGCCCAGGTGACCGATCACAAACTGGGTATTAAGCCCGGTCACGCGAAACGGCTTCAACTCTAGATCGACAAACTCCGTCCCGTTAAGCGGGAACTGCGCGATACGCACGTCCGAACCGGCGGTGAACGCCTGACGAAGCTCGTCGGCTGCCAACCGAAGGATTGTGGCTTTGGTGCGCTCGGGTGTCTGCGTCTGCTCTACTGAAACAATGCGCGGACGCTCCAAGAGTACAGTAGCTGGAACCAGCGTGGCACGCTGCGCAACAGCCGTGGAAACGACCCCAAATTGAACGCCGGCAAAAACCAGCGAACCCACCAATACCATACACCGAGTTCGCGTAGACTTACTGATCCCCATCTGTCATACCCTCCGTGGGCTGCCGCCCAAGACCGCGTCATCGCGCGACCAAAACCGTACAACCGCGCCCTGCGGCGAATTCCGGCTTGGTCAAGTTAGTCTGATAACCCCTACTACACCCCGGGGATCGCGCCCCGCTTACCCGTATCATAGCGAATTGGGCCGCCGAACACAAAAAACCGCAGAAGTGCCGTTTCCCGCGTAGGGGAACGGCAAAATAGCCCACACTTCAGCCGAGCGATTCCGACACACGCCTCATGTAAGCCACGGCCTCAGAAAAAACATCTACTTCAGGGGTCGGATTGACCTAAATGGCAATACCGAGTCGCACGTTCTTGTGATCGACACCGAACACCATAGACTTACTCCTCGGTGGCACTTTCGCATCCATGTGCTACGCGGAGTACCTGCGGTGTTTTTTCGGTGGCGGGATGCGCCGGTATCTTGATGGTTCCTCGGTGTGGCGGCTTGGTGACTTGGCGAAAATCTCGCAGGACAAGAAGACATCTTCCGGTCTTTCCGACCCCGCACAATGGGTGGATCGTCACGGCGACGTGCTGTATCGATTCGCACTGCGCCGTGTACAAAAAGTGGAAGCCGCTGAAGAACTCGTACAGGAAACGATGCTAGCGGCCTTGGGTGCGATGTCTTCATTTGAAGGTCGATCCGGCGAGCAGACGTGGCTCGTGGGTATCCTGCGTCGTAAGATCGTGGACTATATCCGTCGTGAGACGCGGGCAGCGCGAGCCACAGACGACAGCCCCCCCCCCGCAGGCGAAGGGTCCACGTCAGAGACGGTAGAGCGGCCGGAGTTTTTCAATAAGAAAGGCTCCTGGAACAAGAAACCGGACGAATGGACCGCACGTCCGGATGAGCTACTCGAAAACGTCGAGTTTCGAGCGACGTTTGACCATTGCGTTGCCGCGCTACCACAGACGTTGGCGAGTGCATTCGTCCTGCGAGAGTTCGAATCGATGAAATCGGAGGAAATCTGTAAGATTCTTCAGCTTTCGCCGACTAACCTGTGGACGCAGTTATATCGAGCACGGCTGCTCCTTCGCCGTTGTGTGGAAAAGAATTGGTTTCAACGGGAGCCGTAGGTCAAACGCATGTCCATGCTTCGCGCCATCAAGATAGTCTTGACGCTCACATGCGACGAATCTACGCGCCTGGTATCCTTGTCGCTGGACGCCGATCTATCCCGTAGCGAACGGCTGGCCGTGCGCGTGCATGCCGCAACATGTCGGTCGTGCCGCCGATACCGCCGACAGCTCACGCTGCTTCGCGCGTTCATGGATAAGGCCGACCACGTCCCCACCCCAACAGGCTCACCGCGTTCACCCACGCTTTCGGCCGATGCCCGGCAGCGCATCCACGATGCCATGTCCGACCT
>JAJRSR010000013.1 GCA_024278695.1 Planctomycetota bacterium | reverse complement strand
GGCCATAGAAAGCGCGGCCGACGTCAGCACCATAGACAGAGTCTACGTCTATGACCCGGACTCCGGAGAGACAGACCGGTAGCCCGCTCACGTAAGTCGCAAGGAAACAAGTGCGATCCGGTAGGTCGGGCTCCGCCCGACACGGGTTGAGAATGTCGTCCAAAATTGGGTGAGCTACCGTGCGGCACGAAGATGTCGGGCAGAGCCCGACCTACATTTGGACCCAAGAGTTTCGATCGATTTCTGTTGTGTTTGCGTCGTCGGGTAGGGTTGCTAGCATTTCTGTATGCCGAATTACGTACGTTGGAGGGAAGATGGTGCGTCGTACTTTTTCACCGTCGTGACGCATCGTCGCCGAAAACTGTTCTCGGATGCGCACGCCCGTCGTACCCTGCGGAGGGCGTTCGTTCGGGTTCGTCAACGCAACCCGTTTGACATGTTTGCCTGCGTACTGTTGCCGGACCACTTGCATTGTTTGTGGACCATGCCTGACGGGGATGATGATTTTCCGATTCGATGGGCGGCGATCAAACGCTTGTTTACCAAGGAATATCTCGCTGGCGGTGGGCGTGAACTACCGGTGTCGGCCGACCGAAGGAAACACCGCGAGCGAGGCATCTGGCAAGCGCGGTATTGGGAGCACCGGATTCGCAACGAGATCGATTGGCTGCGGCACCGGGACTACATCCACTTCAATCCGGTCAAGCACGGATTAGTAGCCGAGCCGAGCCAATGGCCTTGGTCGAGCTTTCACCGGCACGTTCAACTCGGCTGGCTCGACCCAGATTGGCCGGGAACGTCCAAAGTCGATATGCCAGACAACACCGGCGAGTAGGTCGGGCTCCGCCCGACACGGTGCGCATTCGGATCGAGAAAGCCGATGACAGTGCGGCACGGTACAACGCGTCATAAAGATGTCGGGCAGAGCCCGACCTACCGGTTCGTTTCGGTTGTGCGCGTTCGATCCGTGCTCGTGCGCTCCGTCCGAATACACACGGACTTACATCAAAGACAGAGCCGCCGCTATGTGTCTAGCGCGCTCACTAGCGACGGTGGTAGGACTTCGCGGAGTTTTTGTAGGGCTCTTTTTTCTAGTTGGCGGATGCGTTCTTTGGTGACGCCGAAGCGGGTGCCGAGTTGTTCTAGCGTCATGTTCGCGCCGTCTGTGGTGAGGCCGAAGTGACGCCGCACGATCTCGCGTTCTCTATCGGGAAGCGTGTTGATCCCCTCGTCGATCATCTCACGAACGCGCACACGATCATCGGCACAGACGGCTTCGTTCGGCGCGTCGGGTGGGGTCTGTTCGAGCAGTTCGTCTTGGCCGGTGATGTAGCGGCTGTAGCGGTAGCGCTCTTCCGGGATGGACCGGGCGTAGTTCTTCGCGATGGCCCAGGTGGCGTAGGTGCTGAACTTGATCCCGCGTCCGAAGTCAAACTTCTCGACCGCACGCATGAGCGAAACGTTGCCGTCGCTGATGACCTCAAAGAAGTTCGGCGTCCAGCCGACGTGCTTTTTCGCGATGCTAATCACCAGCCGCAGGTTGGCCTTGATGATCCGCTGTTTGAGTTCATTCGCTACGGCCAGCAGCGCGTTGACGCGCTCCAGCGCCGCTTCCGATTGATCGGAACCCTCGATCGCCTTCGCGGCTTTGTATTTCGTGTAATTGTAACGCCGGAACAGATCCTGCTCTTGCTCCCGGTTTAGTAGCGGCGTCATGTAGAGCGCGCGTAGGTAGGCGGGCAAGTCGCGCGGGATGCGCGGTTTGCTTGCCGGCGGCGCTTTGGGCTCGGCGATGTCGAGAATAATCTCGTCAGCATTCGGCGCGGCGAAGATCTCATTGTCCATGAACTCGATCGGTTCGCGACGCCACAGGTCGAACTGCATCTCGCGGAGTAGCTGCTCCACCTCGACGTCGGCGCAATCAAAACCGCGCGCGATGGATGCGACGGTTTCACCGGCCTTGTGGCAACGCCACATGGCGCTGCGCCGTTCGCAGCAGACCGGCTCACCTTGTCTCGTAAACAGCGCCACCTCTGCGGTCTCGTCATAGCGTCGGAGTGTGTAGCGGACCGTCTCAATAGCCCGACCCGTTTCCTCTGCGATGGCGCAGGCGACCGCGTGCAGCTTGAGCGGGCGCGTTGCGATCAGTTCGCGGGCTCGTTCGATGATGGCCGATCGTTCTGTCGTGGCCAGTTGTTTGAAGGAGGCGGCCCGTTCGATCAGGTCTTTGTGGTTCGCTACGAATCGATCGACGGTGCTCTTGCAAAACGCGAGGCGGTTGATGCCATCTTCGAAGTTGGCGCGGAGCCCCATCAGCCCGCGATCGCGCCAGCGGCGGATCGTCTTGGTGCTGACGTCGAGCATTTCGGATAGTTGTTGGTGCGTCTGGTAAGTCTCACCCAACTCGGTCACGCTGAGCTTGGCCTCGCGGCTGCATGTCTCGGCCAACGTGACGAGATCACGGACGAGGGCCTCGCCGGGGATGGCCGAGCCCGTGTCCGCGGCTCGCTTGCGGTAGCCGGTGATTCGAAAGCAGACGAAGTCATAGGGATAGGTCTTGGTCGCGTCGAGGTCGCCCAGGAGGGCACCCACGCTGCGGAGCTGCCCCACCCGAAGCCGCCGGGGCGACCTCGTGAGCTGGAGGGCCAGTTCGCCCATTTCCTTGTTGAAAAACTTCGGCACGATTCAATCTCTATTCGGCCAACCAGCGTTTCACGCGGGAAGGTTTCCGGCCGTCCGCGGTGCGTCCACGACCAGCACCGCATAAGGTAGTCGGTGTTGGTCGTGATTTCTTACGCCGGTGTTCAAAAAACAACACAGAAGGCGATCCAAACCTTGGAGTGCCCCGGATTTATGGACCACTCCAGCCTCTACGCTGTATTATCGCCCTCGCTTTGCCCAGGGTCAAACCGAACGCCCGCTAGTCCGCGTGGTTCAGGCGTCAGGGGTGCTAATATGGCATACCAGGACAGTTATCGGACATACCTCCGTCGCCGGTGCTGTCGGCTATCGCGATTCGAGCTGGCGGAGGCGGGATGCCAGCCGCTGCACAAAGGCGTCGGTTTCGCGACCTTTGAGAGCCTCACGGTAGCTGTCGATCGCGTCGGCCACGTAGGATTCATCACCGAGCAGAGCCAGGATGTAGGTCGCGCCGGCGGCCTGAGCGACCATGGTCCAGTGACGGTCCGCAGTCCTGTGGGCCCGCTCCAGGACGTTGTGAACCGCCTCGACCGCCTCGACGGCACCATCGCGAGCTTCTGTAGCGATCTCGGCCTCCTCTTCGGCGTCGGCATCGGCGAGACCCAGCTCCGCCGGCAGCCAGGAGAACAATACGGCGTTTTGCGTGGCCGCGAGGTACTGGTCGTAATGAATCCAAGCCTTGGCCAGCTCGGCGTCGGCACCCTGGGCAGCGATGTGCCCACCCATCCAGCCTGCCTTTGTTCTCGCGTAAACGCCCGAGGGCTCTTGTTTCTCTTGGGGGAGGGCTTGCGTTTTCTCGCGGGCGTCGGAGACCCAGGCCGCGACGAGTGAGGCGGCGTTTCGTGAGGTCCTTGCGGAGGCGGTGAACTTCGCGATTGCTTCGGATTCCAGCGCGGTCGCTTCGTCTTCGGTGGCGACGAGATCATCCAAGATTTCGGCGGATTCCGGTCGAATGGCGGCCACCTGATCGCGGGCCTCTTCTTGCTGCCGCACGATCGTCTGACGCATCGCTCCAAGTTGATCGACGCCCTCTTGGAGGCCGTCGATGCTATCACGGGCTTTATCAAGCTCAGCAGCCGCGATGTCGCGGGCGTTTTGGTAATGCGTTAGCCCGGGTTCGATGGTGAGGTTCTGAGCCGAACCGTTTTCGAGGTAGCTGCCGTGGACGTAGTCGCCGGTGGCATCAATTTGAGCGTAGGGATAGCTGCCGGCCCGGAGCGATTCCATCTCGCGGACGGCTTCGCGGTAGACGCGGTCCTGCTCGGTGACGTGCGCGGCGAAGGTGGCCGGTCCGTTCACGTCGGAAAAATCAATGCCGGCCTCGCGAATCTTGTCGAGCGATCGGCGTGCTTTGTCCCGACGCGCCTCGGCCGCCGCGATCCGACCTTGCAGGTCAGCGATCTTCTCGTTGAGGGCGTTGATGGCGGCTTCGCGTTCGCGAATGTCTCGTGCGCCCTCATCGACCTGGGTGGTTAATGTCGCGATTTGCGCATCAATATCGCTGTTTTCGAGCAGCGACTGGGCGATATTGAGCGCCTCGACGCGGCCAGCGGCGTCGGCCAACTCGCGCCGGTAGACCTCGGCTTCGTTTCGCTTCACGCTCGCTTGAAGGCGTAGCGAGAGTCCTTGGTAATACTGGATGACCGCTTTGAGTCGGGTGGCTTCTGCGTGAGAGCGACCATCGACCCCGCCAGAAGTTACGGAAAGCGCCGCGTCCACCTCGAAGGCTGCGTCCTTGAGCAGGCGATCATTGCTGGCGATCAACTGGGTTCGAACACGAACGCCGGTACCGATTTGCCCGTCGATGTTGCCGTAGTTGGTGTTCGCTTTGCGCGGTGCGTCGGACCAGTTGGTCGGCGTGTAGGATTCCCAGAGTTCAGTGTGTGCTTCTTGGTAGATGTCGGCTGCGTCATCCGAAGCGTCTTGCCATTCTGAGGCGTCAACCCCCATGTCGCGGAGTGTGTCTACCAGTAGCGACTGATAGCCAAGGTTGGCGTTGTACTGGTGGAAGAGCCTGCGGGCACGTTCGATGTGGACGCCGGCTTCCCGCTCGACGCGCTGGGGGGCAGCTTCCAAAGACGGCAGCATCACCCACACACCACCCGATAGCGCCAAAGCGGCCACTAGCGAGATACCAATCGCACGTTCTTGCTTCACAATCAACTCTCCGGATTTCGATTCCTGCGGAATGGTCAATCTTACGCCGGTTGCGTCGGAAATAGCTGACGCACTCCGAGCCGCGATGGACCACGTCTCCCCTGCCGCACAACCCGCGCACAGAGCCCCTTATGATAGGCTGAAAACTGAAAATCGCCAACTTTGGGCCGACTCGGTTTCACGGACCCGTGCCAACGACCCCGGAAGCGTCACCAGGGGTCGAGTTACGCCATCGCCAGCGTCTTGGCCGCTTCGTTGGTCTCGCAGAAGGTTGGGGGTTCGAAGGGAACGCCCTTGGCGAGGCGGGCGGCTTCCATCTTCATCTTGATCATCAGAAATCGACCGACCAGCGGGGCAGTAAGCCGGGCTTTGAGGCCATACTCGCGGTAGAAATCGGCCAACACGCCCGAGAGGCGCTTGTGCAGGGCCGGGCTGTCTCGGAACCATCGCTTAGCCGCCCAGATCGAACCGGTGTAAGTCAGCGCCAATTCCTCGGTCTCGCGCTTGAACCGCTTGCGAATCCGCAGGTCTGGGTGGTTCTTGTAGCGTTGCCAACCGCGGAGCATGGTGCGGGCGACCCGGACGATGCTCGGCCCGTTCACCTCGAAATCGCGCGTGAAGGCGCGCTTGATCATCTCGGTTTCCGTGCCGCGTGGGATGCGCGGGTGCTTGTGGCGGAAGCGTTCCTGCCCGTGCGCGTCGGCGTGGGGTACCTCATCGAGGCCGAGCAGGGTGCCGGCCGCCTCGTGCTCGGCATAAAGGGGCGTGCCTGGCAATGGGGTGTAGAGCATGAACTGGTGGAACTCGGTGTCGTGAGAGACGGCGAAGTCAATGATGCGGTCCATATCCTCCGGCGTGTGGTGTTCCAGTCCGATGATCGTAGACCCGAGCACGCGAACACCGTGCGCCTGAAGCGATTCCACGATTTCCTGCGTATCGACATTCTTAAGTTTGGTGTAGGCGGCGTCTTCGCCTTCAATCCCCGTCCAGACCCAGGAAATACCGAGCCCGACGATCTGTTCTATCGTGTAGGCTTGCAGCACGTTGAGTGAGCTGAACACGTAGAGCGCCCATGACTTATTGTGCTCGATCATCAGGTCCAACAGCCGCAGGGCACGCTTGCGGTGGATCAGGAAGTTTTCATCCATCACGAAAAACGCCTGCGTGTTGAGGTCGCGCTCCAAGCCGCACATGACCTCGAAAAGCTCATCACCGGTCTTGAAAAAGTGGAAACAACTGCCCTTGCCGCCGAACATGGCCGAGGTCGAGCAGAAGTTGCATGCCAGCGGGCACCCAACAGACGGGATCAGGGTTGCGGCTATATCACCTGGTTTTTCGCGCAGCGGCTGCCCCAGTGTGCGCGCGTTGATTCCGGAGAGCACGCGGGGGTGCTTAATGGGGGCGCTGTCATCTTCGCCGAGGTACCGGCGCATCCAAGATACGCCTTCACCGTGGACGATATGGTCTGCATCGATCATGTCGTCCAGGTCTGGAATGTTGGCCACATGGCCGCCGATGACGATCTTTGAGGCCGGCGAGTGCTCGCGAATCAGCTCGCACATTTTCTCGACCTTCCCGACATTAGGAATGATCGACGTGATTCCCACGATGTCATACTGACCGGATGAGATTTCCTCTGTGAACCGATCAAGGCTTGGGAAATCAAGCACGGTACACGGCGCGCTGATGTTGTTTTGGATGAGCATGATGCCCCACGATCGGTGGAACATGCGTAGCGAGAACACACCTTGTTCACGCGTGACCTGATTCTGGTATAGCTCCATCGGGTTCATTTTTCGGCTGCCGTATTCGTCGTCCTGCGCGTAGGGTCCGAAGACACTGCATAGCAGTACGCGTGCGCGCGAACGCAACGGGTGTGCCGGGTGGGTGGGGGTTCGGTCTTGGGTGGTCGGGTAACGGGGCAGACGTACTAACGTCGTGGTCATTATCAAGTCATCCGTGTTCGAGTTTTGCTCTCGCCAGCGCTCATGCGCGGGACGGCGGATACCTACATCAAATTATTGTCGGCATTATGGCGAATATTTGCCGAGGGGCAATCCCCGAGAATTGGCGACAAGGGGCAGGTTTTGTGCCCTGGGCGGCATAAAATGCGTAATCTTGTATGTTCTCGTGTTCCCTGGAGGCATTTACGGGGGCAACTGACGCTTGGTGAAAGAGGGGGGCGTTTGGTCCTTCGGGCTTGCCCCACAATAAAGCGAGGCACCGGCGGTCCGATGCCTCGCGATTGGTTGTGCGCGGCTTGGCGAGCGCTATTCGCATTTGTTTTTGGTCGCCGCGAATTACTCCTCGCGTTGTTTCAGTTTAAAGTGATCGTGGGTACCTTTTTCCTTCATGGCTTTGAAGTCGAACGGTACGCCCGAGTCGATTGTGGGGCTGTTGGCGTTGTGGCACTTCGTGCAGACGGTCTCATCGATCTTGTACATACCGGCCGCGTACATCTCTTCGACTTTGTATTTTCGCTTGGTCTTCAGGAGCTCGGTGTGCAAAGCCACATACGCGCTGCCCGGTCCGTGGCACATTTCGCAGCCGATGTTGGCTAGCTTTTTCATTTTCTTGGCCACCTTCTTGTCGGTACCATCATGCATGGCGTAGCCGCCGGGCTGGCCGAATCCGGTGACATGGCACTTCACGCATGCGGCGTCGGTGGAATAATCCTTCGTTGGGTCCAGGCCGTGTTTGGTTTTCACGTCATCGGCGTTGCCGGGCTTCAGTGCGTCGATGGCGTGGAACTTTTTGGTTTTCTTCCAGCTCTTGGTTTGCTTCATGTGGCACATTTTGCACTTGTTGGAGCCGACGTACTTGGCCCCATCGCTCACGCCATGCGCAGAGATGATGCCGAGGGCAGCCGTGGTTCTTGCGGTCTCATCTCCGGCGACGGCCGATGACACGATGGACCCTTGCCAAGTGAGCCAGCCGGTGGCCGCGAGAATGAGTGCCGCTGGAATAGCTGCTTTTGATTTCATCTGTCTTTCCTTAAAGTTCTATAGCCTTCAGGTCCCAATGCCTGAAAAGTACCTGGGTGACGCCGGTCCGGCAAGCGTTCGAGGTCTATAGCTCTCTCCAACCTGCCGCGCACGTGGAAACGGCACGCCCACCCCACCCCGTGCAAGTGGCATGCCGTAGGTGTTCGGCTGGTGCGACGTCTTATGTTGAGGCGTCCCTCACGGTCGATATTGGCACGAAAATTGCCTGTACGTGGCGAGGACGCGGTCGGAATGACGATGCCAGGATATTCGGGCTGCGTTCGGCATCATGCGTAACAAGAATCCCGCTGTGCCGGAGTATCCATCGATCGAGGAACCGCAATGCGCCAATACGGTCAGATGAAAAACCTGAAAGCCAGTTTACTAACGTGGCCGCTGCTGGTAGCGCTCTTGGCCTGTCTGGGCGTTGTCGATCGGGCGGTCTTTGCGGACCCGGTAACCTGCGTCACCTGTCACACGGAGCAGGCTGCGGAGCTTGGCGGTTCAGTTCATGGGTCGCTCGGGTGCCAGGAATGCCACGGCGGTGCCGCCAAGTACGACATGGCCAGCAGTGCGGCCGCTGCACTGACCAATCCTGATCTATCGGGGAGTCTTTCTGGCCGGTTCGATCATGGAGCGGGTTTCAAAGGCAAGGCGGATCGTGCGGGTGTGCCCAATCTTTGTGGTGATTGCCATGCAAACGTGGAGCGAATGAACCCGTATGGCATTCGTACCGATCAACTTTCTCGTTATTGGGCAAGTGGTCACGGTAAGGCGTTGCGAGACAATGGTGAAACACGGGCCGCAGTCTGTATTGATTGCCACGGCTCGCACGGGGTGCTTTCGGGTCGTGACCCTAACAGCAGCACGTACCCGCTTCATATCCCAGACACATGCGGTGTTTGTCACACCGATGCAGACCTGATGGGTGAATTCGACCTACCGGTGGCGGTTGTGGACGAGTATCGGGCTAGCGTTCATGGGCAACTGCTGCTTGAGCAGGGGGACACAGGCGCGCCGACCTGCGCGACCTGTCACGGCAATCATTCAGCCATGCCGCCTGGGCATTCGAGTGTGGGATCAGTTTGCGGGCAGTGCCATCAGCACGCGGCCAAAAACTTTGCCACGAGCATTCACGCACAACAAGAGGACCACAGAGGTTGTGTGCAGTGTCATGGCGGCGGAGAAGGGTCCAGTTTTCACTTGGTGGAGCGGATCACGAAGCCCCCGGGTGTGTTGATCCAGCGTTACGCCCATCTGTTGGCATCAGAGCCCAACCCGACGCCGCAACAGGTGCATGAGGCGATTCACCCGGCACCGAAGCAGATTATTACGCGCGCGCTGTCCACCTGCTTGGATTGTCACGATGAGGTTGAGGATGACGAAAACCTCTCGAAAATGTTCGACTTGATGGACGCGATCGGTAAGGCCGAGCGGTACTACGTGCGGACGGCCAACCGCCTGGAAGACTTGTCGGAAGGCGTCTTGGTCGTGGAAGCTCAGCAGTTCAAGTTCCAAGAGGCCAAGACGCACCTGATCGAGCTCGCGCCGCTTCAGCATACGCTTAACAACACCATCGTCAGCGAGAAAGTCACGGAGCTGAACGAAGTTTGTGACGAGGTCAACGCGGAGCTGGACAAACTGGAAGCGGGGCTTTCGCAGCGTTATGGAGCGTTGGTTCCGATTTGGGTGTTTTCGTTTGCGTTTTCTGCGCTGCTTTACGTGAAGTACAAGCGGCTCAAGTCGGAATACGTCAAACCGATGCCCAGCGGCTGGAAGAAGTGGAGCTCATAGTAACGGGGCTGGCAGAATGGGAGCTGGCATAAGGGTATGAATCAAACCAAAAAAACGACGCGGCGCGGTTTCCTCGACTGGCTCATTGCAGCGTTCTCCGCAGTCGCCGGTTTAGCGATGACGATCCCGGGCTTGATGTACCTTTGGCCGGCAGCCAAGGGTGGTGCAGCAGAAGCCGTTGAAATCTCCGGTGCTGGGCAGATGAAGCCGGGGCAGAGCGTGACGTTGCAGGTTGGCGGCAAGCCGGTGATTGTGGTTCGCGGGCGGACAGGCTTCTTGGCGTTTTCCGCGTCATGCACCCATCTGGGTTGCCTTGTGACGTGGGAGACTCAGAAGAAACATTTTGCTTGCCCTTGTCACGCGGCCGTGTTTGATGCGAACGGTGGCGTGGTGTCTGGCCCGCCGCCGGCACCGCTTCCACCGTATGTGATCAAGGAAATTGGCGAGAAGGTCTATGTTTCGGCACCAGCGTAGCGCCAACACGGTGTTCGCGTACGCGCGATGGTCCCGCGACGATTGATCGCGAAGTTTTTCCGAGGACGATAACCACCATGGGATTTCCCGGGCCGATACGAAAGTTTCTTGAGCGGCGATACGATACCGAGGTAGCCGAAGGGTTCCTCGATAAGCAGATCCATAAGCGTCTTCCGCCGCACACGGGTTGGCTCCATGTGTTTGGCAGCCTGGCGATGTTGCTGTTCATCAGTCAGACGCTGACCGGCATCATGCTGCTGATCTACTACCGTCCGACGCCGGATGAGGCTTACAAGTCGATCCAGTTTATTACCGGCAGCGTGCATTTTGGCTGGCTCTACCGGCAGGTTCACGCCTGGGGCGCGTCGCTGATGATCTTGGCGCTCGTGTTTCACATGATCCGCACGTTCTTCATGGGTTCGTACAAGAAGCCGCGAGAGCTAACCTGGGTCACCGGCGTGCTTTTGTTTCTGGTGACGATTACGTTCGGCTTTACCGGGTATCTGTTGCCGTGGAATCAGATCGCGTTTTGGGCGACGACGGTCGGTACGGAGTCGGCCAACAAAGTGCCGGTGATCGGCGCGTGGTTGCAGTACTTCCTTCGCGGTGGTGATTCGGTCACCGGTGAGACGCTGTCACGATTTTTTGTGGTCCACGTGATTATTCTTCCCTGGATCTTGGCCGGGCTTATCGGCGTCCATTTGTTTCTCATGCGGGCGTGCAATCTTGCGACCATGGAAGATGTGGATGCAGAAAAGAAAATCCCATCGGAACATGGCATACCGTTTTTCCCGGTCCATGTAGCCAAAGAGGGTGTGGTGGCGGTGTTCCTAGTGGCCGTGCTGGTGACGCTTTCGGTCGTGGCACCGTGGGAAATTGGTGAGCCAGCCAACGCCCTGAGTACGCCGGCGCACATCAAACCGGAATGGTATTTTCTTCCGAGCTACCAGCTCTTGAAGTATTTTGAGGGTGAGTACGGTGCCGTCATCGGCATCTTCGCGTGCGGCGTGCCGTTCGCCCTGCTGGTCTTCTGGCCGTTTCTTGATCGCGGCAAGGCACGCCATCCGAAGAAGCGTCCGATTGCGGTGGGCCTTGGTTTGATCGGGCTTCTTGGTGCTCTTTTTCTGGGCTACCTCGGGCATGTTTCCGAAACCGAGCAGACCTACTTCGGGCAACGGTACCACATTGATCTGCTGGGTTGGCCGAACAAAATCGTCGAAGGTGAAGATGCACCCTCGGAAGCGCCGCACTGATTGACGCGGGCCTCTTTGGTCTTGCGTCGTGATGCTCGGTGTTTGCCCGGCACTAGGTGTACGAGACGGCGTCAACGTCCACGAAGAATGATTTTGCTTTCGTTACCAGTGCGCCGTTTTTCTGAAGATGAGCCAGAAGCCTACGCAGGTCGGCTGCGGTGTGCGCGTAGATGAGCAAATCGTACCGGTATTGCCCCCGCAATCGCGCCAGCGCGCAGGGGTTGGGGCCGACGGCTTCCGCGAACTTCATGCCCAAAGTCGTTATCGCCTCGCGCACGCGACCCGCTAACGCTTCCGCTTCGCGCCGCACTGTCTCTTCGCGTTCGTGCGCGAGTACCATCCGTGCGAGTCGTCGAAACGGCGGCAGACCGACTGAACGTCGTGCGTCAAGCTCCGCCTGAGCGAAGCCTTCGTAGTCGTGGGCCAGGGCAAACTGTAGCGCGGGCATGTCCGGCGTGGTGGTCTGTACAACAACCACGCCGGAGCCTTCGGACCTGCCCGCCCGCCCGGCTACCTGGGTCATTAGCTGAAACATCCGCTCGTGCGATCGGAAGTCCGAGGACATGGCCGTATCGTCAGCCTGCACGACGCCGACAAAAGAGACGAACGGGAAGTCCAGCCCTTTCGCGATCATCTGCGTCCCGACGATGATGTCGATCTTGCGTGATTCAAAGTCGCTGATGATTCGTTCGTAGTCGCGGCGGTGTTTCATCGTGTCGCTATCGACGCGGGCGATGCGCGCCTCCGGAAAAAACAACGCGAGCACATCCTCGACGCGTTGTGTGCCGACACCAACCGGTACCAGCGGTGCGTCGCAAGAGGGATTCGGACAGGTCTTTGGTGTTGGTGCGCGCTTGCGGCAATAGTGACAGATGGACTGTCCGGTCGAGCTGTGCATCACGAGCCCGATGTTGCAGTTGGGGCAGGTGACGCGCGCCTTGCATTCCACACACACGAGCCGGTTGGCGAAGCCGCGCCGGTTCATCAGCACAATGGCCTGCTCCCCGCGCGATAGTGATTCACCCAGCAGCCGCTTCATCGTCCGTGACAGCACGACCTGTTGCCTCACCTCGGCCCATTCGTCGCGCATATCCACGACGTGGATCTTGGGCATCGGCAGATCTTTGACGCGATGCGACAGGACCAGCCGCTGGTAGTCGTCGCGCTGTTCGCTGTGGTGCCACACCTCGACCGAAGGGGTCGCCGACCCCAGCACCACGGGGATGCCGAGCAGTTTGGCACGCATGATGGCCACATCGCGCACATGAAACCGCGGCGCTTGCAGGTTCTTGTAGCTGCCCTCTTGCTCTTCGTCCACGCAGATCAAGCCGAGGTTCGGGCACGGCGCGAACACGGCGCTACGCGTGCCGATGACGATATTCTTGGTGCCGTTGGCCACCTGACGCCACATGATCGAACGCTGCGATTCCGTGAGCCCGCTGTGGTTGACGGCCACGTTCTCAAACCTGGCGGCCAACCGCTGCACCAGTTGCGTTGTGAGGACGATCTCCGGTACGAGCATAATCGCCTGTTTGCCTTGGTCGATCACGTGCTGCATCGCGCGGATGTAGACCTCGGTCTTTCCGGAGCCGGCCACCCCGTAGAGCAGCGTCACAGAGAACTTGTTGTCGTCACAGGTGCGAACCACAGATTCAATCGCGGCGCGTTGCTCGTCATGCAGACCAAAGCCGGGTTCTTCAAGATCACCGGAGAACACCGGCTCGAGCGCCGCGGGTTCTTTTCGGTTGATGATGTCCACCGCGCCGGCCTGCGCCGCGGCGCGCAGCACGGATGACGACGTGCCGACCTGATTCAGCAGTTCACCTACCGGCACAGGCGTGCCGGCTTTCTCAAGCGCGGTGACGAGTGCCTGTTGTTTGGGTCCGAGTTTCCTTTCAGCGAGGGCGGTGCCGGGCTTGGTGACGGGCAGGCGCGCGTAACGCACGTTTTTGAATCCGCACTCGCGCCGCACGCCTTCCGGGGTCATGGCCTTGAGCGTTCTGGCGAGTGGGCACGCGTAGTGTTTGGAAATCTCATGTCCAAGTTCGACGAGACCGGCCGAGAGAAAACTACGCTCGTCTTGCAAACTGTCGAGAGGTCTCAGCGCGTTGTCCCAGATGCCCTCGTCGATCGCGATGACGAAGCCCGTCACCAACCGCCCGGATCGGCCCAACGGCACCCGCACGCGATGCCCGAGCTGGATCCGCTCGCGAAGTTCATCCGGCACGGCGTAAGAGTACGTCTTGTCGGTGCGGACCAACGGCGTCACCAGGGTGATCATACCGGTACGGTGCTCGCCCGCTTCCGTCCAGAGAAACCCGGACTTTTCGGTTGTTCGGTGGTTCTTCACCAGTTTGGTCCGCCTTGGCAGTACCGCGCGAAGCACCACGCCCACGCACGGCAAGCATTATGCCGTGTTGTGGCCAGGTCGAACAGACGGCCCGTTTTAGCGTTTCGGCACGCCTGGTTCAAGGGGTGGCACGAACATTCGTCGGCCGGCCTGTGTTTGAAATCAGTAACGACGGCCGTCTGGTATTTTGTGGGGGGGGAACTTGTTCGGGGCGTTGTCTCTGCATTACGCGTGTGATCGCAGTGTGTTGCGTCATGTTGTACGATGGCCGTCGTGATGACGGCGTTAGAAAAATCGGTGTTGGTGAAGCGGATCGCGGCGGCGGTGGGGTTTGATCTTTGCGGGGTGGCCCCTGCGGGACCGGTCTCTCGGGCTGATTACGTTCGTGAATGGCTCGCGTCGGGCCGGGCCGGGACGATGGGCTACCTGCACCGGTATCTCGATCAGCGGTTGGATCCCGGCAAGCTCGTACCGGAGGCAAAAAGTGTCATCGTTGTGGCACTTAATTATCATCAAGAAGCACCGGTTCGTAGGTCGGGCTCTGCCCGGCGGAGCCTCACCCGATCGGATAACGCCGAGAATGTTGTCGGGCCAAGCGTCGTGCGGGGTTCGACCGACACGGCGGGATATCATCATGATCCCCATGGTCAGCTTGGTTCCAAGCGTCGGGCGGTGCCCGACCTACAGGGTTCGGTTGCTCCATGTGATAGTAAGGGCGATGGGCAATGTGGTGATATGTCGCGTGCCGATGCGCCGTGTACCGACGAACCATGCGCCACCGAATCAGATGCCAATGAACCGCGAGCCGATGGATCGTTCGGAAACAAACATCGAGCCGATGAATCTCGCGGGCGGGTGGCCATGTATGCCTGGGGGGCGGACTATCACAAGCTGGTCAAGAAGAAACTCTTCGCGCTGGCGGATCAGCTTCGTGAGGCGATCGACGAGCCGTTCGAAGCAAAGGCGTGCGTGGATACCGCGCCGCTGCTGGAGCGTGAGGCGGCGGCCGCCACTGGGATTGGGTGGATCGGCAAGAACACGCTCGTGCTCAATGAAACGCTCGGCAGCTACTTTTTTCTAGGGGCGATCGTGACGACGTTAGCGCTGGCGCATGACGAACCGGGCGTGGACCACTGCGG
>JAJRSR010000280.1 GCA_024278695.1 Planctomycetota bacterium | reverse complement strand
CGTGCGGTTGCGATTTTGTTGATCCAGCGGTCGAGTGTCGTGCGGTCCGGCGGGATCGGCAACGCGGGGATGCCGGTTTCGAGTGTGATATATTCGTGAAAGTTGCTGACGATGATGAGTGACGGGTCGTTTTGGTTTCTTAACCAGGAGAACATATCTTGCGCGTGTGGCTCAAACGCGCGGCTCCATGCGCCGTACGGTGTGCTCGGCCGGTCGGCCTCATGCCAGCGTTGAAGCGTACGCGACCATGAGACCTGCACGGTAAAGAGAAACGCCAGAGAAAACGTAGCCCCAAGGGCTATTCGAAAGGATCGCTGCGGCACCAGAAGCAGCGGGGCGACGAACAGGAGGCAATAGAGCGGTTTCGCGGGGAGGTAGTAGCGATCAAGCCCGACGTAATGAAACTTCTCTCCGAACAGGGCGGTAGCCACAACAAGCATCGTAAGAAGTGCCACCACGAGGCACACGCTCAATCCGACGGTGGGCGTGGCAAGTAGCCGAAGCATCACGCGGCGGCGTTTCGGGCTCAGGGCGATCGCGACAAGAAAAACCAACGGCCACCAAGTGAAGGCCGTGGCAACTCCGGGGCGGTAGTCGTACAGCCCAAGTGCCGTCCACTTGTTCCACGCGGTGCTGATCAGATCGAAGGAGAACAATGCTGATGTGCCCGTGCCGAGGTTCATCTGTGATTGGGCGGACGCGGATGAACTCATCACGCGGTTGATGATGACGAGTGCGGCGACAGGGGTGGCCGCACCGATTGTGTAGGCCAACACATGCCGTAGGGCGAGGCGTTTTGATGCGATCCAGATGACAAGCAGGTACAAACCGATTCCGGCGCTCGCGAAGATCGCCGCGTAGCGAATCCACACCAAGACCCCGGCGGCGAATCCGATTAACGCGAACCGAAGCAACCCGGTGTGAATCACGCCACCGGAGTGGGAAGCGTCGTGCGAGAAGCGGCGTGTTTCCAACGCCGCGCCTAGCACGAGTATCAGAAACGGCAGCACGGCCATAACGATCGCGTCGGTCGAGGGGTTGATGAGCGAGGCCGCAGGTACGGCCAGGCCGGCTGCGACGGCTGCAAGAAAATATCGAGTGACACCGCTTGGCACTGTTCGGATCACGACAACAAACCATCCGACCATCGCAAACGCACAGGCTATTGCGCTGATCCAATGCGCCGCGTGGATGCTCGTCCCGCCGATGATAGCGCGTAAGCCAGCCACCATAATCGTGTAGCCGGCGGGCCACTGCGTCAGGTAGCCCCAGTCAAACTGCCACTGCCATGGTTGGTTCGGCGCGACGGGTTGGAGTGAAGTCAATCCCTGCCCCGCGACTAGACGGTCGGCCGCGATGAGCTGATAGGCGTAGTCGGATTCGATGAGTGGGGCGATGCCGTTTTGATGTGGCGTAAACGCTAGGCCAAGCGACAGTAGCGCGCCGGCCGCAAGAAGCAGCCACCAACGAACGGGTTTCGGTGCCGTGGTATCGGTCGGAATTGTCTTAGCGTTTTCGCCGTGGGCAAAGGGCCGGTCGGGGGGCGTGGCGATTGATCCGTCCACAACGATTCCGTTCCCCACGGGCATAGGTGTTCTCGTTTCGCCGACACATTATCCGGGGACGCTCCGTGCCACCCCGTTATCGGTCCTATCGGATGCCGTTAGGGGTTGGTTGAGTTTGCGGTTGTTGCCCGGGTGCCCCACGGCTTTAGCCGTGGGGAAGGTCGAATTGGTGTCGCGGCAAAAAACACTGCCCAGGGCTGCTTGCGACAACACTTCTTGCCGGTCCCAGGGATTCGTATCCCCCACGGCTAAAGCCACGGGCCACCCATAAGAGGGGATTCGCGCGTCAACACGCGTCTTTGTGGGATGATATGAGGGCGAAACACTTCAAGCCGGAGCGGTCAAATACCGACAGATTATGGGAACTAGCGATGAAACTAACCATTGTCATTCCAGCGCTGAACGAAGAGGACGCGATCGGTTCGACGATCGAGCGGACGCTCGCGGCGCGCGAGCACATCGTTGCGGCCAGCCCGGTCGATGCGGTCGAGGTGATCGTGGTGAGTGACGGCTCGACCGACCGCACGGCAGAGATCGCGGCCAGCTATGATGGCGTCAAGCTCATCGAGTTTGAGCACAACCGTGGCTATGGCGCGGCGATCAAAGAGGGGTTTCGTCAGGGCACGGGTGATCTCGTTTCGTTTCTTGACGGTGACGGTACCTGTGATCCGAAGTTCTTCGCGACGCTTTGTACGGCGATCGTTAAGGAAAACGCGGCCGTTGCGATTGGCTCGCGGCTTGGCGCGGGCAGTGAGATGCCGCGCGTCCGGCGGTTGGGAAATCGGGTCTACGCGTTGATCTTGTCGGCGCTATCGAACCGAGTCGTCAGCGACACGGCCAGCGGTATGCGGGTGATTCGACGCAGCGCGTTGGAACAACTCTACCCACTGCCGGATGGCTTACATTTCACGCCGGCGATGAGTGCCCGCGTGCTCAGTGATGATCGGTTGCAGATTGTGGAGCGGCCTATGGCCTACGCCGAGCGCATCGGAGAATCCAAGCTGCATGTGCTTCGTGACGGCGTTCGTTTCCTCCGCACGATTCTTGAGATGACCTTGATGTGGCGGCCGACGAAGCTGTTTGCGTTGTCGGCGTGTTTGTGCCTGACGGTGATGACGCTGCTGGCGGTCCACCCGGTCGAGGTGTGGCTTCGCGCGGGGCGGCTCGGGGAAGATATGATCTACCGGTTGCTCTTCTGCTCGCTGCTTGGCAGCGCCGGGGTGACGCTGCTATCCGCGAGTGTGTTGTGCGAGAACTTGCACCGCCTGTGGACGCCCGACGTGGCCCGAAGAAGTTTTTCCGCCGAGACGCTCGACCGTGCGTATTCGTTTACGGGGTTGGTGATCGCGGCAGTTCCTGCGGTGCCGGTGTTGCTTGCGCTGATCGGACCGGGGGTTTGGACGCGCATTACCGACGGCTACGTTGCGATTCATTGGTCGCGGGTGGTGCTGGCCGGGTTGATCGCGTTTTCGATCGGGCAGATGTTTGTGACTGTGCTCGTGGCGAATCTGATTCGTTTCCATACGGATCGCAGGTCTATGAACGCACATGGCACCGAACGCGCGACGGCGATGGCTTCTGCGACGAAGCCCGTAAGCGATACCCAGCGCAGCCGCGCCATGCCGACGGTCGCGTAGCGCTTCGATCGCTCGCACTTCCCCCCGGCGTATGCCTACCGGCCTAGCTCTTGGCTTCGACGCCACGCGGCCAAGACGCTTTCCACGATCTTGTCGAACACGTTGGCTTCGCGCATTGCTTCGAGCGCAGCCTGAGTTGTACCACCCGGGGAGGTGACCTTCTTACGAAGCTCGCTTGGCAGCTCACCGGACTCGATCATCATTCGTGCGGCACCGAGGCAGGTCTGCTTGGCGAGAATATCAGCCTGGGCTTGGGTGAGTCCGGCCTTCGTGCCCGCTTCGGTCAGCGCCTCGACGAAGTAATAGAAGTACGCCGGTCCGGAGCCCGAGATCGCGGTCACGGCATCCATTTGCGTTTCGTCCTCGATGACGATACACCGTCCGCCCGCTTCAAAAATCCGTTGGGCGCGAAGCAGGTCGACGTCTTGTGCGTAGGTACCCTTGCAGACGCCGGCCATCCCCGCACCGACATGGATCGGCAGGTTGGGCATGGCGCGGACGACTCGGACGTGGCGATCGGGGAAGGCCGCTTCGATGGTCTTGGTGGAGACGCCGGCCATGATCGACACGATGAGGTGATCCTCGCGCATGAGGTCTGCCACCCCGTCGCATACGCTGGCGAACTGTTGTGGTTTTACGGCCAGGATGACAATGTAGCTGTTCTCGACGAGGCGGCGGTTATCGTCGGTTACGGCAATGTGGAAGCGGTCGGCGAAGACCTTGCGGCGGGTTTCATGGGGGTCGGACGCGATCATGCGATCGTCGAAAAGGACGGAGTTACGGAGAATGCCGTGGACGATGCCCTCGGCCGCGTTGCCGGCTCCGAGGACGCCGATCTCGTATTGCGTGGTCATAAGCGTTCATCAACAAAAACAGGGCCGAGTAGAAGATTCGCCGCCTGTTAAGCATCGGCGAAAAACCCACTCGACCCTGATTCGTTTGTTGCGCCCGTGAGAGCGAACCTCCGGCAGCATGCGCGCGAACAGAATACTAGCCGCCGAAAGCGAAATACCCTGCGATCATCTCATGGACCTCCGCGGTGGCGTAGATGACCAATGAGTTGTTGTAGATCGATATCGTTCCTAGGCCTGCGGCCGGAGCCGCTGAAACGTTACGGCGGCCGCTTGTTATGGCCCATGTGGAAGGGGCGATGGCGGTCTGAATGATCACCCGTATTTCTTCGAGTTTGTCTTCGAGTTCCTGCTCCGACTGCCTGCCGCCCCGCAAGCCGCCACCGCCGCCACCGCCACTACCGCCGGAGAAAACCGATTGACCACCACCGCCGCCGGCTACTTGCGAGCGTTGTAGGTCGATCTGGGGAGACTCTTGGCCGAAGTTGCGGGGACGGTTGAGGATATCAGTGGCGTCGTAGATTCGCATGTACTGCCGTTTGTTGAAATCTTGCTTGCTGGAAATCTTGAGGTTGTTTCGCAACGCGTGATAGCCTAGTGTGTCGTCATCGGAAAGCTGGATCAGCACTTCGTTCAGAATTTCGTAAACGTAGGCATCCGTCAGCTTGAGGGTGACCAACGACTCGCGTCCAACGCCGTCCACATCGAGGGCTGTCCATCGCGGAATGATGTTGACCTTGTCGTCGCTAAGGTCACGTAACCAGTCGATGACCTCTTCGAAGGTGGTCTCGACCCAATCGACAGACTCGACGCGTTGAGCCAGCAGCGCCGCGGCACCATCGCGCACGCGCTTGTTCAGGACGCTGTCGGTGAGCGCGGTCTGAGCCGGCGCAGCTATCGTTGAACAAAGCACGATCGTACCGGCCAACGAAAACAGTTTTGTCGTCATGTTGTGCTATCCTTGTCGTTCCGGGGCAATCGGTGGTAGCCCACTGCCCCATACCTTTCGGCCGCGATAGAACGCGTCCCAAGCGGCTGTACCGGTTTATCGGTAAACACCACCGAAGCGCTCCGCAGGTACAACCCGCGAGCTACGAGCGCCCCATAACTATAGCCTTCCGGGCGGTGGCAATCTACCCGTGCGAACGCCAAACGTCGTCTCCAGACGTAACACCAACGAACACCCGCACGGGCGCATCGTAATCGGACGCCAAGGTCTCGGCAACCAGGACCGTCTTGGTGGTTGGCCTGATCCGAGCATAAGGCGAAAAATCCCAGCCCCACCACGCCAAACAGGTCCAAAATCTCGGTTTCCCCGTGTCCGGGACGTCCCGCTTCATCTTGCCATCTGCATTCGACCGGGCTTGCACTGCCCGTGCCGTCGAACCACAATCCTACCGCGATGGCCAAGGCGACTCCCAACAGGACTGGCGTGAAAAAGACGCTGCCGCTGCGCTGGTGGACACCGATCCGCTGGGCGAGGCAGGTTCTCGCAGAACCGCTAGTGCTGCTCAACGATCATGCGTGGCTGGAGAAGAAGGCGGCCGCCAACGCGCTGGAACTGCTCAACCGCTGGCCCGAGCCGAACCCGCCAGTGAATTGGGTCACGGCCATGACTGCCATCGCCCGCGATGAGGTGGAGCACTTGGCCGTGGTGACTCGGCTGCTCGCGCGTCGCGGCGGGCGGCTCAAAAAACAGCACCGGTGCCAGTACGCGGCCGACCTTCGCGGTTTGGTTCGACTGGGGCATGGACCGGCCGAGTTGATGGATCGGCTGATGGTCAGCGCGCTGATCGAGGCCCGCTCGTGCGAACGGTTCGCGGTGTTGGCAGATCGCTGCGACGACCCGGTGCTCGCGAAGCTTTACGGCGGGTTGTACGCCTCCGAAGCCGGGCACTACAAGCAGTTTATCGATTTGGCCTACTCACTACCCCAGGCCACCGGCGTGGATGAGCGCTGGGATGAAATCCTCGATCAAGAGGTCGAGATCATCACCGCCCAGCCCGTTGGCCCGGCAATGCACAGCGGCGTCGCATAGTGGCTCTAACGCCCATCAGGGCCGTTTTTCGTCCATCTGCTAATTTTCCCAAATAATTTCCGGATTTTGTGCCGATTGCGTTTTCTTTTTTTTGGAAACGTCATCCCGGAGCGAGGTGACGCTTCAGGGGCGGGTAGACTCGTGCCCATCGACTGGGGCACGGGGGGTTCTGCATCAACAGATTCTGCATGGACACGTGCGGGAGGTGTAATCCGTAACGCGAAGCACAATCGCGAGTTGCTTGGCCGGTAAAGTGGCAGGTTGGTTCAGCGTCAGCACGACGGCGTGTCGTGGCAGAGGCAGCTCCGTGGCCATCGTTACGGATTCGCCAGAGCGTTGGATGTTTGGAGGTCGGCTTGGTCTACGTTGTTGTCCAGGTCTTTGGTCAAGTATGGTGCAGTGGGGTCCGTGAGCCTCACGGTGTTGTCCGGACTTGTTCCTGACTCATGGCTCCATATGGTCCGAACACAACGCCGAGGTCCGCCAATCGGACGTTCTAAGGGCAACCGGGACGAACGACATCCAGCCGCCGAAAGCATGTACACCCGTGTGTTTTACGGGTGATTTTTCACCGCAGAAAGGGGCGTTGGATGGTAATCGACGGAAAGATGGCAGCCCGGCCAAACCGAACGCGACAAACGACGTAAGTTCATGTCCTGACAATAGAAAACGCCGGTCGTCATTGTCTGACGCCGACGTTTCTATAAACACCCCCAAGGGGACTCGAACCCCTGTCTTCAGGATGAGAACCTGATATCCTGGGCCACTAGACGATGGGGGCTAGCGATCGTCGGATAGGGTACAATCGACACCGGTCGGCCGTCAAGACGGGGGATGCCGGTTGCTGGTCTCCGGGCGATGGATGCCGGGGGGGCTGGGAACTTGATGCTGGGTACCGGGCGCTGGTTCTGCGTCGGGAGCATTCGAGGCGAGCGTGGGCGGTCTGGTGTCCGAGGTTTTGGAGTTATCGCGTTGGGTCAGTTTGAACTCGTCAGTCCGTTCACGCCGCAGGGCGATCAGCCTGCCGCGATCGAAAAGCTTACGGCCTCCTTGCGTGCGGGGTCGAAGTATCAGTGTCTGCTCGGTGTGACCGGTTCCGGCAAGACGTTCACGGCGGCCAACGTCATCGCTGCGCTGAACAGACCGACCCTGGTCATCTCGCACAACAAGACGCTTGCGGCTCAGCTTTATGAGGAGTTTCGCGGGCTGTTTCCAAAAAACGCCGTCGAGTATTTTGTCAGCTACTACGACTACTACCAGCCGGAGGCGTACATCCCGCAGCGGGATATCTATATCGAAAAAGATGCGTCGCGCAATGATGATCTCGATCGGCTGCGCCTGAGCACGACGAGCACGCTGGTTTCGCGAAACGACGCTGTGATCGTATCGAGCGTATCGTGCATCTTTGGTTTGGGCAGCCCTGACGACTACAAGGCCAGCGTGATCGTGCTGGAGGTCGGGCACGAAACGGATCGCGATGAGCTGCTCAAACGATTTGTGGACCTGCAATACTCGCGCAACGACATGGACTTCAAACGTGGCGGGTTTCGTGTTCGGGGTGACATCGTCGAGCTGTTCCCGGCTGATGAGCAGTTTGCGTACCGCATTGAGATGTTCGGCGATGAAATCGAAAAGCTGGAAACCATCAACCCCATCACGGGCGAGTCGACAGGGCGGCACGACAAGATTTTCATCTTTCCAGCCGTTCATTATGTGATGCCGGAGGAGCGCGTGGCCGCGGCGACCGCATCGATCCTGGAAGAGTTGGACCTGCAAGTCAAGAAGTTTCGGCGGCTGGGTAAGCTGTTGGAGGCGCAGCGGCTCATGGCCCGCACGAAATACGACGTCGAGATGCTGCGCGAGGTGGGCTACTGCTCGGGGATCGAAAACTATTCGCGCCACCTCAACGGCACGGAGGCGGGTGCGAAGCCTTATACGTTGGTGGACTATTTCTCGGAAGATTATCTGATATTCTTCGATGAATCCCATGCAACCGTGCCGCAGATTCGCGCGATGTACAACGGCGACCGGGCTCGGAAGCTCACGCTGGTCGAGCATGGGTTTCGTCTGCCGAGCTGCCTGGATAACCGTCCGATGCGGTTCGAAGAGTTTGAGGCGATGTGGAACCAGGTGATCTTCGTGTCGGCCACACCCGGCCCGTATGAGCTTGAACAGACCGGCGGGGAGGTCGTCGAGCAGATTATCCGTCCGACGGGGTTGGTCGATCCGCCGATTACCGTGGTACCCGCGCGCGGGCAGATTCCGGACCTGATGCAGCGCGTTCAGCAACGGACGGCGGCCGGTGAGCGATCACTCGTGACGACGCTGACGAAACGGCTGGCCGAGGATTTGTCAAAGTACATGGAAGGGGAGGGCATGCGCTGCCGGTATATGCATGCCGATATCGACACGCTCGAGCGCGTGACGATCTTGAAGGAGCTGCGCGAGGGCAAGTTTGACGTACTCGTGGGTATCAACTTGCTGCGTGAGGGGCTTGATTTGCCGGAGGTGTCACTCGTGGCGATTCTCGACGCGGACAAAGAAGGCTTCTTGCGGAGTGAAACGTCGCTCGTTCAAACGATAGGGAGAACCGCGCGAAACGTAAACGCCGAGGTGATTCTGTACGGCGACAAGATCACCGGGAGTATGCAGCGGGCGATGGATGAGACGAATCGACGTCGCGAGATTCAGAAAGCGCACAATACAAAACACGGCATCACACCGAAGACGATCTTCAAGGAAATCCGATCAAGCCTGGAGGAGCTCGTGACGGCCCATAAGGTGGCTGCGCAGGCCATCCACGTTGACGAAGCTACGCTTGACCGTACGGAGTTCATCGCGGCGTTGGAAAAAGAGATGCTGGAGGCGGCCGAGGCGCTGGAGTTTGAACGGGCGGCCAAGCTGCGCGACAAGATTCAAGAGCTCAAAGACGTGCCGGCGATGAGCGTGTCGCGTGTGGCGGTTGAGCCGATGAAAGTGAAGCCAAAACCGAGACCACACGGCAAACGCGGGTAACGTCCGCACTGGATGCCGGGTGCCAGGTCGGGCCGGCAAACTGGCGCGGACCATGCCGCCTGAGGCGTAGACCCGCGCGCGTGAGGTTCGCCGAGACTGGGTCGTTCGGTTACGATCTCGTCATGCGGTGCCGACATTGCGATTACCTTTTGTTTCATCTGACTCGCGCCCATTGTCCGGAGTGTGGGCAGGGTTTTGACACGGAGGCGTACCGCTTTGAACCGGGTGCCGTGTCGTTTCACTGCCCGCATTGTGATCAGGCCTACTTTGGCAATGACGATCGCGGTTTGCCCGTGCCGCGTGCGTTTGCCTGCGCCGGTTGCGGGACGGACGTGTCACTGCAAGAGCTTCGCGTCGTGCCGGAGCGTGACGATGCGTTGGGCTGGATCGGGTCGGTTTGGGATAACCGCAAGCTGCACGGATTGTGGCCGGCGTGGTGGCGGACGTTCAAGCAGACGGCGCTTCGGCCGACCTCGTTCTACCGTGAGCACGTCGGTCGCTCGACGCGAGAGGCGTGGCTGTTTGCGATGATATCGTCCTACATCGGCATGGTTCCGTCGATGTTCATGCAGTTTCTTATGATGTGGGCCTTTTCATCGGGGGTTGTTCAAAATGCGTTGTCGCTTCCGGGTGGAGCGGCACCGCCACCGCCACCGGGGGCTGTGTTCCCGGTTTGGCTTTTCGCGATCATGTATGGGTTTATGGCGCTCGTGATGCCGTTGTTCGGGCCGCTTGCGGTTGGTGGGATTTGGACGTTGGCGATCCAGGCTGCGTTGGCCATCTCGGTGCCACAGTGTCAACCGATGGGCACAACCTTTCGGACGACGCTCTACAGCTTCGGCACCTATGTGATGTATGGCGTCCCTATTTGTGGTGGGTCGGTGGCGGGTGTGTGGCAGATTGTGATTCTGATTAACGGGGTGAAGACGGTCCACGGTACGACAGGCTGGCTCGCGGCGATAGCCGTGCTTTGGCCGATCGTATTGCTGGTCGGTTTGTACTTGCTGATTATCGCGTTGTTTGTTGGTGCCGCGTTTTCAGTCTGACATGCGAGGTGGATCACCGGTCTGAAGGCGCACCTCTGAATAGGCTGAGTTATCCCCAGGGGTGTGGATTGCGGGTGTGTGAGTCGATGGGGACCGATTCGTGTCCCCACACGGCTAAAGCTATGGACCACCCTTGGCCCGACGGGAGTCTGATGGCCTAACCGCCAGCCTTGCCGCAACACTTCTTGAACTTCTTGCCGCTGCCGCATGAGCAGGGGTCGTTGCGGTCAGGGTTTTCGTCGGCTTTAATCGGCTCTACCGGGGGGGGCAGTGGTGCGTCGTCCTCGCCGGGGAGTTGTTTTTGGTAGTCCTTGGCTCGCTGTTCGCGGTCGTGAAACCGTTGCGACGAATGATCTCGATCCTTACCCATTTCTTTCTCATTCCGTGTGAAATCTATTGTTGTTGCCTGACGCTGCCGCACCGTCCAGCGTTTTCGACCAACACCAGTCCAGCATCCGGAGCAGCCAACCCCTCTCGAGTCTATCGGCGCAGCCTCGGTCGGGTCTTAGCCCAAACTGCACGATGCGTTGCAGTTCACCGTGCTCAGGGTACACTCGAACCGGTCATCAGGGAAGGTGGCGGCAGCGCCGCGGAGGAAAGCACATTGTCACCGGCACAGCGATTGTTGGTCGCCACGCTTGCGGTTGTCGCCGTTCTGCTGGTTGGCACGGCTGGCTATATGTTGCTGGAAGAACCCCCGAACAACCCCAGCTTCAGCGAAGCGGCGTACATGACGGTCATTACGGTTTCGACAGTTGGCTACAGTGAAATCTGGCCGTTGTCGCCTCGGACGCGAATCTGGACCATCGGAGTCATCACATTCGGCATTGCGACCGTATCCTATGCATTCACGTCGCTCATTGCGCTGATCGTCAGCGGTGAGCTTCGTTCAGAGCGTGAGAGGAAGAAACTGATGCGAGAGATCAGTCAGCTTGGGAATCACATTGTCCTGTGCGGGTACGGTCGAACGGGCTCTTTGGTCGTTCGAGAGCTTCGCAAGCAGGGGTACCAATCTGTCGTGATCGAGCCCCACGACGACAAGATCCGCCAGCTCAAAGAGGCGAACATCCCGTACATCGTTGGTGATGCGACGTCGGAGGAGGTGTTGCTTCAGGCGGGTTTGATGCGGGCGGCCGCGCTCGTGGCGACGCTACCACATGATGCGGACAACGTCTACATCACCTTGACGGCCAGTGCGATCAAGCCGGATCTGCGTATCATCGCTCGTGCGGAGTATCCATCCACGGAGGCCAAGCTTCGTCGCGCGGGTGCCACGCGCGTGATCTGCCCGCCCATCATCGGCGCGCGCAAGATGGCCGCGTTGCTGACGCGACCCAACGTCGTTGATTTTGTCGAGACGGTAAGCGAGGGCGTGGAATTGGAGATGGACGAGTACCGTGTGGGTGAGGCATCTACGCTGGCGGGGAAGACGTTGCGGGGCTCGAACGTGAGGGGCATCACCGGTGGAAGTGTTGTGGCGATTCAACGTGTAGCCGGCGATACGCTGTACAGCCCTGAGCCCGATTCAGTTATCGACCACGGCGACACGCTGATCTTGGTCGGTCCGGTCGGCATCTCGGAACGTCTCAGCGCCTTGGAAACTTCGAACGAGTAGACCACGCCGCGTCGGCGGTGACGCGCCGGTGCTGCGGGCGGTTTGGTGCCATGGGGAGCGTTGCACATGCCGATAAACCCTTCCGAGCTTGAGCAGATGAGCGGGCCACCGCGATCGCAAGACGCGCCGCCGTTTTGTGTGGGGTGCGGTTATGACCTGACCGGTGCCGTGTCTGAGCGTTGTCCGGAATGTGGCCAGGTGTTTGTCCGAAAGGAATGGCACGATCGCGTTGCGGCCATCAAGCGACGTATGCTAGAGGTCGAAGACGCGAACAACTGGGCTGCGTTTGGCTTAAAAGGGGCGTGTGGCGGTTTGCTTCTGCTGATCCTCTGCGTCATCGTGAGGACCGGCATGTCGGTTTCGTTTTTTCGCATCGTCGCGGGGATTTTAGGGGCGATGGCTATCTTGATGGGGCTTGGCGTGCTCCGCGCCGGAAGCCTGCCCGAGTGGGCCCGCGAGCGATTGCCTCAACCACCCCGAAAAGACATCGTGTCCGGCGCGCTGTTGGTCGGCGCTGTAGATGTGGCACTAGCCATCTTCGGACCGTTTTGACCGCGGCTGGTTGAGCGGATTAGGCTAACCGGCTTTGCAAGTGTGGGTGGGTGTTCCGGGTGTGACTCTGACTCGATACCAACAGTAGACGTTCAAAATGATTGTCTGAGGAGACGTAGCGTGGTCATGCGACTTGTATTGGCACTGTTCGACTGCCCGTAGTTCTTACCGAGAAGCCTGCGAAGTTTTCGGACGCGGCACTGAATCACTTTTTCGTATTCCACTTTGAATGGCTTTGTCTTTCATGTGGATTCACGGCCGTGTTTGCGAGAACACCCTATAAACGCAACGGTTTCATCAAGCACACGTCTTGAATAGCGCGTGTTGTCCGGCTACACTCGCATAGATTCTTGTTCCTTTCTTCTCTTGGCTTTGGTTGGGGCTAAGGAAGGGGCAACGAAACGTGGGGGAGGGGTGACGATCGTCAAAGTACGTCAACACTTCCGAAAGCTTGTTCTACACCTTGTACTGACTTGGAGGAGAGAGTGGTGCCTAAACGAATAAATACCGTCTGTGCTATCGCGTGCCTTGGTGCGATCCTGGGCTTGGACTCACTATCGCTCGCCGGTAGCCTCGACCCGCCGGCGGGACCGGTGGCTCCGACGATGAAAACACTAGCCGAGGTGGAGCCGCGAACGGCCATCCGCGCGGCTGATCTGCCCCTGATCATCTCGTCGCCGGGTTCCTACTACCTCGCGGAGAACATTACGACGGCGGGCAATGGAATCTCCATTTCGAGCAACGATGTCACACTTGACCTCATGGGATTTACGCTCTCGGGAGGTACGGGCACGGGCATTATGGTCTTTAACCTGCAAGAGAACATCACAATCAGAAATGGTACCGTACGCGGCTGGCCGCAGCATGGCATTTTCGCGGGCTCCACCTCCAAGTCCCGCTTTGAAAATCTGACCCTAATGAATAACGGAACCGATGCAGCGGCAGGCCACAGGGGTCTGGGTACGGGCGAGGGGTGTGTCGTTAGCAACTGCACGGCGGCTGGGAACGTGGGTCGCGGATTCTGGCTGGGGTATGCCAATATCGTCACAGGTTGTACCGCCATCGGAAACGGTGGGCATGGTATTTATCTAGGCTCCGGCACGGTCAAGGAATGCACGGCCAGAAACAACAACGGCACTGGCATCTACTCGGTCTTTACCAGCACCATTGAAGGGTGCGCAGCCTCTGGCTCTACAGCGGCTGATGGGATTTACGCAGGAAACGGCAGCGTCGTGAACAACTGCACGGCGGAAACCAACGCCGGTCACGGCATCGTCATCTCAATTGGCGGCGGTGTACATCATTGCGTCTGTCGCGCCAACGGCGGCGATGGGATTCAGGCGGGTTTTAACGCGATCATCCTAGGAAACAGTTGTAATGATAACGCGACCGGTATCAACGTTAGTGGGCGGAGAACCCGTATTGAGGGGAACAGCGTGCAGCAAAACGTCACCGGAATCGGTGGCACGGGGTTCTATAACTTCATTATCAAGAACAGCGCCGCCCGAAACGATACGGACTACGATATCGCATTGAATAACAAGGTTGGGGAGATTTTCGACTATTCTGCGACGCCAAACGTGATCATTACGTCAAGCAATCCCTGGGCGAACTTCGTCTTCGAGTAGGTATCATGATGACACGATGGACCAGCTTTTCAGGTTCAGGGGGCTCGCCCTGACAATGGTCGGGGTCTTCCCAAAGTGCAGCGGGCGCAGAAGCCACGGACCTCGGGCAAACTTTTTGCATAAAGGCAGGAGTGTCAGTCATGTATCGAGCGTTGTTTTCATTATTGGTCATCGGCACGGTGGCCGTGGCGGGTGTGCCGTCGTCTTCTTCCAATATCGACGCCGCACAGAGATTTACTTGGGGAGAGAACGTCGGGTGGATCAACTGGCGCGGTGACGTGCCGACCATCGGAGACGGCGTCATCGTCGCACTCGATCATCTTTCGGGCTTTGCCTGGGCGGAAAATGTCGGCTGGATCAACATGGGCAACGGCGGCGGCCCCTACGTCAACGACCTTAGCGATTCATCCACCTTCGGCGTGAACATCGATCCCGTAACCGGAGAACTCTTCGGAAAAGCCTGGGGCGAGAACATCGGTTGGGTCAACTTTGACACGGCCGTCCTGGGCGGTGATCGTGCGCGATTCTCTGCCTGTGACCGTCTGTTTTCCGGTTATGTCTGGGCTGAAAACGTAGGCTGGATCAACCTGGATGACGCCATTCACTACGTTTCCGTTGGCCCGTGCGCTTCCGGAGACCTCGACTGCGACGGTGGTGTCATGTTGGACGATTACCCGGGCTTCACCGCGTCGCTAGACGGCCCAGGCGTAACCGCGACCTGTAGCGTGTTTGATACTGATGCTGACAATGACGTGGACCTCAACGACTACGCGGAGATGCAGCGAGTTTTCACGGCAGCACCGTAACGCGCTGTCCGAGCCAACATTGCCGTTTTTGTCGTGCCCAGCCATGCCCGAGACAGATTTCAGTCGTAATGCTTGGGGGTTTGTGCTACAGTGCCACGCGTCGCCGGGGAAAGCGAAGGCGGCGGTCGGAACGGGGGCTCACGATACAACTAATCGGGGAGCCCGAGTACGTAGGCGACAAGCACTGGAACTCGGGCAATCAAGGGGCGCATCATGTTCATTCGATTTCAGTTACTTGGCTTCGTTCTGTTGGCTGCCGTTTCTACCGCAGCGCAGGCCGAGGTCGTCACGCTCGCGCCCGTGAGCGACAATACGTTGTTTGAAGACGCGACCGGGGCGCTAAGCAATGGCGCGGGACAGTATCTTTTCGCTGGTCGGACCAACCAACCGGACGGGCAATCACTACGTCGGGCTGTGCTGAAGTTTGACGTTGCGGCGGCCCTGCCTTCCGGTGCCACGATTGTTGATGTCGCCCTGACCATGAACATGTCGCGCACCATCGAAGGCGCGACGGTCATCTCGTTGCACCGCGTCCTTGCCGATTGGGGCGAGGGCACCTCCGACGCCACCGGCGAAGAAGGCACCGGCGCTCCTTCCGCAGCGAATGATGCCACCTGGCTGCACCGTTTCTTCAACACCGCCGCTTGGACCAGCGCCGGCGGAGATTTCAGCGCTACGGAAAGCGCCATCGCCATTGTCATCGGGCTCGGGACGTACACATGGGCTTCGACTCCGGCACTCCTGGCCGACGTGGAGCAATGGCGAACCAGCCCGGCCAGCAACTTCGGGTGGCTCGCACTTGGTGAAGAGTCTTTCACAGGTTCGGCCAAGCGTTTCGACAGCCGCGAGACGCCGAACCCGGCAGACCGACCCTCGTTACGGATCGTATACACCGTCCCAGTTCCTGCAGCCTCTACGTGGGGATTGGTGGCGATGTCGATGATGCTTGCCATCTTCGGTACGGTGCTCCTGCGCCGCCAACCCGTCGCCGCCTAGTCTTTGCAGGTGCTCCCGGAGGGGGACTCAGCGCACGGGTATTCAAGCTGGCAGGCGACGCGATTGGTTCGTTTGTTCCTTCCCCTCGTCTCGCCCGTGCGTTCGCTCTGCGGTACACTGTACGCATGGTCAATGCCGATCTCGTCAAACTGTTTGAGCGCATCGCCGATCTGATGGAGATCGACGGGGCCGACGTGTTTCGCATTAACGCTTACCGTCGCTCCGCCCGCAGTGTGAAGAACTGCGCCGAGGACATCGCCACGCTCGCCTCAGAAAAACGCCTGACTGAGCTCTCCGGGGTCGGCAAGGGTACGGCCGAGCGGATTGTCACCTACCTTGAAACGGGCCGTATCGATGTCCTGGACGCTTTGAGCGAGAAACTCCCGAGCGGGCTGCCGCGCCTGCTGGATATTCCCGGACTCGGGCCAAAAAAAATAGCGCTCGCCCATCGAGAGCTGGGCGTGGGCGGGCTCGAAGATCTGAAAAAAGCCGTCGCCTCCGGAAAGCTGGCCGAGCTGCCCGGGCTGGGTGCTGCGAGCGTGAAAAAAATTGCTGAGGGGATTGCCTTTTTGGAAACAAGCGGTGATCGCACGCCGCGCGGCGTAGCTCTGCCGATCGGTGAGAGTTTCGCCGAACGCATCGGGGCGCTTCCGGGCGTGACGCGGGTGGAGATTGCCGGCTCGCTGCGGCGCGGGCTCGAAACCATCGGTGACATTGATATCCTCTGTCAGGCGCAAGACGGAGCGGCCATTATCAAAGCCTTTACTGAGTTTGAAGAGGTGAAGCGGGTATTGGCATCCGGTGGCACCAAAGGCTCGGTCACGGTGGAGATCGAAACGGACAGGGCGTTGCAGATCGACCTTCGCGTGGTGGCGCCCGCGTCGTTTGGCGCGGCGCTGCAGTATTTCACCGGTTCCAAGGAACACAACATCCGCCTGCGCGAACGCGCCATCAAGAACAAATGGCGGCTCAATGAATACGGGCTGCACGACGGTGAAGACCGCATCGCCGGCGAGACGGAGGCGGACATCTACGAGCAGCTAGGATTGCCGATGATCCCACCGGAGCTGCGCGAGGATCGTGGTGAGTTTGACCTGAAAGAATCGCCGAAGCTTGTGACGCTCGACGATATCCGCAGCGACCTACACATGCACACCGTGGCCAGCGACGGGAAAAATACGATCGAGGAAATGGCCCGGGCGGCGCTCACACGCGGGTACGACTACATCGCCATTTGCGACCACTCGAAAAGCTCAACCATCGCCAACGGACTATCGGTCGAGCGGATGACGCAACACATCCAGGCTATTCGTGATGCCAACAAGCAGGTGCGGGGCATCACGATTCTTGTGGGCACTGAGTGCGACATCCTACCCGACGGTTCGCTCGACTATCCGGATGATCTTCTCGCGCAGTGCGATTGGGTGGTCGCCAGCGTCCACGCCGCTATGGGCAAAGCTGACAAATCGAAAAAACTCAGCCCGACAGAACGAACGATCGCCGCGATCGAGAACCCGAACGTATGCGTGATCGGCCACCCTACGGGTCGGCTTATCCAACGCCGCGCGCCGATGGAGATCGACATGCGTCAGGTCATCGAGGCGGCCGCGAGAACCGGCACGTTCTTGGAGATCAACGCGAACTGGATGCGGCTGGATCTGAAAGATGACCACGCTAGACAGGCGATCGCCGCAGGCGTGATGCTCTCAATCAACACCGACGCCCACCGCACGCAGGGGCTAGACCAACTACGTCACGGCATAGCCACAGCCCGCCGCGCCGGAGCCGTAAAGAGCGACATCGCGAACTGCCTGACACTACCCGCACTGAGAAAATGCGTGCAGAAAATGCGAGAAGGATAAGCCACGTGGAAGCATCACCTGACTAACCCACTCCCAACACCTAGAATCAACCCCGAAAACGGGTGCCCCGTCCTTCCTTCGGGTACTCCCGTAGGGTGGGGGACGGGCCATTTTCAACCGAATGACTTCCCAGCCGTTGGCTCGCCAAAACGGCGGCCAATTCGTCAGCGTTCGGAGCCGCAAGACAGAATTGGCGGATGGGTGGCATGGACAAACGCCGCAGGATCGGGCTTGCGAAGGTTCAATAGACGCAGCTTGCGGCGTTTGCCCGTGATGACCCAACAGGGGAAAACACGGGCAAGCGTCGCTTCGGGAGCCTTTTCTGTATGCGCCATGCCATGGCCGCGACGCTTGTCCATGCCACCCCACGTACTACCGCTTCACCGGTCTTACACCCGCGTCCGGAGCCGAGGTATCGTGGCGTCGGGAGTCATACCCCTAACGGTCTTTCACCGCCTCCCCGTTCTCGCATTCGGGAGGTGTCGTATAGGCTCATCTCGTTGTTGAAAGTTGGGGATGACACACGAGTTAGCCCCCACGCCGGCACCGGCAAGCAAGAAAACGCCCATCACTGCTGCCAGGATTGACAAGCCCATTCCGGAACATGTTTCTCCGGGCGAGTGGCCTCGCAATATCGATCTCGCTGCGCGTTACGAGCGAGCCGTCGCTTGCCCTTTGGTACGATCCTTGCAGCCAATTCCTAGGGGTTCGCATGCCCCGAGCCCATTCGACTGGAAGGAGAAACCGGGATGTTCTCAACTTTGATAATCGCCGTTGGTCTCGTGCCGCTCGGGCAGGTCGCACCGTTGTCGCACGTGGGAACTTTGAGCGAGGCGCTGCACAGCCCCGCGCGGGTGACAGTGGCTCCCGATGATCGTGTCTGGGTCACTGACCCGGCCAACGGCTACGTTGTCTGCTACGACGCCGCAGGAACGCTACAGGGTACCTTCGTCGTTTCGGAGGTTCCCGTGGGCATTGCCGCTCATCCGGACGGACGGTTTTTCGTCTCTTTGCGCGATAGTGCGGCGGTGGCCGTCTACGACGCTACGTTCATACGAACGGGGCTTCTCGGCGATACCGAACCCCTCGTTAGCTTTGTGCGTCCGACGGACATCACTGTGGCCGGCTCGACCGGAAACATTTACGTTACCGATGCGGACGGTGATCGGATCTACGGGTTTGATTCCGGCGGCGCACTCGCTTTGATTCTCGGGACTCATGGTGAGCAAAACGGGTAGTTTCAATACCCCAGTGCCGTCGCCGTGGACGAAACCAACGGCCGGCTTGTCGTGGCCGATCATGACAACTTCCGCATACAGGTGTTCACGTCGGCCGGAATCTTCACCCACCGATTTGGCTACCGGATCAGGTTCCTCGTCGGCGGTGGAGATGAAGGATGGATGCCACGATCGCTGGGCCTCGCGGTCGATGCTGTCGGCAACATTTACGTGGCCGACGCTTTCATGAGCACCGTCCGCCTGTTTGACCCGCTCGGTACGGAGTTGGGAAAGGTCGTCGATTACGGAGCCGCACCCGGCGGCTTACGCTCACCCTGCGGGCTGGCGCTTAGCAACGACGGCACAAGACTGTATGTCGTCAGCACGAACACCTCGAGCGTAGAGATCTTCCTCACGCCGGACTTGGGTACGATCAGCGCCGCGCGTCGGCAAGAGACCAGTCCAAGTCCCGCGGGCACCGACCGCTCCACGTATGACACCGCCTACGACACCGTGCGAGCGTTGGATACGAGAGACAGAACAACCGACGGGCCACGAATCAAATCAATGGGGCGTCAGACCAAGATAAGGCAAGCGATCTTCGATACCGGTTTCCCGGTGGTCGCCAGCACCGACGGCTTTGACGGGCCGCACATGCTTGACGCTTCGGTCGTTTGCGGGCGGTGCCACGGCGTTCCAGGGCAACCGGGCGACAACCCATCCCTAACCGAAGGGCAGCAGTCACTTTGCTTTTCATGCCATGTGGGCGGCGGACAAGGCATGACGAAACCACTCCACGAGTTAGACAAACTTGGTCTTTCCGGTCGCGCCGGTCGGACACACGCCTGGGACGTACCCGCTGTCAACGCAGGCGTCGGTTCCGTGGGTCCACCGCCGGGCAGCACGCTCGAGGCCTACCTTGACGCTGGAAATATCAAATGCGCCACCTGCCACGATCAGCACACCAGTGAAGCTGCTGCGCCATACCTAAGAGCCAATAACACCAACGGCGCCATGTGCCGACAGTGCCACGTGGACCATATCGGTCACACGCCGACAGGTGCGTGGCAGCCCACCTGCGTCGATTGCCACGACATGCACGATGTGAGCAGCAGCAATCTTTCGCTCATCGCTCCCATAGTTACCAACGTGACCCTCGGCCTAGATACGCCCGTGTTGTTTACAGCGAGGACCGGTGCCAACAGCTTCGACGATGGTGATCCGACGATCAACGATGGGATCTGTCAGGTTTGCCACACACAGACGGCGTACCACACCTACGATGGTGCCGGTGTACCCCATAACGACGGCACGTCCTGCACGAGTTGCCACCCTCATGACACGGGCTTCATGCCCGTTGGTGGAGATTGCACGTCCTGCCACGCCGGTCCCCAGGACAACGGTGACGGAATCCCCGTTGGCGGGCGGCGGGCTATCGTGGGCGAGTTCCCCGTGGGGGATAGTCACGCCCACTATGGCGCGGTGTTGGACAGCGGCTCCTGCACGGTGTGCCACGACGTGACAACCCACATGAACGGCTACGTCGAACTGCTCGACGCGGACAGTGGCACCCTCTACAGCTTCATCACTCCAAACGATCTCGCGACCGACCCGGACCTATCTGACTTCTGCGCCGCGTGCCATGATGCCGACGGCGCTACCCGCCTCGCCAACGCTTTCGATCCGTTTGGTAACGGTAACACACCGCCGGATGTGGCGTCAAAATTCACCGGTACGCTCCAGTGGCAGGAGATGTTTGGCGACACCTGCTTCGGAAATGAGGGAACCCTCCGTGCGGGCAACAGTCACCACGACATCAGCAACGCCGACCAGCTATTCAGTGGCGCTAAACTGGAGTGCCTCAACTGTCATGGGGCACATAACGCTTCCGCAACGCAGCCGATTGCGGACCCGTTCGACACGACGACCGCTTGGACTGGAAGCGGAAACGACTTCTGTTTGTCGTGCCACGGTGGCGGCACTGGACCATTGGACCCCGGCTTCCCACCCGACGTCGTGGGGCCGGTCATCGATCCGAACGACCCGCTATGGAGCACCTTGGGTTTTGATTGGACCACCATTCTGGGCGGGGCATGCCTGACGGCCGACTGCTCAAGCCTTCGCGGTATCGACTCGTGCGACTATGTTCCCGGTCCCTGGTACGCGGATTATTCGTGGACGCACTCGGCGCACGGCCTCGACTCGAAGCGAAGCTGGGGCGGCTATTCCGGCGCTCCTGATGCGGTGATGGACTGCACGGTTTGCCACGATCCGCACGGCTCAGCCACGCCGGCCAACCCCGTCGGAAACCCCTACATGATACGCGACACCGTTGACGGAACCATGTTTGTGGACGACGGCACGCGTACGGGTGCAGGGTTTAACGGTCCGCCTTTCGATACATTCGGGACGGTGCGGGATGTCACCGTGACCATTAGTGGCACCACGGTGGACTGGGGGAGTGATGTCAGCCTTTGCAGCGCCTGCCACGTAGACTGGCGTACTGCATACAGTTGGCACGACTTCTGCACCGGCTGCCAATCCTGCCACGCCCACGGTGCGGCGTTCGGGGCGAGCGACTTCGTGGGTTCAAACAGCACGCCATGTCCGGTGCCGGCGGCCGCGGCAGGTACACAAGCCGAACCGTTGTGGTTAGGCCAGGATGCACTGAGCCCTGCGAACACACAAACCAAGCCCGCGATCCATCTTTGGGATGCAGGCCCGAAAGGTCTCCAACTGGACACCGTGTTTCCAAGTAACGACCGGATGTCGACCCCGCCACCGAATGACAACGACACCCCCTCACGGTAGACCGAAGCTGGGGGTGCGCAGCAGGCTCTCGTGCCTAAGGTAAGATGAACGCGTCGCGGCCATAATCTGGTTCTATGCTGTGTTTTTAGCCTTGTTGGCGTGGTACGTACCCGTTCATTGTGCTCTTTGTCATCTTCTCGACGCTCACCGCTATCTGTGGCCCCTCACTTGCAGGAGATTGCGGGTCTCTAGCCAACGCGCGTTGCGCGAGTCTCAAGAAAGGGAGGTTGAACCCATGGCTGGGCCAATGAGAGTGGGCAAGCGTATCGCCGTCGGATTCTCGATCGTTATCGTGATTTCCGTAGTCTTGGGCGAAATGGGCGTTTGGAGCATGCAGACGGCCAAGACCGATTCGGAAATGCTCACCAGCGAATATATTCCCGAAGTAAGGGTCGCCACGGCGCTGCGCGGGGCCGCCAGCCGTTTGATGTACCAGATGCGTGGCTACGGTTTGACCAACGACCCTACCTATTACGAGGCAGCGAAGAAAGAGTTGGCCGCGGTGGACAAACATCTCGCAGAGGCAAAAGACCTGGCAGAGAAAGCCGTTCACTTCAAAGCACTCAAAGGGCAAGTCAAAGAAGCGACGGCCGCCGTTGACGAGTACAAGAAGCTAATCGAGGAAACCGTCGCAACAAACAAGAGGATTGAGGGCGACTACAAGGAACTCAATCGAGCGGCGGCTGCGTACATGGAGAATGCCACCGCGCTACTCAAACACCAGAACGAGATGATGCAGGAAGAACTGGGCGGAGACGATAGCTCCCCACCTGGGACCGGGTCGGAGGCATCCCACGGTGGTGCCGCACCCCAAGAAACGGCTGACTATAACGGTTCGATCGTCAATGGTTCGATCACTGCGCAACCGTGTCCCAAGGGCGATCAGACGATCGAACAACTCAAGCAAGGTAACCTGCGGTATGTCCAAGGACATCTCACGAATCCTCATATCAACCAGGAGCGAAGAACGGAAACTGTCGTGGGGAACCAACACCCGCCGGCCACGATTCTGGCCTGTTCCGACTCGCGTGTTCCCGTAGGGGCTTTGTTTGACCAGGGGATAGGCGACCTCTTTCCCGTGCGCGTTGCGGGAAATGTTTGTGCCGTTGATGAGCTGGGCTCCATCGAGTACGGCGTTGACCACCTGGAGACCCCGCTGTTGGTCGTGCTGGGGCACACCAATTGTGGCGCGGTCACCGCAGTGGTGACAGGGGCTACGACACACGGCAGCATCCCGGCACTGTTGAAGAACATCCAGCCGTCCGTGGCCAAGGTGCTCATCGCAAACCCTGGTTTGATTGGTTCGGCCCTCGTGAACGCGGGCGTTGTGGAGAACGTGTGGCATTCGATCGAGCAGGTGCTTACGAAGAGCCGCGCCGTGCAGGAGCGGGTCAAGGCGGGCAAGGTTAAGGTCGTAGGCGCGGTCTATGACATAGAGAACGGTACAATCAAATGGCTTGGCACCCACCCGCAACAGAGCCGGTTGCTGGCGGTGGCTGTCGAAGAGCCACCGCACGCCACCGACGACGCCACGGTACTGGTGGTTGATTATGCCGCCAAACGCCTCGAACGTCTGGAGAAGATCACGTTGGTCAATGACGTGATCGAACTTGGAAACGCGACACAACTTGCTTGCTTCAAATCCCAGTCGTTGCATCATCCAACAAGCATTGAGAAGGCCCGAGTCAACTTCGACACGATGGAGACCAAGTTCGCTTCCCTCCGACAGATCACCCGTCTCAAAGAGGATCTCAACCGCATCACCAAGATCGAGGCGGAAGCCGCCAACTACAAGACCGCCATGGATGACCTACTGGACAACTGGCTGGTATTCCAGAAATTGGACAAGCAGCAGCAACAGGCTGGACAGCACTTGATCGTTGCATGTCAGACGACTTCCGACGCCGGTATGACGAACACGGATCGAATCGCCAGCCATGCCGCCGCGTCACTCTCAGCGAGTTCGACAATCATGAACGTAGGGCTCGCCATCGGTACGCTGCTTGGCATCGTATGCGCCTTTTGGATTTCCCGAAGTGTTGAACCGATACCCGGAACCTGATCCGGGTGTTATGGGCGTTTCAGGGGAGCCTTTGGTTTCGTGCTACCCCCAGTTCCAGGCGAACTTTTTCTTGAAGTGGTGGTAGTACAGTCCGATGAGTCGCATCAGCACGATGTCGAAGTAGATGCCCACGCCGAGTACGCAGATGCCGCCGACTGCCGTTGCGCCGAATGTTGTGGCCGGGGTACCGGTTGCGGCGGCGACCGCGGCGGCCTTGCTGCTTGTCAGCGTGGAGAGTGTGTGTTCCAGGAAAAACGCCACCCAGATGAGCACCACCATGATCGAGTACACGCCGATCGTTCTGCCAACCGTTACGAGCATCAGGTCAAAGCGGACCAGCGTTCTGAAGCCGCCGAGCGCGACGCACAACGCCACGAACGGCCAAAGAAATAGCCCCAGTACGACCAGTATCTTGAACGGGTCGAGTCCGTCCGGCGGTAGTGCCATGATGCCGGACAGCCCCTCCGCTGCGGCGGTGATATCGTTCATCCAATCGGGTATGATGCTCCCCGGCATGATCGCTGGTTGCATCACGCCCGGACCGGTTGCCATTGGAGGTGTCACCGGCTGTGCGGACCAATACCAAATGCGGTAGGCGATCGCCGGGATCAGCACGACGATCCAGCTACCGAACCATTTGAACATGGCCTGGAAGGCTTCGATGAGCCAGTTCGTCGGCGCGACGAAGCCGGGAAGTTCCTCGTCGCCACCGGCCGCAGAGGTCAAAATACTGAAGCGGTACGCACAGTACCAACCGATCACGGCCACATACAGACCCGCTGCTACAAGGTGTATGAGCCCGAAGAGTTTGATAGATGCGAAGAAAGAAGCCACAACCAAAGTGATCAGAAGCATGACAAACGTAACGAAGTTATTGGCGGTGGTGGGAAACAGAAACGTCCAGAGCACGTCTGTCGTGAAGCTTCTCGTCGGCGGCTCTACGGCACCGACGATGCTGGAGCCGAGGATGCCTGAGGTCACGGCACCAGGGGAAGATGGCGGGATGTACAGTTCGCCCTGCGTGGCGACGGTTTTGGTGACTTCCTGGGTGAACGGATCGTCGGCCGCAATGGCGATGGTGCCATCAGGCGGATCATCCGTGTCGGGTAGCGAGAACACCGCGCCGCATTTCTTGCAGCGGGCCTTCTTGCCGGCCGATGTTGCGTGAAACTTGTATGTCGCGCCACAGGCGCAGGTGTACTTCGGCATCATTTTCGCTCGCTCGTCTCGCTAGTGATGACGATTCCAGCGCCGAAGTGTTAATACGAGCTTGTCACGCGATCAATGCGCTAGCCGATGAACGCAATTTCGCCGATATCCGGCACCATGCCGATTGCTGCGCCGCGGCGCAGTAGCTCGGTGACGGCGCGTCGACCCACGTCACCGTAGTCGATGGTCCATTCGTTGACGTACATGCCGACGAACTTATCGGCCAACTCGTGCCCCATGTCGCGCGCGTATTGTAGGGCGTAGGCCACGGCTTCATCACGATGGGCCAAGCTGTACTCGATGCTCTGTTTGAGAATCGCCGTGACTTCTTCCATCGCTTCTTGGCCGAGCGAACGCCGGATGCAGTTGCCGCCCAGCGGGAGCGGCATGTCCGTTTGTTCCTTCCACCACGCCCCGAGGTCGACAATGCATTCCAGGTCGTGGTCGGCGTAGGTGAGTTGCCCCTCGTGGATGATCAGCCCGGCGTCGGCCTTGCCGCTGGCAACATACGGTAGGATTTCATCAAACATCACCACGGTGTGCTCGAATGTGCCAACACCGAGGATCAGGTTCAACGCAAGAAACGCCGTCGTACGCTCACCGGGTATAGCGATTTTTTTACCGCGCAATGATTCGATGCTCATTGTGTAGCGGGCCACGACCATCGGTCCGTAGCCGTCGCCCATGCTGCTACCGCACGCGGTGAGGGCGTAGGTTTCGGCGATGTATGGGTACGCGTGAATGCTGACGGCGGTGATGTCCAACTCGCCGCGCGTCGCTCGCTCGTTGAGGGTTTGAATGTCCTGTAGCACATGCTCGAACGTCCATCCCTTGGTGTCGAACTTGTCCTTCGCGAGCCCATAGAACATGAAGGCGTCATCGGGGTCCGGACTGTGTCCGAGGGTCAAATGCTTGTTCAACGGCTCGCTCCTTAGCAGGTCTCGTGTGTCGCTGGCTCGCAAAATGGCGTTTCTAGCATAACGGACGTCGGTCCGCGACCGCGTGGGAATAAACACCGGCGATTCTGGGGCCGCAGAGGTGCCGGCAGGCCGTTTTCGGGGTTCTGAGCCGGTAGTGGGGCGAGCACCTTTCAAGACACCTGCCTCGGGCAGACGATGTTCTTTGTGTGCCGGCAGAAAAAAGTTGGGCACCGTAACGACCGAAAAAACAGGGTTGGCACGGATAGCGGCCGGGAAAGCCCCTTTGGGTGGCCCTCACGAGCGGTATGGACCGGCGGAAATAATCCTTTGCGGTTGCCCGAACGCCGGATACAATGGCATAACATAGTTGGCGGATTGTCGTCATCTCTGGTGGTTTGGTGGGAGTTGGTTTTGACGTTACGCAGGTTGATCATCCTAGCGCAGATTATTGGGCTTACCGGCTTCTCGGCTGGTTGCTTTACGCCCTCTGCGCCTGCCGAAGGGGCGGCCAAGTGCGTTACCGAGGCTGACGAGGAGTCGCTCGGTGACCAGGTGTTGCAGCTCGTCAATCTGGAACGGGCCGGTGTCGGCTTGGCTCCGGTCGTTAAATCTGAGGTGCTGAGTAAGTTTGCCGGTGACTACGCCTGCCGCATGATCGAGGGCGGCTTCTTTGGCCACACCGATCCGGACTCGGGCTATGGTCCGGGTGAACGGGCGGCCGCTGGTGATTATCTGTTCTGGTCGGTCGGTGAGAACCTCGCCGCCGGTCAGCCGACGGCGGCCGACGTGATGCGCGTCTGGATGGACAGTGATTCGCACCGCGCCAACATTTTGGACGACCGTTGGACTGAGATTGGTGTCGGCGTCCGTACGGGTGGTGAACATTCGATCTACTGGGTTCAAGAGTTCGGTGATCCGGCCGGTCAGTAATGCAATTAGTGACTCATGTCTGACGTTCCCCCTTCCCCTCAGCTTCCGTTCTCACGCGAGCGGAGCCACACTCACTCCGGCGTTCGTTTGATTGTGACGGGTCAGGTTGGGCTTGAGAAGAAGCAATTTCTGGAACAAGTGGTTGAGATCGCGCGGCAACACGCGCACGACGTGAAGCTGTTTAACGTCGGCGAGATGATGTGCGCCGAAGCCCCTGATATTTCACCGTGCCGCATACTCGACCTGCCCCGGCAGCGGCTGACGGCGCTTCGCCGGAGCGTGTTTAAGGATATCCTCGCGGAGGCTTCGCGCGGCTCGAATATCATCGTCAACACGCACGCGACGTTTCGTTGGAAGCATGGGCTGTTCCACGCGTATGACCATGTGCAGATGCAGGAACTGGACGCGGACCTGTACGTCACTTTGGTGGACAACGTCGATGCCGTGCATGAACGGCTCGAGCGTGAACACGAGATTCGGCACTCGCTCAAGGACATTCTCGTCTGGCGCGAGGAGGAGATGGTCGTCACGGAGGCGATGGCCGAGGCTGTAGCGGGCTATGGGCATGCGTATGTCGTCTCGCGGTCCAATACGCGTCTCACGGCGCAGTCGGTCTACCGTCTCATGTTTGAGCCGGAGCGTAAGCGGGTGTACCCCTCGTTTCCGATGACGCATGTGTTCAACCAGCCGGCGATTTTGAGTGAGCTTGAGCGTTTTCGCGATGCGCTGGCCGAGCATTTTATCGCGTTCGACCCGGCCGACGTTGACGAAAAACGCTTGCTGATCGAGGCCGGTGAGGCCACGAAACGCGGCGACACGCACATCACCGTGCGCGTGAACGAGCAAGACGTCACGCTCTGTGCTGCCGAGATTGCGCGGTTGGCCGGGGATATCGACGGGCAGATCTACGCGCGAGACTTCAAACTCATTGACCAGTCCGACATGATCGTCAGCTACATCCCCACCATGCCCGGCGGCCACCCGGCGCTATCCTCTGGTGTGGAGCGTGAATTGCAACATGCGTTCGAGAGCACGAAGGAGGTTTATGTGGTGTGGCGGCCGAAGTCCGAGCCCTCGCCGTTTATCACAGAGACGGCCACTGCGATCTTACCTGATATCGAATCGCTCTTTGCCTTGTTTCAAGAGAAGGGCTACATGGGCGACTATCAGCTTCCGTTATGAGTAGGCCGTTTCCGTCAAAGCAAGGCACGCATGAAGATCGAAAGGACCGTACTGGTTGAGGCGTCCGCCCCGTTCGTCGCGGATGTTGACAGCCTCGATCTTGCTGAGCTGCGGATGGCGTTTTCTGCGTTATTTGACCGGACGGCGGAAGAAGTGTTTCGGTACCGGCTCGATCTGGACGACGTGGTCGTGGATCGGTTTCTGCTTTGCCAAGCTCCCGGCGGCGCGACGGTTCGTGTGCCGCTGCCGTCCCTCGCGGATCGGTCGTCGGTCGTGGCGTGCCTGACGGTAGACGCCAGCCCGGGTCAAGACCCAACCCACCAACTCGAAACCATGTCCATAGTTGAAATCATCGCGGCCGCCATCCGTGAAGAACCCGGGCCGGATTGATGAGCTTGGTCAGGATTGCTGGATCAGCATCATATGGGACAAGACCCAGCTTGAAGCCGTTCGGAAAGGCATGTTGTTTGTTGGTTGAGTTTCGTCCGACAAAATGGTTGAAGTTGGGAACCGGAGCCGCAACCTTACCCTTCAACTTTTGTGGTTAGCGGGCGGTTTAGGATTGGGGGTGTCGTTGTGGTTGTGGCGCTTCCGGCCAGCGACTTAGGCATTGTCTTGGTCGAAGCCGTTTCGGCTCTTGCCTCGACCGGGACGACGTTCCACTTGCCGAAGAAGCTGCGGGCCAAGATGCCTAGCCGGTAGAAGTTGCGACGCCAATCGAAATTGCCGCCGAACACCGCGAAAACGCCCTTCGACAAAATGCCCGCGCGGAGCATACGCATCTTGGTTTTTTCTTGGATGCCGAGTGAAGTCAGGTCGATGCCGAGGTAGTCTTTGTTGCGGTTCCAGTTGTCGAGCACTTGGGTCGCGGACTTCAGCCCGTGGCGATCCACAATTTCTTGCAGCGGTGCGCCGGGCATGGGCGTGGCGATGGACCAGGTCATATAGCTCATGCGGCGTAGGAAAAACTGCTTCCACACCCACCAGAGTGAACGCCGGATTTCCTTGGGCGTTTCGAACTGCAACTCGCCGTCGCGTTCCCAAAGCTGAAACGCCATCATGAACAGCAAGACGCGAATGTTGTTCTTCTTGAGGAACTTGAGGCACGCCTCGGTCTGCTCGACGGTGATCTTTTTTTCGATGCCGTCGAGCACGCGGTCGTTCGCGCTCTCCACGCCCAGGTGAACCAACCACATGTTCATCCGTTTGAACAGGTGGGCCAGCTCGCCGTCCATCTTGTCCGCGCGTAGGTTAGACTGGAAGAACAAGTCCTCGTGCCCGAGGTCGCCGATCGCACGGCAGACGTCCTTCGCCCAGGGCAGCGTTACGTTGATTTCGTCAGAAACGATTTTGATCTCACGCACGCCGAGCTTGTAGAGCCATGCCACCTCGCCGGCGATGTGTTCCGGGGAGCGCATACGCACGTACGGCTTGGCCGCGCGCCAGACCGGTAGCGAGCAGAACGTACACTTGAACGGGCAACCCCGGCTAATCACGATGCACGACTGCTTGTTGGATTTGCAATAGTGCTGCCCGACGAACCGAGAAAAATCAATCCGGTCCCAGGCCATATAGGGCAGGTCGTCGAGGTTTTCGACGGCGATCGGCTTGCCCGTGTCTACCAGACCATCCGGCGTGCGCAATAGCAGCCCGGGTATCTTCGAGAAATCATCCCCGCCGCGGCACATCTCGTTGATGATGCCGGCCAAGGACAACTCTCCCTCGCCGATGCAGACGATGTCCGCGAGCGTCTCTTCCATGACCACCTTCGGCACCGATGTCGGATGCGGACCGCCCGCGATGATGAGCATGTCGGGGAAGCGCTGCTTGAGTGTGTTGATCGTGGCGTAGGCGATGCGCTGGGTCAGAAACGCAAAGCTGATCCCGTAGATTTTCGGACGGTGCTCTTCAATTAAGCGAATGTGGTCGTCGGTTGTATGAAACTGATCGAGGAAAAGAATATCGTCGTCGGTCAGTGGCGTGGTTTCGCGCATTTGCGCGATCAGTTGGATAAGCCCCAGGTTCGGGTAGGCCTTGTCGTAATCGTCCTCGAGCGCCGGCGGATCGGCCAGCAAAATCTTGAACGGTTTGACAGGCCGGTCCGGGGAAACGGTCGCGTTGGGAAACTCGGTATTCGGTAAGATGCTTAGTGCCATCGTCATGGTGTCATAACTCTCCTCACGCGCGGCCGCACCGCCCATGGCGCACGCCGCGCGGCGAATGGGGACCAAAATAGTCCCAGATGTGTATCGGACGATGGCGGACGCGACTGAACAGTACTGTCGTATCGAAACCGGGCGGCAGGGGCGGAGAATCGGGCAAGCCACGGCCAAGATTGGAGGCGGACTGAATGGGGCGGTTTTCTGGTGTTGTTTGCCGGGGAAGAGCGGCAGTTGAGGGGTGCCCTACGGCTTCGGCATGTCCGGTTCCGGATCGACGCCGAGGCCGTCGGCGATTCGGTTGATGTAGTTGAAGTAGGCGACCACTTGAGCGGCGTCGTTGATGGTCGTGTCATCCAAACCCGTAGCGCGGAGCGTGCCCACGTCAGTTTCGGTCATGGCACCCGGTGTTTTCGTGAGCTTCCACGCGTAGTCGCATAGGGCACGATCGACTTCGTTCAGCTTGGCTTGGTGGTAATCATCGGTGATCTGTCGGACCCACGCATCCGCTTCGTCGGGTGTCGTGTTATTGCCGTTTGCGTCGGCCTTCTGATCGGATCGCTGCTGGTTGACCTCTGCCCGGAGGTCGGCCGCGTGGGCGAGCGTTCAGTAGTGACACTCATTGGCACGAGAAACGACGACGGCCAACATCTCCCGTTGCACGCGCGACAAGGCCGACTTGCCAAACATGGCGGTCGTGTACAGGTTCATCGACGCCTTGAGCGTCTCCGGGTTGTTGCTCTGGACACGGAGAATCTGGAAGATCTTGCCGGCCCGCTTCGTGGCGGAGGCGTAGATGCGCGCGAGCAGGCCGTGGGCGTCGGATTCCTCGACAAGCCGGATCCAAGCCACTAGCGAAGAACCTGGACGTGGGAGTGTTTCTCAATCAGGTAGGTGTATACCTGAGCGATGTCCTCATTGAACATACGAATGCAGCCGAGGGAGACGCTCTTGCCGATCGTGTCGGGCTCGTTCGTGCCGTGAACGCCGTAGCGAAGCTGGCCCACGGCCTCTCCTTCGATCCCCGTTAGTCCAACCCAACGACCACCGAGCGGATTCTCCGGATCATCGGCCGAGACGATGCGACCGCCGCGCGGCGGATAGTACGTTGGGTTCATCAGTTTGGTGCCGACCTCCCAGGTGCCCGTGGGCGTGCCGTTGTCCAGACCGAGACCGACGCGGTACTGCCGTACGAATGTTTTTTCGAGATACAACCCCATCGTGTGCGCGCCGGAATCGACCACAGCATGAAACGGACCGCGAATCACCTTGAGCGTCTGCCCGGCGCGGATCATGTTCTTGTTGCGAATGCCGTTGATCTCGGCCAACAGATCAGAGGATATTTTATTCGCCTTGGCGACCTTGCCGAGCGTGTCACCCGGCTGGATCACATAACGAAACGTCAGCGGATCATCGACCAGCACGCGCGACGAGAAGATCGTCTCCGTACCGATCCGAGTCAGCTCAGCCTGCAACAGCGACCGCTCAGGCTCGGCCACGCCGGAAGCCAGCGCGTCGGAAAAATGAGCCCGGGCGACCACGAGTTCGTTGGCCTCGAGCGCTTTTCGACCAGCAGCGATCAAGGACGCCGTTCTCTGGTGGCTCGACTGGCTGGAGGACGACCGATTGGAGGCCGCCTGGTTGGAGGCAGACAGCGGCACGTCAGCCGCCTTCCGCTTCACCGGATGGGCCGGTTCGCCCCGTTCGGGTACGTCGGACTCCGGCTGATTGCCAACCGGCAGGTCTGGCCGGCTGGTCACTAAGATCGGCTTAGGGGCTGTGTCCAGTTCCTCCGGCACGGAAGAGTCGCCCGCACCGGGGTAGAGCCACCATCCTCCCGACGCTACCACGAGGGCCGTGAGGATGACGGGTAGGGGGCCGCGACGCCTACGCCCATAACCACGATTTCCATAGCTGCGATGTTTGGGGGTGCGGTACCTGGCCATGACCTCGCCTCCTTGCGTATGGCGCTTTTTATGTGGGCAGCGGATCAACGTCGCCGAAAAACCAGCCATCAGAATAAACGCGTTTCGCTCGATTGCAAGCCGAGCGGTCCGTTTATCGAGCTCACCGGCGACGCCTTTCGTTATCACAGCTTGACGGCGCGGCCAACTACAACTTGAATGCGGGTTTGCTGGCCGGGGTGGCACTTGTGACAGCCTCCGCAACCCAACAGGTACCGGCACAAAACGAGAGGCTGCCCGGTTGCAACCGGCTGCAGGGGCGATAGCTGACAATGACACAAGACTGGCAAGTAGGTCATTCCACAGGGCGTTGCTCCGTGACGGATCGCGAGCTGGGCGAGGGCGAGGAGTTCTACGCCGTGCTCTTTGAGGACGGCGACTCGTTTCGCCGGGCCGATTACAGCCTCGATAGCTGGACCGGACCGCCGGAAGGGTCGTATTGCCATTTCAAAACGCGTGTGCCCGTCAAAGAAAAGAAAAAACGCCTGCTTGTCGATGACGAACTGCTGATGAACTTTTTTGTGCGTCTGGGCGGTGAAGAAGACCCGTCTCGCATTCGATTTCGGTTTGTGCTCGCGCTGATCTTGATGCGTAAGCGGCTGCTTCGGTATGACGCCACCGAGATGTTGGACGGGCAGGAAACGTGGACCATGACCACGCCGAAGGATCACGCGACCCACAAGCTGATCAACCCGCACCTGACGGACGACCAGATCGAGGG
>JAJRSR010000279.1 GCA_024278695.1 Planctomycetota bacterium | reverse complement strand
TGGTTCTCGTGCTCATGACGATCACCGGTGCGATCTATCCCGCAATCGATCTGACGGCCGGAGAGCGAGAACGCGGCACACTTGAGTCATTGATGGTGTGCCCCGTACCGATCATCGATCTGGTCGTCGGCAAGTTCCTCGTCGTCACAACCGTGGCCATCATGGGTGCGACGCTCAACCTTGCCAGTGTGACGGCCACCGTCTACTTCGGCGGCTTCGACAAAGTGATCGCGCAAACCGGCGGCACCCTCCCGCTAAAGCAGATGTTGTTCATTCTGCTTTGTCTGGTTCCCTTCGCCGTGCTCATGTCCGCGATCATGATGGCCGTGTGCAGCTATGCACGGACGTTCAAGGAAGCGCAGAACTACGTCACACCGGTCATCATGGCCGTGCTGATCCCCGGCGGCATCGCGGCGATGCCGGCAACGCAACTCAGCGGCATTATGCTGGTCATGCCGGTCGGAAACATGGTGCTTCTGTCTCGCGAGTTCCTTCTCGGGGCCACGGTGCCGCTCGCGTCGATTGCGATGGTGCTGCTCTCAACCACGCTCTATGCGGTCGCAGCAGTTGCCGTTGCGGCTAGCGTTTTCGGGCGGGAGTCTGTGGTATTTGCAGACGCCGGCTCACTCAAGGGGGCCTTCACACGCTCGCTCATCAAGCCGTCGCGATTGCCGAGCATCTCAATGTCATTGCTGATCGTGGCGTTGCTCTTTCCGGCTTGGTTTTTCGTGCAATCGGCGATCTCCCCCACAGCGGACGAGCGTGTGACCGATCTGTTCGCGGCCACCGCGCGACTCATGCCGGTACTGTTTGTCACGCTGCCGGCAGCGCTAATGCTGTACTGGAAGGTGAATCTTCGAGAGGCTTTCGCACTAAGGCTGCCGGGCGTTCATCACGTAGTAGCGGCTTTCGTCATCGGCCTGACCGCGTGGATACCAGCGGAAGAATTCAACGTGATTCAAGCCAAGGTCATTGGCGTGCCCGAGGCCATCCTGCAAAACTTCGAGATGATGCAGACCGCCGTCAGTGAACTGTCACTTGGAACCGCGATACTGTATCTCGCCGTCGTACCGGCACTATGCGAAGAGCTACTGTTTCGAGGAATGCTGCTGTCCGGCCTCTCCTCGGCATCTCGAAAATGGACGGCAATCATCGCGTCGGCTGCGATGTTCGGCGTCTTTCATTTTATCCTGTTTCGTTTTCCGGTGACGGCCGCACTCGGCGTAGTACTCGCGATGCTCTGCTGGAATTCGCGTTCCATCATCCCTGCGATGATCGCCCACTTGCTGCACAACAGCATTGGCGCGTACACCGCACTGCATCCCACTTGGCGACAATCAATAGGCATCCCCCAGAGCGAAGAAACCTGGACCCATCTGCCCGTCCACGTCCTCGCGGTCGGCGGCGTGCTCTTTCTTGCCGGCGTAGCCTTGGCGATGAAACCTGCTAGCACAACAAACCATAAAGCGTAGAACCAAACCTGCGAAACCAGGTACGTCGCACCACATTACCGCTACTTCTCCACGATCTTCTGTACATAGGTCTTGTTCACGATCTTCCACTGACCCGACAGTTTGAACAGTGTCAAGAACTCCGTGTAGTCCCACTTGTCATAGACAAAATTGAACTTCACCGATGCCATTTTCCCATCAACAACGTCAATAGACAGCACCTCCGAAGATGATTGTTTCGCCTTAACCCGCGTCCACCAATCCACGGCGGTACTAATCTGAGTCACCGCGACCACGTCTGCCTTATTGCCGGGTCGAACATGCTTCATGTGCCCCGAGGTGACATCCCACGCCCGTTCGATCGACTTGCGATCTGCATCGACCACACCCTGGTAATAGAGACCAACGGCCTTGCGAATGGCCGCGTCATCGCCGCCGCCCTTGCCCTCTCCCCCCTGAACCGTATCTCTCGAAGAGACCGAAACCAATGCCGCCGCCGCAACCGCCAAGAACAAAACTGTTGACTTGCATTTCATCTCATACACCTCCCATGTCTTCCGCGTTGGATCGATACATTGTCTAGCCGGGATAAGTATAGCGTTCAGGAGGAACGCCTGCGAGTATACCGCGCGGGATCTGGCGCAAACCTATTCGAAGACGACGGTTTTGTGCCCGCTGACCAGGATCTTATCCTGCGCATGCAGCCGGACGGCCCGAGCCAAGACCACCCGCTCGAGATCACGCCCTTTGCGGATCATATCATCGACCGTATCCCAGTGGCCCACTTCGAGCGTGGCTTGGGCGATAATCGGCCCGTCGTCGAGGACATCCGTCGCGAAGTGGCTCGTCGCGCCGATGATCTTCACGCCCCGCGCAAACGCCTGATGGTAAGGCCGCCGTCCCGCGAACGCCGGCAGGAAGCTGTGGTGAATGTTGATGATACGCTCCGGGTACCGCTCGACGAACGACGGCGAAAGAATCTGCATATAGCGGGCGAGCACGACAAAATCCACGGCGTCCGCCTCCAGCAGACGAGACAGCTCGGCCTCCTGCTGAGGCTTCGATTCCGGCGTCACGGGCAGGTAGTGAAAGGGGATTCCCAACGCTTCAACGTCGCCCCGCCAATCGGCATGGTTACTCGCGACGAACGGAACATCCACGTCCAGCTCACCGGTCTTCCAACGCCAGAGCAAATCGTGAAGGCAATGACTCTCACGACTGACGAGGATGGCCATACGCTTCTTGCGCGTCCCCCAGTTCATGCGCCACCGCATGTCCAAGGAGTCCGCAAGCGGTGTCCATGCGGCGTCAAACGTCTCGCACGTTAGATCAAACCCATTGAGCTCAATCTCGGCGCGCATGAAAAACTCACCGTGCTCCGGATCCGTATGTTGATCCGCATCCAACACGTTACCCTGGTGTTCCGCAATGAACCCGGCTACCGCAGCAATAATGCCACGGCCATCGGGACAGGCTATCAAGAGTCGTGCTCTGGCCACTGACATACTACCCACCACTCCGCCACTACAAAGATACTCAACACCAAATCTAGTGCGGGCGAATCCCGAGATGAATCAACCCCGATTCCACCGAGATCGACTCTATGGAAAACGCGCGGTTCCCGTTGGGCCAAACAAACCAGTTCCGATGGTCCACCCCGCTAAGCAGGTCATCGACGGATTGAACGTCCGGGAATAGCGATTCTGACGGTGCCGCTTCCGCATCTCCCGAGCCCGACTCCAAAGCCGCCTGCTGCGACCAGGCTATCGCGCCACGCGGTATCGGCAAAGACCCCGCCCGCATCTGCACCATCTGAATCCCCACCGTCGCACTATCACTGGAGAGTGCGCACTCAATACCAGCACTGAGGATGACCAACCAGCCGCCACGGTCAATCAGGACACCGACGCGAACCAGACCCGGTTCAAACCGAACGGCCGGATCGCGAAGCTCCGCCCCTTCACTACGCGGCCACAACGACGGCGTAGCCGCCAGCCAACTGTTGACTTCCGCCTCAAGAATGGTCACGACAAACGGCACACGCCGAACCAGGGCGTCGCCAAACTCGTCGGCCCGTCGCGTCGCGTTCCGCCGAGCGCGTTGTTGCTCCGCCTCATCAAGGTGCGCGGGTGCATACCATGCCGGTTTGTGCTGAAACGCCATCCAGACGGTCAGCGCCGACACCGGACCCACAATGAGCAGGCCCACGCGAATCCAACGCCACGCTTTTCGCAGCTTGGCTTTCCAGTCTGGTTTGGAAGCCAGCGATTCTTCATCCTTGTGGGGCATCGTACCTCACGTTCGTCAGGTTCTGTCGCGCCGATTGACCCGCCTCTCTCATACACCCTACAATCATCACGAGACTAGCGAAAGAACCCGAGGAATCTGCAACGCCCAACGGAGAACACCTTGTTTACGCGTACGACCGGCTTGCTCATCGTCCCCATCTGGTTTGTGGCCATGGGCTGGCTCGTCATGCACGACGTGTGGCCGCATCTCGCCGCGAACGATCCGCCGTCACTGCAAATCACTGAATGGCTCAAGACCACCGGGGAGAAGTCGCAATTCGACATTCTCAATGACCAGGGCGGCTCCATCGGGACCATCTGGTCGACCTACAGCATCGATGAGGGCAACGCCACGACGCGGGAAGACCTCGCGTATATTGAACGGTTCGCCCTGCCCATCGCCCCGCTGACGGCCTCGGTGAACTCCGTGTTCACGGCCGCCGGGTTGCTCGATGAGTTTACCGTAAGGCTATCCAACTTCGCGGGGAATCTGGAGCTACACGGCGAACGGTTTCACGCCGCGTTCTCCTTCACCTTGGAGGGCTTCGTAGCAGGCAAACGGATCGAGTCTCGATTCAAACTCCCACTGACCGATACGGGGCTTCTGACTAACGCGTTTCAACCTTTTGCCCAACTCGCCAACCTGTCCGTTGGTCAAACCTGGCGCATGCAGGTTTACAACCCAGTAGCCGCCGTCACGGGCATGGGTGACCGCTTCCTCGATATGCTCGTCACCGTGACCGACCGTGAAAAGCGCATTACGGCAACGGGCATCTACGACTGCTTCGTTGTGGAATCGGATCACGCCAAGGCCTGGGTTGATGATCATGGTGTGGTCCACGAGCAGGAGATCAACCTTCCCGTCGTGGGCAAGCTACGCGTTGTTCGTCAGCCGGAGTACGACGCCAAGGCCCGGACTGCAGCTCGACGGATCGCCCTGTACGGGAAAGGCATGCAACCTTGAGTAAGACAACCGGCAATACCGGAATCACGTTGGAATCCGTGCGCAAATCGTACGGGGACAAGCTGGCCGTGCGCGACCTCTCGTTGGACATTCGCCCAGGTGAACTCTTCGCGTTTCTTGGCCCTAACGGCGCAGGAAAAACAACGACCATCAAAATGATCGTCGGGCTACTCCGACCGGATCAGGGTTCGATCACGGTATGCGGGCACACCGTCGGATCCAACGGCGTCGCCGCAAAATCCAAACTCGCCTATGTCCCGGACCAGCCGTTCATTTACGAAAAACTCACCGGGCAGGAGTTTCTCTATTTCGTGGCCGAGCTCTACGGCGTCAGCGACGCACACCGGGATGAGGTGCTCCACCGACTCATGCCCGCACTGGACATCAGCGAGTTCATGGACCAACTGACCGAGAGCTACAGCCACGGCATGAAACAGCGCGTCGTGCTCGCGGCTGCGTTGTTGCATGAGCCCGAGGTGCTTGTGATCGACGAGCCTATGGTCGGGCTTGACCCGCGAACCGCACGCGCCGTGAAGGACTTGTTTCTGGATCACACACGGCGCGGCGGCACCGTCTTCATGAGCACGCACACGCTCGATATTGTCGAGGCCGTCGCTGACCGCATCGGAATCATCAACCACGGCGAGCTTGTCGCGATCGGCTCATTGGACGAACTCAAGAGCGAGGCTTCCCGTCACCATTCCCTGGAAACCATTTTCCTTCAGCTCACCGAGGCTCGCAAAGATGACTAGCCGCACCGACACTGCGTCGCAGCGCGTCATGCTCGGACTGCTGCTTCGGACAAAAACGCGCGGTCTTTATAACCGCATCCACCACGCCGTAGACGGCGCACCGGTGCGTCTCAGCGCGACGGCCATGCTCATCGGCGTCGTCTGGCTAGGGCTCTATTTCCTGTTCGTCGCCATCTTCGCTCAGATCAACCGAACCCCGCTCGAAGCGACGATCGCCATACCAATGGTTTTCAACTTCTTCTTCCTCGCGATGCTGGCGATGCTCACGCTTTCTAACGCGATCATTTCCTATACCGCCATGTTCAGCCGAGATGAAGCCTTGTACTTACTGACCACGCCACTCACACCGCGCGACATCGTGACGCTCAAGTTTCTGGAAAGCTTAGCGCTTTCCAGTTGGTCCCTCGTGCTGCTTGGGTTGCCGCTCATGATGGCGATGGCCGACGAAGCCGGCGACCCCGTGTTCTATGTGCTATTCATTGCTTTTTTCCTGGCTTTCATACCCATCCCAGGGGCGATGGGCTTGTTCTTGGCGTGGTGCGCCGCGCGATTTTTTCCGCGCAAAGTGGGGCGTTGGATGGCGCTGCTGGCGGTCATTGCGGCCGGCGTCCTAGCACTATCTGCCCTGCGCGCGATCCAGGTCGGCCAAACGGAGGCGGAGCTATGGTTGCGTAACTTTCTCACGCGCATGAGCTTTATCGAGTCAGCCCTACTCCCGAACAACTGGGTCGCCAGCGGCATCGACCACGCCCTCTACCGCCAGTTTCCCGAGTCACTGCTCTACCTCGGCGTCACGCTGGCCAACGCCATGTTTCTGAGTTGGCTTGCGGTGATGGTGGTATCCAAATACTTCGATCGCGCCTTCGACCGTGCCTCGGCCGGTCGATCTTCCGGATCACGTGTGGCCGCGCCGGCATCCGGCGGATTCGCCGGGTTGGTTTTCGCCTACCTGCCGCTACCGCTTCGGTTGGTGGCCACCAAGGACTTGCGCACGTTCCTCCGTGACCCGCTCCAATGGACGCAGTTGATCATTCTCTTCGGTCTGCTCAGCCTCTACCTCACCAACATGCCCACGCTTCGGATTGAGTTCGGGGCGACCTCTTGGTTTCTCGCGATTCCGTTTCTGAACCTCTGCGCAGTCAGCCTGATGCTCGCAACGTTTACCTGCCGGTTCGTGTTCCCGCTGGTCTCACTCGAAGGGCAGAAGCTCTGGCTCATCGGCGTGCTTCCGATGGATCGCGGTCGCATTCTCACGGCCAAGTTCGCCTTCGCGATGACCGTCACCACACTCGTCGCGGTCGCGGCGATCGGGCTTTCCTCGATGATGCTGAAACTATCGCTCGTTTGGACGCTCGTGCATCTTATGGTAACTGTAGCCATCTGCTGCGGACTCTGCGGCCTCGCCGTTGGGCTCGGTGCTCGCCTGCCATCATTCGATCAACCCAACCCCGCGCGCATCGCCAACGGAATCGGCGGCACGTTCAATCTTCTGGCCTCCGTCGCACTCGTTGCCCTCACGCTGGCCGGCGTCGGGGTCGCGACCTACCGCACCAC
>JAJRSR010000278.1 GCA_024278695.1 Planctomycetota bacterium | reverse complement strand
TGTGCCGGCGCGAGTGGTGGTTCCCTTTGGTTTGAGGACGAGGATTATGCAGACGGTATCGCCAACGATCGACCGGCTCTCGTTTGAGAAGATCGCCTATTTTCCCGAGCACCTGAAGTGTTTGGTGGCCGGCGAGGAAGCGTATCCGGTGCATGTGCAGATTGGCCCGACCAACTTCTGCAACCATGATTGCACGTTCTGTTACGCGGCGCGAACGATGTTCGATGCGAAGGGCGTGGGTCGCTCGCGCATCGACGTGAGTCGGCTGATGGAAGTTATGGATGAGATGAAGTTGCATGGGTTGCGCGCTGCCACGCTCGTGGGCGCTGGCGAGCCGACGCTACATCCGGAGATTGCTGAGATTATCGAAGGACTCGGGGAGCGCGGCATTGAGGTGGCCATGTTCACCAACGGTTCATGCATCACGGAGCGGACGGCCAAGGCGATCGCCGACTACTGCACGTTCGTCAGGTTTAGCCTGACCGGAGCGTCGAAGGAAGTGCATGATCTCGTTCACGCCAACGGTGATTTTGACCGGGTGGTGGAGAACATCGACCGTATCGTCAAGGCGCGGCACCGTCGCTTACCCACGTTGGGTTCGCAGTTTGTGCTCGCCAGCTATTCCGCGAAGGACCTGGTAAAGGGTGCGAAGCTGTCGAAGGCTTTGGGGCTCGATTATTACGAGATCAAGCCGTGCTACGAGGCGCCGGGAAAGCCGAATCAGCTTGAGAACACGTTGACCTACGATGAGTCGGCCGAGCTAATGGCTGAGGCGCAGCAGTTTGAGGATGATCGGTTCAAGGTGTACGCCAAGTATGACCAAGCGCAGACGGTGTTCATAAACCTGGACGATCGTCAATACGACGACTGCCCCGGACACAAGAGCACGGCCGTCCTAGAGGCGGATTTGGAGATGTACATCTGCGTCAACCAGAAAATCCCGGACTATTCGTTCGGGAACCTGCGCGATCAATCGTTCGAGCAGATTTGGAAGAGCGAACGTCGTCAGGAAGTGCTTCGCAAGCTCAACGTGCACGAGTGCCTACCACGCTGCCGGCAGGATCCGCTCAACAAGATCGTCCATGAGATTCGTATGGGCACGCGTATGATTCCGGTGAACCTGCCGCCGCCGGAGCCGGAGCAACATATTAACTTCATCTAGTATGGGGATCGGATGGTTCGTTTTGTGGGAGGTGGCTCTTGGCTCAGGCTTTTGTCAAAACAGGCATAGGCGCGTCGGACGCTGTGGGGCGCGAAGAGGCGGTGGTGCTATGCGGCGGCCGACACGCGGCCGAGGTGATTGACGCCTTGCTTGCCTTGGGGCGGCCTGTACATGGTTGCTTGGATGGCAAGCTGCCGCGCGGCACGGAGGTCTATCCCGGCGTTGTGGTCGTGGGAAGCGATACTGATCTTGACGCTTTGGTGGCCGACGGGTTTACGAAGGTGTACCTGGGGCTTGGCGGGCTTGGGAACTTGCCGGGTCGGATCGAGTTGTTTCGTATGCTCCGCGAGCGGGGTGTTGTCCAGCCGACGCTCGTCCATCCGACAGCCCATATTGCGCCGAGCGCCTCGATCGGAGTGGGGACGACGGTGCTAGCCGGTGCGTCGGTCGGTCCAATGTCGGTGATTGGCTGCAACGGCGTCATCACGCAGGGGGCCGTCGTGACACACCATGTCGCAGTGGGGGATCACGTCGTGCTCGCGCCACAATCCGTCCTTGCCGCCGGTGTGCGTGTGGGGGATGAGGCCACGATTGGTATGGGTGTGACCGTCTATCATGACGTTTCGATCGGTAAGCGGAGTGTGATCGTTAACGGCATTCATGTCATGCAGGATGTGCCGGGCGACAGTATCGTCAAGCACCGGTCCGTCCCGGCCGTGTCTCGGCGAGAGTTTTAGGGCGGTTTCAGTTTGCGACTCAAGCACGCAAGCTGGGTTATGCTAGGAACTGGTTCAGATGTCTTTCGTCTGGGGCTTCGCTCTTGCATCCGTTGGTACGTTTGCGCGCGTTGGGAGTTTCGCCGTCGCCATTAAGAAGGCCGACGGTGACCAGTTCCTGCTTCGCAGGTGCGTTGGCGTTTTGAGACGATGAACCCGTAGCGCATGATCCGGTGTTTCCGTTGAGGTCTATCCGTACCTCGGCCATGCCGCGCATGAAATGAGCCTCGGACATGAGGCGAATATCCTGGGCGTCGGGATCCATCGTGCCGCGGATGTAGATCGATTCGTCCGTGTTAATCAACTCTCCCGTGTTGTCGTTGATTGTGTAAATCGGTTCGGCAAACGCACGCTCACCATTCACATAGCTTCGTAGCTTCTTCGTGGTGCCGTCGTCAAGATCAACGCCGGCTAGGATTTCGATGAACCGATCGGGTACGGTTGTGTCGGCTAGGGCTGCGCGCACGAGTGGCGCGGCATCTGCCGGGTTGGCCGCGTCTTGAACGCCGAGTGTTTTCCACCGCTCGCGGCTCTGAAGGTTGATGCTGAGCTGGGCGTCGGCGTCGTCGATACCGTAGAGTTTCTTGCGGCTGCATCGGAAGCGAAGCTGTTGCAGCAGGTCCCCCGTTTCGGCCGTGAACGCGCCGCGGATGAGAATCTGAATCAGATCGAGCGGCAGGTTGGAGTCGATCGCGAAATACCAGAGCTTTTGCAGGGCGTAGAGTTCACGGCGGTTATCGATGTCCAACCGCGATTCATCGAAGAACGACTCGGAGCAGTGCCGCAGTTGGTCTGCGCTGATGTAGTTGTGGTCCAGGCAGTATTGCCCCAGCGCAGTGCGCGGGTAGGCCTGGAAGATGGAACACCAGGCATCGGTGACGCGGTGCCGCATGTTGAATTGCAGCGTGTTCAGCGCGTCTTCGAGTGGGTTGGAAAGCGGCAGCCCGATCATGTTTTGCATCCGCGCTCGCACGCCGTATTGGTCAAACAGTTTGATCGCCTGGATCACGTCACCATTGGAAATGTGCCCGCGATGAAGTAGGCGCTGTTGTACGTCTGGGTCTGCGGATTCGATGGCGTAGTTCACCATCTCCAACCCGGACTCAAACATCCGCCGTGCGAGTGGTTCATCCAGGCAGTTCACGCGGAGGCTGCACAGCCACGGCAGACGCACGTCGCGTGTGTAACCCGTCAAGAAGGCGTCGAGCCAGGACGTGCTTTGGATGAAGCTGTCGTCGAGGAAGAGCACCTTCTCCACGCCATACTTGTCTCGTAGTCGGTTGATCTCGGCCGTTACGGTGCTCACGTCTCGGCGATCAAACCATCGTTTGGTTTCGTTGTCGATCCGGCTGAGTGCTAGCTGTGAATGGTTGAAGCAGTAGGAGCACTTGTACGGGCAGGCACGCGACGTGATCACGTTTTTCATCGGGTTGTCGCGGAACTGTTCGTATTGATAGAAGATGTCACGGTCTGGGTTGGGCAAGTCGTCGAGGTGGACGGCCATCTCGGATTTGTGAAAGCCCGCAGCCACGCGACCCTCAACGATGTCGATAATGGCGCGTTCGCCTTGTCCCTGGACCACAAAATCCACGTCGGTATCAAACCCGATTTCCGGAAAAAACGTGCAGTGTGGTCCGCCGAAAATGTTGGGCGTGCCGTAACGCTGTTTGATGTCACGGGCCATCTGCAGTGCGTAGACGTGCTCGCCGGTGGTAATGGAGAAAGCGACGAAGTCGGGTCGGTACTCGCGGATTCGCGCGTGGATGTCTTCCTTATCCGTCTGGATGAGGTTGGCGTGGTGTCCGCGTTGCTTAAGAGCACCGGCCAGGTACATGACGCCGAGCTTTTCGTTACGCAGGTTACGTTCGAGAAAGAGAACTCGTTTATGGTTTCGCATGGTGCCGTGGTTTTTCCGCAGCGGGTTCGGTTTTCGATGCACTGTTTAGGCAAAGCGCCTGCGGTCCTTGCTCTAGGTGTTATCGGAAGACCAAGCCCTGTAGAATTGCGAAAAACGGCCGCGATGGGGCTTACTTCAGCAATGTGGCGACGAACCGCCGTAGATCGACCGGATCGACGGGGCTTCGATGCCCGACGATCTGAGCCATGAGGCCGCCCATGCAATTGCCCAGGAACGGGATCAGCGGGGCTGGCGCATCCGCCTTCACGAGCAGCGACGTGACCGCTAGGAAGGCGTCCCCGGCACCGATCGCATCGACTGTGCCGTTTGTGAGCGCCGGAGCCCGGTGGAAGCAGTCGCCGTCGAAGTAGAGCGAGCCGCGATCGCCGAGCGTTACGCTCACGCGAGAACATTCGGTTTCGTCTGCGAGCTTTCGGATGAGATTCTCGAGCGGGCCGTAGCGATCACCGAAGGGCAGACGCAGCTCGTGCTCGTCCACGGAGATGTAGTTGGCTCCGCGATATTTTCTGATGCTGTTGAAGCCGCGATTGGACGAGTTGATCTGAGCGTTGACGGCCAGGAACGGCGCGGTCTTCGTCAGGTGCTCGACGACGGCCGGTGTCATGAGACCATGCCCGAAGTCGAGCAGGATGACGACATCCGCGCGTGGTGCGTGTTCGTCGATAGCGGCGATCAGGGCTTGTTCCGTTGCCGGGGGGACGGGGCGGTCGTCCAGGAACGTCACCTCGAACAGTTTTTGGTTCATGAGCCGGTGGACGAACCGGCGCTTGCGGACAGTGGGGGCGTCGGGTCTCGCGACGACACAGGCGCGCACACCGTGATGCAGGCTCGCGAGGATTTCCTCCGTCTCGCTGCCGGAGTTTCCTGCGCCGGCGAGCACGAATACATTATCGCAGAGACCGACCAGGTTGTTTCCTACGGCCAACACACCACCCGCGTAAACTTCTTCGGTCTCGAATCGCACGGATAGCGCCGGGTTCTTGTTGCTCATGGCGTCAGGCGTGCAGTAGTGGTATTCGTCCATGATCGCCTCGCCGATCACGAGCACACGGGTGGACGCCATCGCGTCGAG
>JAJRSR010000277.1 GCA_024278695.1 Planctomycetota bacterium | reverse complement strand
TGACACTGATTCGATGCGCAACCGTCCCTGGTTGATCTCCGCGAGACGGTAGGCTCGAGAAAGACCAAGACCGCGGCCCCTACCTGCGGGGCGATCCGAGAAGAACGGGTCAAAAGCATGAGCCAACACTTCACGGCTCATACCAGGCCCGTTGTCCTCGACAACGATCCGAACGGTTTCATCGGATAGACGGGAAGGCGAGTTAATGTTTATTCGGACGGACTCGGCACCGGCGGCCTCAACCGCATTCGTGATGACAGCATCCAGGATATCCCGAACGTGCAGTGGATCCGCATAGACGCAAAGCTCAGGCTCGGGCATGGACAGGGTAATCTGACCAGGTGACAGCCCAAAACCGCCTTCACAGTGCTGGCGACGCACCTCCAGGAGTTCGGCCAGAGGCAGCGCTATGGGCTCCGGCGCATTGGGCTTCGCGAAGGACATCAGCTCGCTCACAATGTCAGAGGCCCGCGTTGTTTGCTCGACAATCGTCTGCAAACCATTTTTACGCTCCGGATCGTCGCACCGTTCCAACTCGAGCTGCGCCCGCCCGGAAATCACGGAAAGCGGGTTGTTTAGCTCGTGAGCGGCACCCGCTGCGATCGCAGCCGTCATCGACGCCGACCGCATTTGCAGTAATTCCTCTTGGGCGCTGCAGAGCTTTCGATTGAGCGAGATCAACTCCTCCGTCGCCCGATCCGATGTCGTCCGCTTTCTCGCAGACGCAATCGCCGCGCCGAAGGCCAGCGCAACCCCCTCAACATCTTTGCCCCGAACCCCAAGTGCTTTGATCTGCGATTCATCAGTCGCCACAATCAGCGCCCCGACGATCCCTGCTCCGCATGAAATCGGGAGCCGCCACTTCGGACGCGTACCCTCCTTCAGCCCGCAACGACCCCAAACGCTCACGTCCAAGTCTTGCGCAGGAAGAAAGCCGCCCGTAGCCACGATCGCGCCTTCGGCAACCTCGCCCAAGTCGCCGACCTCGACATACAAACGCTCACATTGGTCGCGATCCGCGTGCAGCACCGCAGCATGAACCGCCCGGCCACGATCCTCGCCCCAATAGAGCACGGCCCCATCCGTAGATAGCAGTTCACGCACCGACAGCACGGACGCGCCACACACATCGGCGACGGTTTCCGCATCGAATGAGGCTTGGTAGAAACGATGCAGGCAATCCAACACACGCAGGCCCGAATGAAACGTGCGGTTCTCGTCAATCAACTTCGCGTTGGCCCGGCTCAACCGACGATTCGCATCTAACAGCGCCTCCACCGAAACGCTCGAAGCGTCCGGTCCCGACAGGTCGAACATTTCAACAATCGGCTCAACGCGAGACGGGAGACGTTTCATCACGCGAGCGACCAAGGCGTCATCAAGCCGCGATTCCGCAGTCCGCGACCCAAAGCTCGACCTCGACGTGAACCCCGAATAACCCATCCCACGAAGCCGCACCAGCTCGTCGGAAGCGTGAACCAACCCCACGAGAAACTTGTCGGACACCGTCGAGGGAAGCCCCTCCGGCGCTTGGTGGTGGAGCCAACTACACTCGACCACCGCACGCGGCAACCCCCAAGACGAGGTCAGGTGCTTCCCGGCCACCGTGTGGTCGATGCCGAACGCCTCGATCTCGGCATCACAAATACAAATGCCGCGTTCTTCGGCTGTGCGAATAACACGGGCGTATGCCTTCGGCATACACGCAAGCAACGCCACCTTACCAATATCGTGCAGCAAACCTGCAACAAAAGCGTCGGCCGATCGATCCCGCTGCCGGGATTCTTTGCATAAGAGCTCACAGGTACAAGCGACACCGACCATATGCAACCACACAGCCCGGCTGTGCGCCGCGACATCATCATCGCCGCTCGGATCGAAGAAGCACTCAAACACTTTGACCGCGAGCACCGCATTGCTTACAGCGGCAAACCCAAGCGCCGACACCGCACGCGATACCGTCATCGTGTCCGAGCGTACGCCAACATCGCTCCGAGACACCATACGCAACACCAGCGCGGTCAATGCCGGGTCAACCTCGACGATCTCCACGACATCACGAACGTTGGATGTTTCGGAAGAAGTGGCGGCCAGCAACCGGTTCACCACGGCGGGTAGGGTCGGCAGATGGTCTAGCCGCGACAGAATAAGATCGACGCGCTCGCGCGCAGCGTCATCGCCCCGTCCCGTCGTACTCGAATCGTCGACGCAGATGTTCACCGGAAATACCCCCCGCTCCCGAAACATGGAGCGACCGTTCCGGCAGTCAGGCCACCTTCACCATCTCAGCCACCCGATCGATCACCGCATTGATGTCGAAGGGCTTCTTGATGAAGTCATCGGCGCCTGCCGCCATAAGCTCACTGATTTCGTCAGGGTCGGCGACGCCGCTGATCACAATAATACGCATATGCTCGTAATTCGGGTTCGCCCGAATCGTTCGACAAACCACGTTGCCGTTGACGTCGGGAAGTTTGAAGTCCAACAAAATGACATCCGGACGAAACTGCTCGGTCAACACACCGGCATCATAACCTGTCGCGGCGGTCTTGACCTCAAAGCGACCATCGCGTTCGAGCAGCTCCGTGAACATTTCCACGATCGCCTCGTCATCATCCACCACCAGAATACGTTTTCGTCCGCTATCCAAATGATCAAGCGGAATCTGATTCGTCTTCATGAACGTGAGAAGCGCATCGCGCGGAATCCTACGAAACCGCGATCCAGGCACACGAAAACCTTGCAGACGCCCGGAGTCAAAACACCGGATCACCGTCTGCTGGCTCACGTTGCAAACCTGCGCCACTTCACCTGTCGTAAATACTTGCTTCGATCTCAAATCCGCCATGATTTGTCCCTCTACACCCCTATCCGTGGGGAAGACACACCACCTACACCAGCCACTTTCCCTAACTTACCTACACCATACATATGGTAAATCCCATAGTCAACGAAAACTTTGGGCCCACGACCGAAAATATCCCAGGTGTCCCAGCCTAGCGGCACGCCCTTTCGACTCCGATCGAGTCGTTCACTTTGGGTAGTATCGGCGCACTACGTCCTAGAAGATGCGTCGAAGCTGCGACGACTTGCAGAGAGATGTACCCACAGGACTGTGATATCTGCGGGGTTGATGCCTGTCACCCGGGCAGCCTGCCCGAGCGTTCGCGGTGCCACGCGTGCCAACGCCTCCCGAGCCTCGTGACGAAGGCCCGTAATCTCGGTGTATGGAACGTTATCCGGAATCGGCATGGCCTCCAGTTTTCGGAACCGTTCGACCTGCTGCCGCTGACGATCGACGTACCCCTCGTACTTCGCCTCGACAAGAATCTGTTCGAGCACGTCGGTCCCGAATGGACGACTCTCAACGGGATTCAACGCTTCGGCAAGGCGCGTGGCATTTGCCTCTGGTCGACGGCTCCAAAGCCGTACCGAAGAATCTCCGACCGATCGAGCGTCGCAGGCGGCCTTCAGCGCCGACAGGCGGTCCAACTTGTCCTGAAAGCGATTCCAACGGGCGTCATCGACCAGCCCCAGCTTTCGACCCGTCGGTGTCAGGCGCTGGTCGGCGTTGTCCGCCCGAAGCTGCAACCGGTATTCAGCGCGTGACGTAAACATGCGGTACGGTTCCGTTGGCGGTTTCGTAATCAGATCATCAATCATGACCCCGATGTACGCCTCGTCCCGGCGCAGCACGAGCGTCTCATGCCTGCTCGAGTCCAGCGAAAGCGCCGCGTTCACACCGGCAACCACCCCTTGCCCGGCCGCCTCCTCGTAACCGCTCGTTCCATTGATCTGACCGGCCACATACAGCCCGGATACGAGCTTCGTCTCCAACGTAGCCCGCGTCTGATGCGACGGCACGAAGTCGTACTCCACAGCGTAACCATATTGCACAATCTTCGCCTCAGCCAGCGCCGGCACGGCCCGCAGAAACGCATCCTGCACATCCTGCGGGAGTGACGTGCTAATGCCGTTGCAATACACACGTTCGTCGTCATACCCCTCCGGCTCCAGGAAAATCTGATGTTTCGGCTTGTCGGCGAAACGCACGACCTTATCCTCAATGCTCGGGCAGTATCGCGGGCCGGTCGATTCGATCTGCCCCGTGTACATCGGCGCACGCTGCAAGTTCGCGCGGATGAGTTCGTGAACCGTGTCGTTCGTCCAGGTGATCCAACAATTGATTTGCCGCTGACCCACCGCATCATTCATGAACGAAAACGGAACGGGTATATCGTCCGCTGGCTGCGCGGTGCATAGGTCGTAACGCACACTGTCACGATGGACACGCGGCGGCGTCCCCGTCTTCAGACGGCCCAACTCAAACCCGAGCCCCGTGAGCACACGACTCAAACCCACGGCCGCCGCCTCGCCCACGCGACCGCCCTGCGTTTGCGATTCACCGCAGTGCATCAGGGCGCGAAGAAAAGTTCCCGTCGTGAGTACGACACGTGGCGCACGCAGCGTGCGTCCATCCGCCAGTGCCACTCCCGTGACACATCTCTCGACTGAGCCAGCGCCGTCGGCCGTGGTCACC
>JAJRSR010000276.1 GCA_024278695.1 Planctomycetota bacterium | reverse complement strand
GTCGGGCGGAGCCCGACCTACCGGATCGCACTTGTTTCCTTGCGACTTACGTGAGCGGGCTACCGGTCTGTCTCTCCGGAGTCCGGGTCATAGACGTAGACTCTGTCTATGGTGCTGACGTCGGCCGCGCTTTCTATGGCCAGGACGGAGAACAGCGGCTTGTCGCGGTCGATGGTGATCTCGACGACGGTGCCGATCACCAGCGCGGTGGGGAGCAGCTCACTCCTTGGGTCGGAGAGCACGATGTCGCCGACGCCGATCGTGCCGTCGTCCACGTTGCGTTTGTCTACGTCGCGGATTTCCATGCGCCCGCCGCCCGTGCCGAGCAACCAGTAGTAGCCGTCGTGCAGCATGAAACCTTCATCATCAAAACGCCCGAGCCGCACCTTCATCTCGACGCTGACGTCGGACAGCAGCTTCACGCGCGAGGCGTGCGTGCCGGTCTGCTCGATCAGCCCGATCAGCGACTCACCCATGAGGATGGCCATGCCGTCTTTCGCGCCGCCGTTCTCACCTTGGTCGATAGAAAAATGCTGCGACGCGACGGCGTCCCCGTGCGACACACCCTGCAAACTACCCGCGTTGATGAGCCGGCTCGATCGCCACGCGAGCAAGTCCTCTGTCACGACGCGGGCCGGAATCAACTTGCCGCGTGCGCCGATGCTACGACCCTCGACCTCCCATTGCCGTGTGGCTTCGAGCAGACGCACCTGCGATTCAAGCTCGGCGCTACGGAGGGACAGCGCGGCCAACCGGTGACGAAGGGCGGCCTCGCGCCGCCGGAGCGTTTCGTACTCGGCACCCGACACCAACCTGTCGGCATCAGATCCATCGCCACGCACGGTGTCCACGACCGACGTCACGGCATGTTGAAACGGGAGGATCACCTGAACCAGCGAGATGAGCTTGCCGGTCCAAGCGCTCGGCAGCAACAACGCTAGCAGCGAAATGGCTACCAACACAAAAACCAGAGTTCGCTTGCCGCTGTGTTGCATTCGTCCGTAGCGCATGGCGTAAGCGTAACCACGAAGAATCGGAACCTCAACCCAAGCGCGGGTGAAACAGTACAAATCGTACGATGCGCGTCCGGGTGCTTCGTTCCCCTCCGCAGGCAAAGGGCGGGAGACAGGCCGGTAACGCACGCGACGGCCCACAAGCGTTATGAAAACGGTGAAGAGGGCGATGGACGTTAGTACTCGTCGCGGTCGGACTCCATCGTGTCCTTCCAGGCGATGAGGTTTTCGAGGTAGACGCTGGTGCCACGGGCGACGCAACTGAGCGGGTCATCCACCAGGCGAACGTCCAAGCAGGTGGCCGCGGTGAGCCGCTGATCCATACCGCGAAGCAAAGCCCCGCCACCGGCCAGGAAAATACCGTTCTCCATGAGGTCGGCCGCGAGTTCCGGCTCGGCGCTTTCGAGCGTGCGCATGACGCACTGCGTGATCGCGTCGACCGGTTCTTCCAACGCCTCGCGGATCTCCTCGCTGGAGACGGTGCACTTGCGCGGCAGCCCGCCGACGATATCGCGACCGCGAACTTCCTTGGTCACCTCTTCATCGAGCGGCATGATGGAGCCGAGCTCGATCTTGATTTTTTCGGCCGTCTGCAACCCGACCATGATGTCATATTTTCGGCGGAGGTAGGCCACGATCGCGGAGTCCATCTCGTCACCGGCCACGCGGATGCTCTGCACGACGGCGATATCAGCCAATGCCATAATGGCGACCTCGGTCGTGCCGCCGCCGATATCCACGATCATCGAAGCGGTCGGTTCACCAATGGGCAAGCCCGCGCCGATGCCTGCGGCCATCGGCTCCTCGACCAAATACACCCGCCGCGCACCGGCACGTTCTGCGGAGTTATACACGGCGCGTTTTTCCACGGCCGTAATGCCGGACGGCACGGCCACCACAACGCGGGGCTTCACCAGCCGGTTGCGACCGTGAACCTTGCGAATGAAGTAGCCGAGCATGGCCTCGGTAATATCGAAGTAGGCGATGACGCCGTCTTTGAGCGGACGAATGGCACTGATGGAACCGGGGGTGCGACCGAGCATGTCCTTGGCGACCTGCCCGACGGCGTTGCCGTTGCGGAGCACCTGATTCGTGCCGCGACGAACCGCGACCACCGAAGGCTCATTGAGCACAACACCCTCACCCTTGACGCACACAAGCGTGTTGCATGTGCCCAGGTCGATCCCCATGTCGACGCTGAACATGCCAAGTAGCGAGTCAAAGATCACGAAGGTTCCTCTCAGTCAGGTTTGCGGCCATCAGCGCCGCCAGACCCGTTTCTTATACGCTCTATGTGAGATGTTGCAAGCGCAAAGCGAGTGATTCGTGCCGGTTTTCACTGCGAGGGTAGGGCCAACATCACCCAACGCGGCACCGAACCATCGGCGTGAATCTAAGCCCGGTACGCGCGACACAACGCCTACACCGTACCCGCAACTCGACGAGTCAGACCAGTGTACGGAGATCGTAAACGGTAAATGTTGACGCAAGAACGTCTTACAGCAGGTTCAAGCTTGTGAACAGACTACGACAGGTTCGGGTTCAAGAACACTTCACTTACAGCGGGTTCCAGCTTCCGAACAAAACAGCGCTGCGGTTCGCGAGGAAGATCGTCGCACCGGCAACGAGAATCGTGGCGACCATCAGCAGGATGGTGTAAATGTCATTGGTGGGTTTTGAACCACTTTGATCGCTCATGTTCGTCTCAACTTCCTCGGGGCCAACGTTCCAGCCTCATGGGTTCCAGCTTCCGGACTCAGGCCCCCGCTCGCTCTAGCTTCTCGGGCTGCCCATGCGCCGGGCGTCCGTCACTACGTCACCCAAGGTGGGCGACCCGGTCGTGAGCTTCAATCGCCCGGCCGACTCGTTTGGATCGACTGCACTGACCGTCAGATCACCGATGTATTCCTCGGCCCGGTGGATCACAAACACCATGCCCTTCTTCACGCCGTCGGCACTGCCGACGCTGATGGTCACGAGCTTGCCGTCGATCTCGGTGATCCGCCCGCGAACCGGCGAACCGGAGACTGGCGTCCGCGCCTGAACACCCTCTAGCGCCAGACCAGACGGAGATTCAAAGAGCTCACCGCTACCCGGACGACGCGAGGCGTTGGACAGTTTATCGTTTTCCTGTTGAAGAATGTGAAGCTGCTGCTCGAACTGACGCTTCTCTTCGCGGAGCACCATCACCGACGCGGTAAGCTCATTGACGCGATCGTTGAGATCCACGCTACGCCGTTCGAGATCAACACCGCGCCGCTCAAGTGAATCCCGCTGCGATTGATATTGCCCACGAGCCGACTCAGCCGCCTGCAACTGCGCGAGGAGACCACGGTTCATGGCCGCAACGCTGCTCTTTTCCGATGCAGTTTTGGCAACCTCCGCACGAAGCGACGCCAACTGCGTCGTTTGCGTCTGAGCTTGCCGCTCGAGTTCTGACACGCGTTCCATGTGCGCCTTGACGCTATCCCGCGCGGTGGCGAGCTCTGCGGCGCTGGCGGCAATCAGGTTGCGCAGGTTGGTATCGGCCACACGGGCGTGCTGTTCGTAACGCTCGGCCGTTTCCTTCCAATTGGTCGTACGCGAAACGACCGACACCGCCATGCTTGTGAAGGCAACGCTGAACACAACGAGTAATACGGTGAACACCTTGCTGAACGTGCTCAAGGGAAATCTCCTTAACGGCTTCTGTCGTCAGTGATGTCTAGTTCCGCTCCGGCCACCCTCCAGTGAAGACGCTCCAGCCCTACAAGCGACCAGAGCCCCGGAAAACCATGCCAAAGCCCGGAAAAGCCCAGACCCACCTATGTATATGCCAACACCTGCGATTTTTCAACCCCCGGCAGCGGCAAATCACGTTTTCCCGCGTCTTCTGGGTTGGTTCCGTTGGTTCTCTGAGCATTTCCATCACGGCGACCTTCGGCCGAACCACAGCCCCGCCTCGGTCGCCTGCGGAACATGCCGCAAGGTTGCCTAGGGCTACCGGGATACAGAAATCACCGCACCGGTCGCACGATAGGGTATCCTTGAGACAGTCGGAATGGAAACGAAGGTATCCGACCCTCGCGTCACAGAAACGCTGAACTCACCGGCCGCGTCCGGACTGGCACGGAACGTATAGCTACCCGTGTATTTGGGACTTTGGGCGTCAACAACACCCTGCATCGTGGTGCCGCCAAAGCGTCCATTCATCTCATCAACAGCGGCAACGACCTGTTTCGTGCCGAAGAGGTAATCGCCTCGTGTTCGGTCGATCTCGCCGCTCACCCGCGTGAGCTTGCCGCTGGTCCCGCCGCTGACGCCCATCTTGAACTGGTAGGTGCTGACCCCGGACACACCGCTCACAAACACGTCAACCGTAAACTGCTCACCCGGCTTAACCCGGGCTTGCCGAGGCACGACGGTGACAATTGCATCGCTAACGACCGCCGGGGCTTTCTTGATCAGGCGCGTAACGCGGTTAGCACCACCAACCGGTAGCCCCGCGAGTCTCGGCTGGGATCCGCTCTCCAGATCAACATGCACTACGGCCAGTAGCTTCTTGCCGCGTACGATGGCGAGCTGGCTTGACTTGGTCGACCGAACCGTGCTCGTCAGACGGTCTGATGCGTTGGATGGCAGCGACAGCTCAAGCGATTCATTGCCGTTTCCGCTAATCGTCCTAAAGCCCGCAACGTCTTGCCCCGAAAACAGCTCTGTCTTCGACACGAAAATCGTTACACCGCCGCTGGTTTTCATGGCGGTATAACCGTCTGCCGCAATGGGGGACGTGATTCGAAAACTGGCATCGGATCCGGCATCCGCTCGATTGCCCCGATCGCCTGCCAAAGCAACGGAAGGCAGAAGTGAAGCCGCGCAAAGCATCGCCGTTGTGAAAATCATTCTTGCACCGTTCATAAGTGTTTTCCTTTTTTTTTTCTTTGGAACCCCGATGCGGCTCTGCGAAGTCATAGCCGTGTGAATCGTCACACGGAATGGTTTGTCGCGCGCCGCCCCGCCCCTTTTTCATCTCCCATCCAAAACGCCAATGGCAATCCGGACGAGCCCGACCAAGCCGGTGAAGCATACCCGAAACCCTATACCTGAGGCCAGACAGGGAAACCGAGACTGGTGCGGTCGATCGCTCGGTACGCCGAGCGGTCACCCAAGCTGTTGGCGTAAACTAACGACGGAGCACCCACCAGAACCATCAGGAAACAGGTCTTCCGAAGCCAAAATAGACCGATTCTCTAAATAAAGCACTGTATTATCGGGCGTTGGTCGAGAAAAGAAATAGCGTCGGCGAAGCGATCCAATGGGGATCACCTCGCCGACGCCGCCAGCAGGAAAAGGTGTCGTTGCAGAACCGTTACGCTTAGTGCTTCCTGTCGTACACGAGCCGGCGTGACTTCCAATGGCCGCAGCGTATCCGTCCGGTGACCGCCCCCAGCAGTTCATCAGTCAGACCGTCGCCGTCCGCGTCCACCGGAGCCACCAAGACGTACCGCCCCGCCGGTAGATCAATCCGGGCAAAGCCGTTCTCGTCGGTCTCGGCGCTACCGACCGGTGAGCACGCTTGAACAATCGCGGCGTAGTCGCGGCGTGGCAGACTCCGCGAGCAGGAACCGCGTGAGGCGTCAAACGCGAAGACCGTCACGCCGGGCAACGGCGTCAGGCCGCGTTTGTGTGGATCCTCCGTATTGGATGAGCGCCGTACCACTTCGACATCAACACCGGCGTTGTGTGGAACCGTGACTGCCACGGTCGCTGTGGTTGTGTTGCCACAAGCATCGGTGGCCGTGTAGGTGACAATCGTCGTCTCGCCCGCTGGGAAATAGTCCGGGGCGTCATTCGTCACGATGACATCCGCGCCGCCATCGTCGCTATCACTGTCGTCACCATCTGAGTTGTCGTTATCGCTATCGCCGTCGCTATCCGAATCGTCGATACTGTCTTCGTCACTGTCACTATCTGAGTCGCTATCGCTGTCGTCATCCGAATCGTCTTCACCCGCAGCGCCCTCGCCGTCCACAAAGACGTCACCCAGATCAACTTCGACGAACCCATCACAGGAATCATTGTCAACAACGATCACGGGCTCGCCGACAACCAGCTCCGGTCCGACGGTGTCGGCAATCGTAAACGTAGCCGAGCACGCCGACTCGCCACAGCCGCCGCCTGCTGCGGTGGGGTCTGTCCAGGTCACGGTGGTTGAGCCGCTCGTGCCACAGGTATAGGTGATTCCGACGTAATCGCTGGTCACGGTGGGTTCGCCTTCGGCGCTCGCAAGCCACGCCTCCAGTTCGGCAAGGTTGCCCGCGCCATCACTCTCGACCGTCATATCCTGCGGGCAGCTCAATCCGGGTCCACCCGGACCGCCGCTGTAACCTTCGATGGCTACGGTCGCGGAGCAAATGCTGATGCTTAGCCCATCGTCCACGATCAGCGACACCGTGCATGTCGCGGCGCAAGGTCCGTCGGGTGACAACCGGAGTGTTGTCAAAGCGCTGTTTGGGTCCGAGAAGCTGGTGCCCGGGCAATCGGACACCCAGGTGTAGAAAAAGTTCGTGCCGGTCGGATCGGCCGCTGTAGTGCCGTCCAAATCGACTTGCGACGATAGGTTGAATGCACTGACGGAGTACGGACCGCCGATGTCGCACGAGGCGGCACCACTGCTACCGTTGGGCGTAAAGATAAAATTGTCAAACCCCAGCCCGCCGGGGTCGGTGTTCGTGATCGTCATGGCCGCGATGGTGGTACCGCCGTTGCCGAAAACATAGGTGTTCGGCATCACGCCAAAGACGGTAATCGTATCCAGCAGCATACCCGCACGGTTGAAGAACTGAATGGTCATCTCCCCGCCGTTGGCCCCGACAACGTCAAATGCCACGACCGACTGGCTTTGGTCGTACAGGACGGTGACCGCACCATCACCAATAGCCGCAGGATCGGGAAAACCCACCGACCCCAGACCGTCAATGATTGTCCCGAGAAACGGCAGAATGTTCACGCCCACGGCGGCGTCTGTCGTCTCGTCGATCGTGACCGGACCGGTTGGTGTCCCCGTGATCACATCAAACCCGTTGATCTCGCTTTGGGTCTGACCGACCAACATCTGCCCGAAGGAGATACCAAACTCAGCGCTCCGCAACACCACAAACGCGGCACCCTGTCCCACGGCAAACTCCGAGAACTCCTCGATATCATAAAGGATGAGATCCGCCCCCTCGCCACCGAAGTCAACGGCTGCGGTGGCGTGTGTCGTCGCGAAACCAAATGAAAGAAAACAAACGATGAGCGTACGAAACGGCGTGCGAGACATGGGTTGCATGTCTTTCCCCTTGTTTGATGTCTCCACCCGGACCGCGCCATAGGCCCGATAACGTGGGCTGGCCTGCTTCTTCCCGAATCGGAGGACATCCAACGCCAAAGGTATGATATCCGTCACCCGGTTGGCCAACGGCTTTCACGTTCAACGCTCATGCCGTTCTTTTCACGCTTCGAAGCAACTTTCGGGCCGGACTCGACTGCCTGTGGCTACTGTCCGATAGAAAACCAGGATGTGTTATCGGTAGCAGAGACAACGGCAGCCATGGCGAAAGAAAGCGAAAGCCACATGCAGGAGCCACCGAGAACAACGGCCCCGGCCCAGCCACCGCTCCGCCATCACTCCCGCCGTGATGTTGTACGCCAGGGCGTCAAGCTCGCGTTTGTAGCACCGGTCCTATCCACCTTCTTCGCCAGAGACGCCTACGCGGCCAGCTACAGTTGCTATCCAACCGGACAGGATTGCACCGGCACCCCAGCCGAACCCTGCTGGAACGGCGCATGCAACTTGGGACTCTGCCCTTAGCCTTTGCGCCACCCACCATACGCCCCAACCACTAACCGCCGCAAAGCCTACGTATGTGATCGTATCGATTGTAATGTCAGGCAGGCGATCGCCTTGGCACGATGATGGTGCCTGCGATGAGCGTACAAAAAACCATCGCGAATACGGTCAAGTAGAGTGTTCGTATCATGGTTCTTTCCCGGAATTGGTGCCTCGATTCCCGTGCCCTGCGTCCCGCGCGACAGAAACATTGCGCGAGACCCCCTTCGGCCGCGTATTGGTTTATCCGAATCTTCCCGAATCTTCATGACGAGCCCGATTCAGTGTAACGGATTCCGGGGTCAAGTTTCAAGGCTTTTTGGTGTTTCAACCGGAAAACGGGGTACAAACGCCCCCGAGCCGCAGGTTTGTAGCCTGTTCGGCGACTAACTCCGAAACGCCGACACAACTCCGACATGTTGGCATCTTCAGTACGGGCCAATACCACAAACCCCTCTCGACAAGACACGGCGGAACACTCCTTCCAAGGCATGCTGATCCTCCTTTTATAAGGTTCAGATGCCAGTCTGAAGTGTTACCCATGTCACCGGTCTATACAACGTACCCGAAGAATGATTCTATGAAAGAGGGTTCTCCTGCAGGATGTATTTGACGGCGTATCTTTGTGGGATCGCTAAAACTGAATCCTTTTTCACAGGAGAACCCATAATGCTGTTTATCGGAATCGATCAGCACAAGCG
>JAJRSR010000275.1 GCA_024278695.1 Planctomycetota bacterium | reverse complement strand
GCTCTGGAAGCTTCGACGTATCAACGAAGTCTACAGCGAACTCGCCCGCTGCAAGATCGTCTTGACGGAAGAGGCCGACCGGCTTCAGCGTCGCAAGCGTTTCTATACGCTCACCGACCACATCTACAACTACGACAAGCTATTCGTACACAACGAACTCCGCATGCAGCAGACTTATGCTGCGATCGACCAGATCAATGCAAACATCCGTGAGCTTCGCGAGCGTCGCATGGCGATGGCCTTCATCAGCGAACTCGTCGCACCGGACGGCACCTTCAATACCCTGGATAAGGAAGAGGCTGATCTCGGTCGTGAGAAGGTCGTCCTGCAGTCTCGGATGAACCAGATCAACCAATTGTTCAACGATGCCCCTGAGAACAGCGACAAACGCGTCATTCTTGAGCGTCACCGCCAGGAAGTCATGCACGGCATCGAGATGATCGAGTCGCAGGTCGCCACGGTAGCCCAGGCGCGTATGGCCCTCAATTCGATGAACAACTCCACGAACGTGATCCACCGTCAGGGTGACTGGCGTCTGATGACGGCCAGCCTGGTCGATGCCGACATCCCCTACACCGTCCGTCGTGCCATCGAGGAAGAAAGTCTGATGACCTTCCGTCTCGAGCCGTCGAAGACCGTGTTTGTACCGTCCAGCACGCGCGTCACGGCGATGCCGCCGATGTTCGCTCCGGACTACACGACGTTCACGTTCCACAACCCAGGCGGCAATGTCCAGTTGGTCTCCGAGCGATCCCATGGCGGCTGCGCGACGACCACGACAACGAGCGGCTGCGCGAAGGGCACCCACACCGTTTGGAACAACGGCTGCAATCATGGCACCAGCCATGCAAAGCACGTCAGCTACAACCATCCGCACTACACCGGCTGCCCGACATGCCACGATAACAACTGCCACAACTGCCCGTACAACGGTTATGTTAGCGCATGGAACAGCTTCTGGCATGCCTTCTGCACGAAGTGTCCCCATACGAACGCCGCCAAGACGGCCAACGCTGTCGGTTCGACGGCGGAAGCCATCGTGATGCCCGTCAGCAACGGGCTCAGCGGTGGGACGACGAACACGAACGAAAGCACCTACAGCAACGGAAACAACAAGGATTGCGACATCCCGTTTCCGATTAAGCTACTCGTGCCGCCGTGCTGGTTCGATAACAGCAACAACTAGGAACGGGCACGCGGCCTTAACGCCGTAACCCGAATCCCATGGCCGCTTCGGCGGCAAGTTCAACCCAAGCCCCCGCAAGACGATCTGTCTTGCGGGGGCTTTTTGTTTGCCCCGCTTGCGGAGAGACCAACGCAACTTCGTTCGGCCGAAAACGTCTGATAATCAAAGCAGCCGGTCCCGAATCCCCTCGCAAACGGCCCGTGACTTCGCCCGCAGGAATGCGTACAATATGGCGCGCGGTAGGAAGCTTGCGGCATCGTAGCCGCCGCCCGTACCGTCGATGGCTCTTGCAGGGGGAACGAGGCCCATGTCTCGCCGCAAGCACCGCTCAGACACGCCCGTGACACCGCTCACGGTTCTCTCACAGGCGACAACCGCGCCGACCGACCCGCAGCACCCCAGACGCAACTACGCCCGCTGGAGGGCGTTCACGCTCATGTTCGTGTATGTGCTCTTCGCCATTCACATCATCCATTGGAAACTCAACGGGACGACCCTGGCACCGCTCGAACTCAACGAGGTGATGTACACCCTCGAACTCGGTATCATCACGGCCGGCTTCATTTTCATGGCGGCCTTGTTTCTGGGAACCGCTATTTTCGGACGTTTCTTTTGCTCCTGGGGGTGCCACATCATGGCGCTCCAGGACGCCTGCTCCTGGCTCTTGCGCAAGCTGCGGATCCGCCCGAAACAGATGCGATCACGGCTGCTGCTCTTGGTGCCGCCACTGACGGCTTTTTATATGTTTCTGTGGCCCCAGGTTTTACGGGTCTGGCACGGGCAAGCCTTGCCCAGGTTGCACTTCGCAACAGATGCGGACGGGTGGGCATCTCTGGCTACGACAAACTTCTGGCGGAATCTGCCCGGACCGTGGATCATCGCGATCACCTTCTTCATCTGCGGTTTTGCTATCGTCTACCTGCTCGGCTCGCGGTCCTTTTGCACTTATGTGTGTCCGTATGGTGCCATCTTTGCGTTCGCAGACCGCTTCTCACCAGGCAGAATTCGCGTGGATGACTCGTGCAAGCAGTGTGGTCGATGCACGGGGGTCTGTTCGAGCGGCGTGCGTGTCCACGAAGAGATCCGCGAACACGGCATGATCGTCAACCCGGCCTGCCTGAAGGACTTGGATTGCATCAGCGTCTGCCCGCAGCAGGCGCTTTCCTACGGACTCGCCAAACCGGCGCTTTACGCCTCCCGGGCCGGTGGCAGCCGCTTCGGCATCCCCTACGATTTTACGCTGCGCGAAGAGGTACTCGGTGCCGCCGCGTTTCTGATCACACTATTGAGCTTTCGCGGACTGTACGGTTACGTCCCTTTCTTGCTGGCGCTGGCGCTTGGCGCGATCGCAGCCTACGTCACAATGGCATTACTTCGCCTGGCAACGAAAGCCCACGTCTCGGTCGCATCATTCCAGATCAAACGAGCCGGGCGCTTGACGTTCTCCGGAGCGTGGTTCTTGCCGGCCGCGTTTCTTGCCGCCCTTTCCGTAGCCCATTCCGGCTTCATCCGATTCCATGAATACACCGGTCTGCGCGCCGGCGAATCACTGCGACGAATCCACGATTCATCTCAACGAACTGCGGCGGCCGAACTCGGGTTTGCGCGCCTCGCGGTAGCCGAGCGTTGGTCGCTTTTCACGAACCCCCGTGTCGAGAGAGCACGCTTAGGCGCGGCCGAGGTCTTGCACAATAACGATGCCGTCGAATCTCATGCGACCCGCATTCTCCGCGATCAACCCGAGGATGCGGACGTACGGTTATCGTTGGCGCGTTCGCTCATGCGTCAGGATCGGGTCTCAGAGGCGGTCACGGAACTGCGCCGCATCGTAAACTTATCCGCCGGCGCTGACGGTAACCCGTCACCGGAGCTCTTCCCCGCGTATGCTATGCTCGCGTCGATATACGCGAGCCAAGGCCAATTTGATTGGGCGACGGAGCACTACGCGCTAGCACTGGCGTTACAACCCGCATCCGCCAAGACGCGCGCGGGCTATGGCGCAGCACTGGCCGAGATGGGAAGACTAGAAGATGCCATCCAACAACTCCAGGAAGCGACACGGCAAGACGCTTCCCTGTATGAGGCGGGCTACAACCTGGGCACACTGCTCATGCACCTCGGCCGAAACGCTGAGGCGGTTGCCAGTCTGAGAAAAGTGATAGACCGCTACGCCGATGATGCCGACGCGCTTAACAACTTTGGCCTAGCGTTAGCCCGTGAAGGCGTATGGGCTGAGGCGGAATCATACCTACGAAGGACCGTCGATCTTGAGCCGAGGCATTCGAACGCCCACTTCAACCTCGCCAGGCTGCTCGTGCAACTCGACCGACCGCTAGAAGCTCAGAAGCACCTCCAGCGCGCCGCCGATTTGGACCCGCGCTACGCGGCCATGCTGCGCGAGCCAGGGCGTTAATGCGCGGCAGGCTACGGAATGTCCGTTCAGACCGCACTGGCGAGAGATCGCGCCTTGATGTAGCGGCGGGCAGCGGCCACACCTTCCGCGTTGCCGGGGAACCGCTGTCCGAGAATCGTCCCGAGGATCCGTGCCGCAAGCCGTACATGAGGACCGTCGCCCTGGACCACCTTGACGACATGCGCCGTCGCGTTTTCATCGCCGAGCTGCGCGAGTGAGGCTGCGGCCCGCAACATAATCGTCACGTCGCTATCCTTGAGTCGTTTGTGCAACTTGCCCGAAGCCTCATGCAACTCAAGTAGTCCCGCAGACTCGATGGCTGCAATACACACATGGTTATCAGGATCAACAATAAGCCCCGCAATGGCGCCGCGCGCCGGCCGTGAGTTGATTTTCGCCAAGATTGGCACCAAGTCCTTACGCAAGTCCGCGTCCGCGTGTGACGCCAGCGCAATCACCTTGCGTTCGAGCGCTATCGGAATGTCACGTAACTCCTGAGCCTCGCGAAGCGTCGCACGGGGCGATTCGCCCGTAGCCGAGGTGTCCCCTGGTGTGTTCTCCTGTTTCGCCTCTTGCATGCTGTTCTCCATATCGGCGTTCGTGACTGGTCGGGCCTTTGCGAGCAATTGTTCGGGCTGCGTTGGGGGTGCGGTTCCAAGCAGCGTCTGCTGAAGCTCGGTTAACGTTTGAACCGGCGCACGCAGGTAGATTTCATCGGGAGTCAGTCGCTGTAGGAATTGAACACCACACCGAAAGGAAGACGAATCCACCCGACGACACCAGGCCACGATGCTGCGAACCCACTGCTTCGACCCGCCACCGTCGATCAACACGTTGACAATCTCACCCCGGTACATCCGACCGGCACAGGACACGCAAAGCCCGGACCGCGAGGCGTCTCTAACGTCCGCCGTGAACTCACGCGCCTTGCCCTTGGGTACAAAAAGACCTCCAGCGTAGATACAGCGAATACTCTTGGGCGTATGGCAAGCAAATCTCTTCGCGCGATTGCCGTATGCGTTTCGTCGTGGTGCGGTGGTTCGATGCTCGTGTCGTGATGAAAGCACCTCACCATCGGAGGCAGTGTTCGTCACGACATCAACCGTGGGGATCCCTCCCAAGCGATCCATCAGATCCGTCCAGCACCGCACATAGTCCGCGTCAAACTGCCGACCCGCATTGCGAACGATCGTCGCCATAGCCTCGGAAGCGGTCCGCGCTACCCGATACCCGCGATTACCGATCATCGCATGATACGAATCAACGATCGACAATATGCGACCAGAAGGAGAAATGTCTTCACCGGGAAGACCAAGCGGGTACCCCCCGCCATCCATACGCTCGTGATGCTCAAGAATGATCCGGCGAATCGAATCTGACACTGTCGGATCTTCGCGTAACAAGCGCACGGACTCCACGGGGTGTTGCTGGATGAGCGAAAACTCTTCCGGCGTGAGCAGGCCTTCTTTGTTCAACAGCTCCACCGGAATGGCGAGCTTACCGATGTCGTGCATCATCCCCGCCAGACCCAATTCTCGCAGCGTGGTCGCGTCATCCCCGAGTATTTCGCTGCCCAGCAAGACGGCCAAGGTAGACACCACGAACATGTGCGTCGCGGTCCCAGCCTCATGTGCCGCCATACTCAAAATGTTGGCGCTAACGCTCGGGTCCGACAACACACCGCCGATAATGGAATCCAACAGCGTGTTGGCACGAGCCAACCCCGTTTCAGCACAAGGCCCGCCGCTAAGATCACGCGCGATCGAGGTTCCGACATGCGCCACAAGCTGCGCCCGCTCGGCCGGTGTCCCCTCGCCGCTGTCAAGCACATCGCGCAACCGGCGTTCGAGAACAGCCTCACACTTGCGCAGATCGTCCGGCTGCACCAGCAAACACTGCAAACCGCCCTCGGTCAGACGCTCGAAATCCGGCGTCGTTAGCTCCGCACCGGCCGCACGATAAAGTACGGGCGCATCGCCCTTCTTGTGTTCCAGATACACGGCGAAGTCTGCGCTATCCTCCCCGGACAACGCACGAACCGCGCCTAGCGGGATCTTTGAATAGTTCGGCGGTTTCGCCATACCTCATCACCTGCTCGAAAAATCTGCGAATCCGGGCCAGCGCCAACAGACACCCCACCCAAACGAACGGTACCATTCGTCGTGCAACGTTCTACAGCACTCCGTACCCCCGCTATCCATCGGCTAGACAGCCCACGCCATTTGGATACTCGTTGACGCTACGGCTGGCGTAAGCGACCGAAAACATCCGGCCACGCTGTTCAAGTAGCCGGCATTTAGGGATAGGTGGCGATAACAAGAATGGGGGACGGACTCACATAGACGAAGGCGAATCCCGTTACCGGACCCGCGCGTACACACATCCTCGCGTCAACG
>JAJRSR010000274.1 GCA_024278695.1 Planctomycetota bacterium | reverse complement strand
CCGCGCGCCTGCGACGCGAGAATCCAGACGCGACTCAATGGCAGCGTCTGCGTGAGTATGAAACGCGCGTCTCCGAGCTGTCCCAAGAGCAGTTGGTCGCTGACTTCTTCGACAACCAAGTAGATGCGATGGCCCCCGAAAGCATGCTGATTCGCCGCGCGATTGCTTCTCGATTCAACGCGATTTCGGAGAATGGCTAGCCCGAGGAAAAAGCGGACGCACGCGCAGAACTCATGCGGATGCTTCCTGGCGAGACCGATGCAGCGGTTCGTCTGTGGCTGGTCGGCGCGCTCTGGACGACGACCGCACCGGGCGACCTTGAGGTCGCCGATTTCTTGACCGAGCAACTCGATACCGAACCGAACGTCCGCTCCGTACGCCCCATGATGGAGACCGTGATCCGTAGCATGCGTACTGGCGAGGGACCATGCGGCAACGACGAGTGAATACAGATGGAACTCATGTTTTCACCAAACATTGAGCGCCTGAATCTCGGTCGCACATTCACAGACGTTCGCAAATGAAACGCGGACCTCAAAGCGGCTGTTGGATGCCCGCGCTGGGCTGCTCATTGGTCCAAGCTGGGCTTGATTATGGAATCCACGAGCTTGAACTCGATGGGTAGTGGCGTTCTGGCGAGCGAAATCCCCTCGGGTAGCCGGTAGTCCGGTGTGACGAGCTTCAATTCTCCTGTCCCCTCTAAATCGCCCTGTTTGAGATGAATCACGCCGTAGGCCCTGGTCTCGCCGTTCTGAAGTCGACGGACGTTCTCCTCCCGCCCAGAGACGAGAATCGTCTGAGTCATCAGCGGCAATGGTGACCCGTCCCGCCCCACAGGCCGCAAGGGTCGCTCCAGGTTGGAGAAACTGACGGCTAGCAGGATCGGCACGGTACTGATCTCGGCCGTGGCACGTTGGGCCTTGACCGTGGCCAACACGCCGACGCCGCGCGGCACCACCGAAGCCCCCGGTCCGAAGTAACGAGCGGCATCCAACTGCACCTGAACCGACGTGTTGACGCCGCCCTCGGTGCTGGCTAGCAATCGTTCCACATCCGAGGTGATGTCGATCTGCAAGGTCTGACCGGCCGGAAGCCGGGACAATTCGCTCTCGCGCATGGTGACGGCCACACGAGACTGAGACAGTTGCGGCGCGACATCATACGAAAGCGTGAGGTTTTTTAGTACGACCACCGCGTCCTGCTTCACCATGTGGTCCACAATCACGGGCAGACGGTCCGGCATGATCGACAGGACGGATAGCTTGCTGAACTCCGTACCGAGGGCCGCGAGAGAATGCCGAATATCTTGCCGGTTGAGCGCGATGGTTGTGGCACCTGTCGGCAACTCGGCTACGGTCAACGGAATCCGCAACGGTCCACGACCACGCAGCTCGCCGATCACCTTGTGAGGGCCGGATATTTTCAACTCAAACGAAGGCGCCTCATCGGCGACGGCGACGAGCATCGCACGATTCGCACTGGGCGGCACCAAATCAAACGCCACCGGCACTGAAGCTGTTTCATTCACCAGGCTGTCGGCGCTCGCCCATACGAGCAACGTCAACACAGCCGTCGTACTAAGCAGCCTTATCTGCTCCATCGCGTCGTGCCTCGCTTGCTGATGTTTCTGTTCGTGCCGCTGCGGCGTTTTTAACGGCGTCGGAGTCCAGCTCTTTTTCCAAGGTTTCTCGTAGTGCTTCGCCGGTCATGGCCCGGCGCAATCTGCCGTGAATCGCCACGGAAATAGCACCGGTCTCCTCGCTGACAATAATCACGATCGCATCGGCTTCGAGGCTCATGCCGAGCCCGGCCCGGTGGCGACTACCCAGTGAGCGATCCAGATCACCTGACTCCGCAAGCGGAAACTGACAGCCAGCCGCAACCGCCCTGCCGTGGCTAATCACCACGCCGAGATCGTGTAGCGGCGTTCCAGGCCAGAATACCGTCTCGAGAAGCTCGGTGGTCACCTTCGCCTCGAGCCGGACACCCGTCTCGATGACCGCACCGATCTCGGTACTCCGCTCGATCGCAATCAACGCCCCGATTTTCTTCCGTGACATGTGCTCCACGGCCGTGATGATGGGGTCGATGATCTGGTCACCCATGACCATCCAACGCTGGAGCAAACGCCCTTCACCCAGTCGGAGCAACAAGCGCCGCAATTCCGTCTGGAAGGCGACCAGTGAGATTAAAAAGATGCCGAGCAGGAAATAGGGATAGAGCACGTTGATCCGGTCGAACTCATACCGCTCGGCCACGAGCCAAACCACGGCGAAGCTGACAACGAGGATCGTAATCACGGCACGAACCAGCCGCGCGCCGCGCGTGCCCTGCAAGAAGCGAAGCACGGTGTAGACCACACCCCCGATCAACAACAATTCGATCAGGGTGACGCCGGGACGATCGACCATCCGCTCCCAGAAGGACTGAAGCCCTCGGAAGAAGTCGGCCTGAGCTAGTGTGGCAGCATTCAAGGAGCGACCCCGCGTCACGAAAGGAGCCAACATACGGTCAAGCGGTGCGTCCCGCAGTATAGACATCGACCAGACTGCCGGCAAACCGAAGGCCGACCACCCCCACCTACAATGCGAGGAGCGCCTCGATCAGTTTCTCGTCGGCGATGCCAAGGTCGCGAAACGCCCGGCGCTTTTCCTCGTCACTCAGGGATGAATCCTCGGCGATGGTTTCGAGGTCTTGGACGGTAAAACGCTGCCCATCCGTGCCGATAAGCCGGTTCGCGAAGCCAGTCACCCCGCTCCCGCAACCGCCTATGATTACGGCACCCAAGCCCAAAAACACGGAAAGATAAGCATGGCGAAAGCGACGAAGCATACGTACTCTATCGTCACGCCAAGTTCGATAACGCCAACAGTTCAGCATCTCAGCCCCTACGCAAACCCAACACGGGCCTACTGCCAGGCCTTGGCAATCACAACAGCTTCCATGCTTGATGAGGCTACACACCCTGCGGCGTGGCTATTGGGGTGGACGACTTGGTTCGGGGTTTGGGCAACACGTCTTCGGTTGGCTTGCTGGCCTCGACGACCTCTGGAGCAACGAATCCCATGACCAGCTTTGACAGCTCCTCAACCCGAGCCCGCCACGTCTCCTGAATGACCGTGCGGCTGATATCTTGCGCCCGACCGGCATAGTCAGCCTGAATGGCGCGGTCACACGCCAGCGCAAACGCCTCAGCAGACGAAGCCATCGTAATCGAACGCCCGTACGGCGCGGCCTCCGGGAGCGGGGTGGAGATCACAGGCAGACCGGCCGCGATGTATTCACGCATTTTCACCGGGTTCACATGCCGCGTCATCGCATTCTGCGCGAAGAGCAACAAGCCCGCATCAAAATGGGCACAATACGCCGGTAACTGCTGATAGGGTTTTCGCCCGAGCAGATGAACGTTGCTGAGCGACCGAAGCTCCGTGACATCCACTTTGGCATCCCCCAAAAGTACGAAGGAGAACCACGGGCGTGCCCGCGCCACTTGTGCCAGCAGCTCAATATCCACCCAATGCTCAATCAACCCGAAGTAGCCGAACACGGGCCTGGGCAGCTCTGCGAGGTCCGCCGGAATGGGCAGGTGCTGTTGCCAGGCGGTGGAAAAATGATCGTAGTCCACGCCGTGGCGTGCCAACGTCGTATCGGGTCGGCGCTGACGACGCGCTTCGAGCAATGGCGCAGACGTAGCCACAACGACATCCGCGCGATCCAATAACTCGTCCTCGGCTTGGGCGATTCGCTCGGAATGGAACCCCTGGAACTCTCGGTATTCATCTACGCAGTAGTATACGAAGCATTCTTCGTCGAACTTACCCACAAGGTACGGGACGTCAGGGGCAAAACTCCAAACCTGCACCGGTAAGTCCCGCCCGTGCTGCGTCTTACGAACCGCCCGGCGGATTTGGGCCACGAGCATAGCCTCATGGACACGCTTGAGTGCCGGATGGGCGGCTCCGGGAATGACAAGTGGTGTCACTTGCGAGATTGTTGGGGTCGCCTTCTGCACGCCGGAGACCACGCGCCGCAATGCAGAGGCCGCGCCCCGCATATCCGCGCGATTCACCCCCGGACGCCGGCTACCGTGGTAGTTGACCCAGACAATCTCGTTCCGCTCGGAGAGGATCTTGATGATCTGATGCTTACTCGTAGGGTCATAGTCCCACGAGCTGGCGATGCAAACGATGAGTCGGTCCTGTATCAACGCCTATGCCTATCTTTGGCGGCCGAAACAATGATTGGCCGACGGCAAACCTCGTGCCGTCGACCTGCACCCGAACGGGGCGCTCACCGACTGCTCTAAGCCTGCTCACTGCTGTAATAGTTCTGATAACGGTAGTAGTTGTACCGGTAGCCGTAGCCATAACCGTAACCATACCGACCCCCGGCACCATCGCGTCCGACAAGGAGGCAACCCAGCACGGGAATGTTGTTCACCTGAAGCAGGCGAACCGCCCGCTTGGCGTCCGCCTCATGTGTTCGGTTCAGACGGACCAGCATGACCACGGCCGAACACATCTGACCGATAATGCCAACATCTGTCACTGTCGTCGCCGGTGGCGTGTCGACGATGGTGTAATGAAAATCATTCTGCATGCGCCGGAACGTGGGCATCGCACTGGCCGTAGCCAACAGCTCCGCCGCAGACCGCCCTTGCGTGCTTCCGGCGTGAAGGAAGGTCAGATTCGTAATCGGCGTGCTGCGGAGCACGTCGTCATACTTCGCCTTGCCCGCAAGCACATCTGCCAGACCAGGACCGGAAGGTTGGTTGAGCATCTGAGCCAGAGAACTTCGACGGAAGTCACCGTCCACCACGAGCACTTTCAAATGGCGGATTTCCGCAAGGATACACCCCAGGTTCAGCGAGGTCACACTCTTACCTTCCTTGGGCACGGCGCTGGTCACCGCGATCACGCGGTGCTCATAGTTAAGGTTTTGGCTAAGAATCCGCGTGCGTAACGAGCGGTACTGCTCGGTGACGAGCGAGGATCGCTCAAAAAATGGGACTAACGATTCCGACAGCCCCTCGATCACAGGGACCGGTTCGGCCGAGGTGTTCTCAACCGGCATCGCTGCGGCTCGGCTCATCGCCGACGTGATCGTCGAAGACAAAGGAGGCTGAGACGCCTCGGGGGCGCACGTCGCGGTAGAACCGCTGGAGCCGCCGGCCAGGCTGCGCTCTTGCTCGGCTCGTCTTAATGCGTCAGCGATCCTACCCATTCGCGATCATCCTTCCTCTGCACCCAACAAGACACCAGCTTCGACTCGGTTGATCAAAATCCACTGGACGCTCCGGCACCACCGTTAGCGCCGTACGTGAAATTGCCAGTCGTACCGCCATCACCGCTGTAAACATTGCCAACATCACGCGCGAAGGCGGGACCGGTGTACAGGGCCGCCAGGGGCGCAACCGGGAAGAGCAATTCGTACACACGGTGGGTAACCCACGCCATCGGCGTCGGCGGCACAAAAACCACGTCGTCAGGTTCGAGCAGAATGTTCTTGCTCCAATCACCCGTTCGGAGCATGTCTCTGACGTCCACGACAATTTTGCGTATGGGGCGACCATCGCGAGCCGGGCGGATCACACTCACGCGTGAGGTCCATGACTGGAAATCCGGAACAGCTCCGAACACCGCATCCACCAGCGTATCTCTCCCCGTGTAGCGTCTGGGTTGAGCGCCGACCCCTTGGCCATAGACATAGTATTTCTTGCTCAAGTAAGATGCGACTCGCACGGAAACCTTGGGGTCAACATAATACCTACCAAGCAACACCTCGAGCTTAGCGCCGACCTCCTTGGCCGTCATCCCCACGATCTTGACATCGCCGAGTAGTTTCAACGTAATCTTGCCGTTGGGCTGAATCTGATGCACTCCCCGATCAATCTCCGCGATGCGCGGGGCCGTGATGGCCACAGCGTCCGGAATCCCCAGACGGTACTCGATCGCCGAGACCTGATGTTCTCGGTCGCGCAGAAAGTGCAACATGTCTTTGTTGTTGGGAGCGCAACCGACCAGTGCCAGTGCCACGGGCACGGCACAACATGCGAGGCTAATGTTCTTGGAATAAGCTGGCACCATCTATCTGGCTCCACCGCTGGGGGCGCTGTAGACCGAAAACTCCAACGCAGCGCCCACCACGGGACACGGCGATACCCAAACACCACTCAGCGCGGTTTTATCGGGAGATGCCGATCACCACTGAACATTCTCGGCCCCAAAAACCCGTCCGAAGTGGCAAGGTCCGAGAAAAATGGCGATCGACCGCAATCCGTGGATTTTGGCGGTTCTGCTGGATTTGAACCTTCTGAAAAGAACCCACCAGGCTCAACGCAGACCCACTTCAACCTCAAGCGGGGTTGACGCTGGACCGATATTTCATCGTCCGCTAACCGGACGAACCGGTAAGCCAGGATCGCTCTGTGACTGGGATATCCATGTACGCACAGTATTTCGGACTTCGCGAATTGCCGTTCAACAACACGCCCGATCCGCGCTTTTTCTACTCCACGCCGGATCATGAAGAAGCGCTGGCCTCCTTGATTTATGCGGTCCAGGAGAGAAAGGGCTTCGTGTTGCTGACGGGCGAGATCGGTGCCGGAAAAACGCTGGTATCACGCATGATGCTGCGCCATTTCGGCACGATGATTTCATTCGCCACGATCAACCACGCGGTGGAAGACGGACGCGACCTGCTCGAATCGATCTGCACCGAGTTCGAGCTGCGTATCGATCCGGGGACAAGCCGCACAAACCTGGTACGCCTGCTGCACGACTTCCTGCTTAGCAAGTTCGCGCAGAACCATCCGGTCGTCCTTGTGTTGGACGAAGCGCAGAATCTATCCACCGACGCGTTCGAGCAGCTTCGCATGATCGGCAATCTCGAGGCCGATGACGCCAAGCTCCTACAAATTGTCATCGTGGGGCAGCCCGAGCTTCAGCAACGTTTTGCCTCACCCAAGTTCTGCCAATTGCGGCAGCGCATCTT
>JAJRSR010000273.1 GCA_024278695.1 Planctomycetota bacterium | reverse complement strand
GGGGCTTCTGGCGGCGTAGGGCGATCGCTACGAGTTCGATCAGCCGGTCGATAGCGGCCTCACGGTTTGCCTTCTGCGTGCGGTAACGTGACGCTACGACGCGAATGTAACCGTCTCGGGTGATGCGCCCGGGAATACGGGTGCGAATCCGACGCTTCTCGACATCTGTAAACATCTCGCAGCCTTCCAGGTCGAACCGGAGCGTGACGCGCGTGTTCACCTTGTTGACGTTTTGTCCGCCCGGGCCTCCGGACCGGGTGAACGTGAACGATAGGTCGGTCGGGTCCATTCGGCGGCGGATTGCGGTGAGTTCGCGGGGCGTCGCAGGTGTGGTCTCGGTTGTCATCGGCGGCACCATGATGACCTACCACGGTGATCGGACAAGCGTCACACGCTTTTGCGGAGGTGAGGCATACCGTCCGTCTCGAATCGGCTGCGGGCTGAGTTTGTCGATCAGCCGGTTGGGCAGGGCGGCACCAACTTCTGCGGCGTCAGGCGGCGGTTGCCCCGGTCGGCTCTGGCTTTTGATCTTTTGGAGTTTGGCGACCCAGGTTCGAAACTTCAAGCCGGAATCTTGCCCCACGATCTGTAACGCCGCATCAAAGTCGGCGATCGCAGCCTCGAAGTTTCCGAGCGCGATGTAGCAGTCGCCTCGGATGGACAGAGCGTCTGCGTTTTCGGGTTCAAGCCGAAGCACGCGATCGGCCTGCGGCAGGGCGTCGTCAAAGCGACCGACGGCCTTATACGCGCTGGCGATTCCTAATATAGCCGACGCGAAGTCCGGAGCCTCTCGCAGCGCCTCCTCGAACTCTTGGATAGCGCCGAACTCCCGCCCATCGACGATCATCACGAGTCCACGTGTGACCTTGGCCCACGTGGATGTGCCGTCGAGCTGCGTCGCATAGGAAAGGCTGTCGATCGCATCTTCGATCCGCTCGAGCATAAAACTCGCAAGCCCATGCCAGATGTGGGCGTTGGCCGAGGTGTCGTCGAGCTCGATCATCCGGTTGGCGTCACGGACGACGTTTTCGTAGTCCCCCGTACTGGTCTTAAGCGCTGCGTGCAGTTGGACGGCCAAGGCGTCTTTGGGGTTGTCTTGCTGGTAGGCTTCTACAATGTCCAGTGCCGTCTCAAGATTGCCTTCCTGCCACAGCTCCACCGCACGGGTCAGCAATCGAGACTTCGCGTCGGTGCCCGCACCGGTTGGCGGCCAGTTTCTCGGCACGACGGACGTGTAGAACTGGTCGAGGATTCCCTTGGCGATGGATTGCGGCGTGCCGACGCCCGCCGTGTCTTCGGCGGCAGCGTCGCCGGTCGTCTGCCCGGAAAGATTCGAAGTCCCGACGAGATCTTCGATGGCTTGTCCGATGGATGGTGTGAGCGTACTGGCCAGGGGAATAGCGCTGAGCAGATCGAGTAGCTGTGCGTTTTCTTTCTGGGCACCGGCAAGCTCGGCTGTCTGCTCGCGTACGGTGGATTTGGTGCTGCGCAGCACAGACAGCACGACTGCGAGGATAACCACGGCCGCCGTGGCCAGAGACAGCAACTGGTGTCGGCTTACGAATTTGATGATGCGGGTCGTGGTGCCGTCACGCCGTGCTCGGATGGGTTGTTTTTCAAGGTAGCGCCGCAGATCGTCCCGCATGGCCCCGGCCGACTGGTAGCGACGCGTGCGGTCCTGGTTGATCGCCCGCATGCAGATGGTTTCCAGATCTACCGGTGCGTGCGGGTTGTGCATACGGACCGGGTCTGCTTCCCCTGTGAGAATCAAGGCGATGACACGCTCGCGCGTCTCACCGGGATAGGGCGCACGGAACGTCAACCATTCGTACATCGTCGCGCCGAGTGAGTAGATGTCGGTGCGATGATCGACGCCGGCCACATCACCGGATATCTGCTCGCGAGACATATACAGCGGTGAGCCGACCACCTCTCCCGTCATGGTGACGCCGGGTTGTTCGGCCAGCCGGGCGAGTCCGAAATCGGAAACGCGCATGCGGCCGTCACTACCCAGGAGTAGGTTGTGCGGCTTGATATCACGATGAATGACCCCGTTGTCGTGGGCGTAGGCCAGGGCGTCGGCGATGTTGGCCATGTCGCGGGCGACATTTTCGTAAAACGCCGGGTCGCGCGGTAGCTTGGTGTCGGCCAGGCGGACGGCCGAACCTCTTGCGATGGCGGAGGCGGAAGGGGGCGTTCCGCTTGCTCCGGAAGCCGTTGATACCCCGTCGGTACCAGACGGGCCAGTTGCAGTGGCACTGCCGCGCGGGGGAAGCAGCACCGTCTCATCCAGGGCGGCTGTTCCGGAGTCGTTGGTGGTTTGTCCGGACTCGCGCTTGATGACGTCGGCCAAGCTATCGCCCTCGACGAGTTCCATCGCGTAGAAGTAGGTGCCCTCGTCTTCGCCTTGGGCGTACACCGGGACGATGTAAGTATGATGCAGCTTGGCGGCTGCCTGTGCCTCGCGTTGGAAACGGGCGACGGCCACCGGCGAGGCGCTTGTACGCTGGTCCAGCACTTTCAACGCAACAATCCGCTGGAGTGATCGTTGCCACGCGCGGTAGACCGTACCCATGCCGCCCTGCCCGATGATCTCACGCAGTTCGAAGTCGCCGAGGATGCGCACCCCCGCTTCATCAGGAGCGTTCCTGTTTGGCGAGGAAGGTGAGGCTTGATTTTCAGGAGTACCCGACACGTATCGTTTCGTTTCCGCTCATTCAGTTACACAATGACGCATGCACCCTAGCTGGACTACGACCCGGTTGAGGCCCGGGTTCGTGTTGGTTCCGTAACGGCGCGCTACATCGCTGGCTACTCATCGTAGACGTTCGAGACGCCAGCTCGGTTAAAGAAAACACCACAAACTAGGTGGGCCACAGCGTGCCCCACGATTCCATTGCCCAGCATCGGTCCAACCGGAGTCGGTGGCAATGGGAATTAGCTCCCTGGATTATAACCACCAAGGAGCGGCGTGGAGGCCGAAAAACCGACAAAAAGCCAAGCTTTTCGCGATTGGGCCGCCGCTTGCCCATTCCACCCACCGCAGCAGGGCATTCGGTTAGGCTGGGGCGATATTCGGGAACTCGCCCGCAGCGTGCCGCCGGCCGGATTCCTGGTAGGCGCTGACCACGTGGTCGATCATGTCGAGGTCTTTTGGGGTCACCTCGCGCACGATCTTCGCCGGAACACCCATGACGACGGAGCCGTCGGGAATCACGGTGCCCGGTGCGACAACCGCACCGGCCGCGATGACGCATCGCTCGCCGATCGTGCAGTCGTCGAGCAGGATGGCACCCATGCTGATTAGCGTACGCGACCCGATGCTGCGGCAGTGAACAATCGCCCCATGCCCCATACCCACGTCATCGGCGATATCCAGCGGCGTGCCCCAGGGTGTGTGGACGACCACGCCGTCCTGAAAATTAACGCGGGCTCCGACGCGAATCGGTGCAATGTCGGCCCGGATCGTCACTTGGTACATGACGGTGGTGTCATCGCCGAGCACGAGATCGCCGCCGACGTAGGCCGTCGGTGCGATGAAGACGTTGTTGCCGAGCGTGGGCCTGATGGGGCTGGCTGACGGTGTGTCTTGTTCGGGCGTATCGACCATAATCCGATTCTACGCGCGATCTTTGGGGGACGCGAGCGGGGCGTGTTTGTCTGGTGCGTGTTCAGCAGCTATCGTGCCGCAGTGCGTCGTCTGCGCATCGACCCAAAGGAGGATCCCTCATGATTGATTTTGCCGCGACGATCGAATCCATGCTGGCCGACCTTGTAGCGTTGCGTCATGCGTTGCACCAACACCCGGAGCTGGGCTACGAAGAAACGTGGACCAGTGCGACGCTGCTGAAACAGCTCGAACAGATCCCGGGGCTCACGATTCGCACGAGGGTGGCCGGCACGGGGATCGTGGCCACGCTCAACGCCGACAAGCCGGGGCGGTGCGTCGCGCTGCGGTCCGACATGGACGCGCTACCCATTCAAGAGGAAAGCGACTTCGACTACCGCTCGCAGATCGACGGACGCATGCACGCCTGCGGGCACGACGGGCACATGGCTTGTCTGATGGGAGCCGCGCGGACGCTCGCCCAACATGCGGAGGCGCTGCCGGGCAAGGTGAAGTTCATCTTTCAACCCGCGGAGGAAGGCGGTGCGGGCGGTCGCAAGATGGTGCAGGAGGGGGCGCTGGCGAATCCGGATGTCGATGCCATCTTCGCGTTGCATGGTTGGCCTGATAACCGGCTTGGGGAGATCGCCGTGGCGCCGGGGGCGACGCTCGCGGCGGCGACTCAGATTCGGATCGACATCACCGGGCTCGGCGGGCATGCGGCCTACCCGCACACGGGGGTGGATGTGGTCTTGGCCGCGTCGCATCTGATCACGCGGTTGCAGGCGATCGTATCGCGCATGACCGACCCGGTGGACCCGGCCGTCGTGTCCATCTGTGCGGTTCACGCGGGGGAGGCGTTCAACGTGCTACCCGGTGCGTGCCAACTGCGTGGCACGGTTCGGGCGCTGAACCAACAGACGCACGACACGGTGGTGGAAAAACTCAAGGCGTTTGTCGCGTCGAGCGCGGCCGACCTTGGTGCTACCGCGGAGATGACGATCGTGGAGTCCTATCCGGTGTTGGTGAATGATGTCGCCGCGACGAAGCTGGCGGCGGGTGCGGCGCTGGAGATGCTAGGCGCGGGTAACGTGGACCTCGATCCACCGCCGAGCATGGGCGGTGAGGATTTTTCATTTTTCGCAAGAGAGGTGCCGGCCGCATTTTGGCGACTCGGCGTCTGTCCGGCAAGTTGCGAGGACTACCCCAAGCTGCACCAGCCCACCTACGACTTCCCCGACGCAGCCATCGCGATTGGTACAGAATTGCACTGCCGCATCGCAGAAAGTTTCCTGAGTCGCGGGTTTAGGGAGTAGCGTGAACGCAAGGGTCGCCTAGCGTGTTTTTCAGTTTTCGGGTCGGACGGGTTTGTTCTGAGCAGGTGCGGTTTCAACGGTTCGCCGATTCGTGTTCTCCACGGCTGAAGCTATGGGTCGTCCGATGCTCGGCTGCTGAATATTCCGATGAAATCTCACAGCTCTCAATAGGTCCGGTTTTCCTTTGCCGGCTATTTTCCGTATACTTTCCTTGTCGAGGGGTGGCAGGAGGCCGGGGCGTGCTGCGGGCGGTTGGAATGACCGGGCGTTGGCAGGCGGTCCGTGGTCGGAAAGGGATGTCCGATGCGAAGCGTAGCGATCATCAATCAAAAGGGCGGCGTTGGTAAGACGACCACGACGGTGAACTTGGGCGCGGCACTGGCGCGGTCCGGATCACGTGTGTTGCTGGTTGATCTCGATCCGCAGGGTCATCTCGGGCTTCACCTTGGCGTGGATGTGCCCGAGGGTGAGCCGACCATTTACGATGTACTGACGGACGAGCTGCCGCTACGCCAGGCGATCGTCTCCGCTGGCGATCGGCTCGATGTGCTGCCGTCCAACATCGACCTGGCCGCCGCAGAGTCGGAGTTGGTGAGTGTGCTCGGGCGGGAGGTGCTGCTACGCGATGCGCTCGAGCAGGTGGCCTCGGGTTACGACATGGTGCTGATTGATTGCCCGCCGTCGCTCGGGGTGCTCACGATCAACGCGTTGGTCGCGGCTTCGGAGGTGCTCATTCCGCTGCAGGCGCAGTTCTTCGCGCTACAGGGCTTTAGTAAACTCTTGGATAAGACGGTGCGGCTGGTTCGGCAGCGGATCAATCCGGCGCTGGAGGTGCTCGGCGTGATTCTCTGCATGCACGAGAAGCAGACGCGGCTTTCGGGTGAAGTTGTCGAGGATATTCGGGGCTTTCTGGAGGCGTCGCGCGGTGAACCGGTGGCCTGGGCGAACGCAAAGGTGTACGACATTTGCGTGCGTCGAAATGTGAAGCTGGCCGAGGCTACGAGCTTCGGACAATCGGTGCTGGACTACGCGCCCAAGAGCAACGGCGCACAGGACTACTTGGACCTTGCGGTCGAGATATTTGGTGCTGGTGCATCCTCTGCGTCGGTGGCGGCTCAAGACGAGGTAGTGGCCGTCGAAAAAATGACCGTCGAAAAAGTGGTTGCGCCGGCAGTGACACCGGCAGTTGCGCCGGTTGTCGCAGCGCCGGTCGAACCGGTGGTAAAAGACTCAAGCCCGACCGTTGCTCGCGTTGTCGTGTCGAAGAAAGACGCGGCGGTCGCACAAAAAGTTGTAACCGCTTCGAAAGCCAAACCAAAGCCAGCTAAGGCGGGTGCTGTGGTACCCAAGAAACCCGCAGCACGCGCTAAAGGAAAAGCCGTGCGAACCCGAACCAAGGTCGCGAGCCAAGGTGCCGCGAAGAAAGCCCCCGCACCGCGCAAACGTCGAGCGCCGGCTAAAGCAAAGACGCCCGTCGAGAAAATGCCCGTTGTTAAGAAACCCGTGACGAGTCCGCCCGCACCGGTTGAAGTGTCGGCTGTCGTGCAAGCCAGGACATCGGTCGAGGCGACCGGCATCGTTTCGCCTGACGCTGTCACCCTAGCCAGAGACGCCCTAGCCAAGAACACCCTCGCTAGGGATGCCGTTGCCAAGGAGGTGGGTGCTCTTTCTTCTTCTTCCCCCCTTACCAAGGGGGGATCGAGGGGGGTTCTTCCTGCGCACCGAGACCTTCCCCAGCCCCTCCATCTAAAGGAGGGGGGCAAGAAGGCGAACGATTCTTCTGGAAACGGCACTGGCGTTCCTGCGCCGGTGTAGTGCCTTGGCCCGTTGGTTTTCATTCCGTTCCTGGACGATACTTCGCTGGACTTGGTTGTGGCTTCTGTTTTGGGGGCTGATGTTTGTGGCCACCCATATTCCGATGCGCTCACACGGCGTGCCATGGCTCAAGCACGCAGACAAGGTCGTTCATTTCTTGATGTTCTTCACGCTGACGTGGATCGGTGGACGGCGGGTGCGCGCTTCGACGGGGATGATGGCCGGTGGTGCTTTGGTCGGTTGGGGCGTCGTGTATGCTGGCTACGCTTTGCTTGATGAATGGCTTCAGCCGTGGGTTGGGCGGCAAATGACGCTTGGGGATTGGATCGCCGACGCCTCGGGGATTGTGGTCGCCTCAATCGTCCTTTTCTTGTGCCGACAAAAGCCCACACTATCGGAACCGCCACCCTCTGATACTCAATAATGACGTTCAGGGCCGTTTTCGTTGTAACACCTGGTTAACTAGCGAGTGGCGGTCACAGACTCATCGTGACCGCAACCGACGACTATGATAGAATGGGTGGGGGCGTTGTAGTCTGACGTCGCCATCAATACCTGCGAAGCGGTTTGTCGTTGAACTGAGCCGCGGTTTGGCAGGCGAACGATAGTGCATAGCCCCGTCGCCGGGGTCGGGATGATATCATGCAAAGGCGTACCATAGTCGTCGTGGAAGATGAAGATGCGATCCGTCGTGGTGTGGTCGATGCGTTGAGCATGGCCGGCTACACAGTGTTGGAGGCGGCTGACGGTGAGGCGGGGCTGGCCGAGGCGCGCCGCGCCGGTGTCGATCTCGTGTTGCTTGATCTGCTGATGCCGAAAATGGACGGGCTGGAAGTGTTGGAAGAGCTGCGCGTCACCCACCCGTCGTTGCCCGTATTGATTTTGACGGCGCGCGGTTCGGAGGATGACCGGGTGCGTGGTCTCAGGGGCGGCGCGGATGACTATGTGGTTAAACCGTTTTCCGCGCGTGAGTTGCTGGCTCGGGTAGAGGCCATCTTGCGCCGCAGCCCGGAACGGTCCAAGCCAATCGTCAAGGTGACGGTGGGTGAGACTTCGGTGGATTGCGGACGGCGTGAGGTCTGTCAGGCATCCGGTGAGCGTGTGGCGCTGTCGGAGATGGAGGCGGAGATCTTGCAACGGTTGGCGGCCCACGCGGGTCGGGCGGTCTCGCGCGAGGAGTTGCTGTCGTGCGTGTGGGGGCTTCGCGATGGACAGATCGAAACCCGTGCGATTGATATGCACATCACCCGGCTGCGGCAGAAGCTGACGAGTGGTGGTGGTGATGGTCAGGATTGGATCGTGACGGTGCGCGGCAAGGGCTACATGCTCGGTCCGGAGGTCGTGGTGGCGTCCGACGACACACCGACGGAAAGTTCCGCAACGGAAAGTTCCGCAACAGAGGAATCGTAATGCGACGGTCTTCGGGCAGCAGAGTCGGCGGCGTGGTGGTGTTCGCGTCGATCGCGATCGTGATGATCGGCGGCATGGCCTGGGCTACCTCTGCAACGCTCGAGCTCGCCGAGAAAAACATTCTCGACGAACACGAAGGCAAGATCGCACGCGCGGTGAGTCAGATCGACAACTACATGGGCGGTATTCGGGCCGTTGAAACACTTCGCCCCTATACAGAATACCAGCCGATGTACGACAAGCAGCCGCTCGTCGTGTGGACGCGCGACGGGATCCAAGTCGCCGATGCGGCCGTCGTGCAGTTCGCCTCTGAGTTGTGGGAACGCGGCTCGCCGCACGACTGGGTTGATCTCTATTTTCAGGTAGACCCGAATAATGAATTGTCCTCACCGCAGGTGTTGGATGAGCCGGTGCCGTGGCTCCAGGACAGCGCCAAGTCGTTGTGGGGCTGTGAGCCGCGCATCTGCCGGACGTGGGACTGGTTGATTCGGGCCTTGCCCAGTGTAGATCTCACGGCCGTTTTCGCTGCGGATGCCGGCGGTACGGATCCGTTATTGTCTGTCGACTCCGCCGGTTCCGTGTCGAAGACGCGTTCGGGGGAAGCGTCACGGCACGAGCGCGGAATCGATAAGTTCGCGGCTTATGACCATCGGCATTCGGTGAGTCTGGTTGATGCGGACATGGGCAAGCCTCGACCGCCGGACTGCGTTGAGCCGGAGATCGCGGCACGAAATCTGTTGGTCCGATCGCGCGTGCCTTCGGCGCTGCCTCCGGAATCTCCGTTGGCGGGCAAGGTTGAGATTAAGGCCGGTGCCTTTGCAAAACCGTTGTGGGTTGAGCCCGCGCCGCCCGCTGGTGCCAAGCTCGCGTTCGTTCGTGAGTGTTCTATGGACTCGGCCCCGTTCTATCAGGGGTTTATCGGGGATTGGGCGCTGCTCAAGGAGCGGCTACTGATTGAGGTGAACGCGCTGGGGTTGTTCGACTCCGTTGATCTGGTTCCCGTAGAAGATGACGCAGCGGCTGCGATCGGCGAGATGATCACGCTTCCCGTTCGGCTTGTGGTGCCGCAGATCCCCGGTGGTGTGATGGCGGCCGCTTGGAATGATGTGCGCGGTACGCTGATTACGTCTTGGGTGACGGCGTTGGCCGTGCTGGTTGTGGCCGGCATCGGTCTGCGAAATCTCGTGTTGCTGACCGAGCGGCGTATGCGGTTCGCCTATGCCGTGACGCATGAGTTGCGTACGCCGTTGACCACGTTTCGTTTGTATTCCGACATGCTAGCGGCCGGGCTCGTTCCCGAGGAAAAAAAACCGGAATACCTCAACACGCTCCACCGTGAATCGGAGCGGCTTTCCGCGCTGGTGGAGGATGTGCTCGAATACGCACGCCTGGAGAACCACAAGGTTCGCCTGAGTGGGTCGAGCACGAAGGCGGCCGCGCTGTTGGAAGAGATTACAGAATCGCTCAAGTCACGTTGCGAGGAGCACGGAATCGCGGCGCGGAGTGAAAGCGGCATCGCCAACGGGCTGATGATCCAAACGGACGTGGACCTCGTGCAGCGGATCGCCGGCGTGTTGGTCAACAACGCGTGTCGGCACGCGCGCGGATCGACCGATGCGTGCGTCTCAGTTCATCTTGATGGTGACGAACATGAGCTGCGCTTGGACGTGGCCGATACCGGCTCCGGCGTGGCTCGTGGAGAGCTGCGCACCATTTTCAAGCCGTTTCGTCGCGGGCGAAACGCAGAGCACACGGCCCAAGGCGGCGTCGGTTTGGGGCTTGCGCTCGCACGTGATTGGGCGCGTTTGCTCGGCGGTAAGCTCGAACTCGTCGAGCGACGCCACGCCACGCTCGGCGGTGCCCATTTTCGCCTGACCATACCCACGAAGCTCGCCAAATAGCCATGCCGCGTTGGTGGGGCAGCCGGCATTTGACGATCGTCTACGCGGGCGCGTACCATATCCCGTGCGGCTTCCAATAAGGTCGTTTTCGATTTCTTGCTCCCCTCCTTAGACAAGGATGGGCTGGGGGAGGTTCTTCGTCGAGTCGAAGAACCCCCCGCAATTCCTCCTTCGGTAAGGGGTGAAAATGAGCAACCAACAAGAACGCGCGTGAAAAACCATGCCGAACGATCTTAGTCATCACGTTCACGCGCTGGGCGGGAGGCGGGTGTTGCTGGTCGGTGATCTGATTCTGGACCGCTACGTCTACGGCGACGCGGAACGCATCAGCCCTGAAGCGCCCGTGCCGGTGTTGCGCGTCGTGGAGACGCACGATGCCGTGGGCGGTAGCGGCAACGTGGCCGCCTGCCTTCGGGCGCTGGGGTGTGAGGTGTCTTGTTGCGGCGTCACCGGGGCCGATGCGCACGGTGAGACGCTACGTCCGCTGCTGGAAAACCTCGGGGTGGATACGTCCGGTGTGGCCATCGACGAGAACCGCCCGACCACGACCAAAACGCGCATGGTGGGTCTCGCCCAGCATCGACACCGCCAGCAACTACTGCGGGTGGATGAGGAAGATGCCAGCCCGCTCTTGGCGGCGGCGGCCCAGGCGCTGCTCGATAAGGTGCTCGCAAGGATTGATTCGTGCGACGTGGTATGCCTGGAGGACTACGACAAGGGTGTGGTGTCGGAGGCGGTCGCTCAGAAGATTATTGCCAAAGCCCAGAAAGCGGGTAAGCCGGTGCTGGTCGATCCCGCGCGGCTGGACAACTACACCCGGTATCGTGGGGCCGACGTCATCACACCAAACCGTGATGAGCTCTCGATCGCGGTGGGTCGAAGGCTGCGGTCTATCGACGAGGTTGCGGAAGGTGCTGCGTCATTGCTTGTGGACTACGGGTTTGGTGCGGTCATCGCCACGGTGGATCGCGACGGGTCCGTGGTCGTGAAAAAGGGTGAGAAGCCGATCCACCTGCCGACGGTGCCGCGAAGCGTGTACGACAACACCGGCGCGGGTGATGCGGTGCTCTCGATGTTGGCCGGTGCTATCGCCTGCGGCGCAGACCTTAAAGACGCGGCGAAGCTCGCGAACATCGCCGGTGGGTTGGAGGTCGAGAAATTCGGCTGCGTGCCGATCTCTGCGAATGAGATTCTTGCGGAAATTCGCCTGGAAGATCGCGATCGGAACGGAAAGCTGCGTAGCGTCGACGAACTCGTCGCGGAGTTGCAGCTACGGCGCGATCGGGGTGAGACGTGCGTGTTCACCAATGGCTGCTTCGATATCATTCACGCCGGTCATGTGGATTATCTGAAAAAGGCGCGGCAGCATGGGTCCCTGTTGGTGGTCGGGCTCAACAGCGACGCCTCGGTGCGCGGGCTGGGCAAGGGTGACGATCGGCCGGTGAATCCGTTTGAGGATCGGGCGAGCGTGCTCTCGGCGATGTCGTGCGTGGACTACGTCGTCGGGTTTGACGAGCCGACGCCGGAAGCTGTCATCCGCAAGGTGCGTCCGGACGTGCTGGTGAAGGGTGAGGATTGGGCTGGTAAGGGCGTGGTCGGTGCGGACTTTGTAGAGAAAAACGGCGGCCGCGTGGTTCTTGTGCCGCTTCTGGAAGGTCGCAGCACGACCTGTTTGATTGATCGAATTCGCGGCGGCAAGTAGCAGAAGGTAACGGGAAGCAAACTCTTGACGGACTCCATGAAAGATCAGATTGCCGAGCATGTGCGTGTGGTGCAGGCGGCCGCGGCGCGGGTGGGTTTGCTGGAGGAGATCGCGGATAGCATCATCGCGCGGTTTGCAGCGGGCGGAAAACTCTTTGTGCTCGGTAACGGCGGCAGCGCTGCGGACGCGCAGCACATCGCCGCGGAGCTGGTGGGTCGGTTCAAGATTGATCGTGAGGCGCTGCCCGCGATCGCGCTGACTACGGATACCTCCGTGCTGACGGCCGTGGTTAATGACCTCGGCGGAGACTCCTGTTTCTCGCGGCAGGTGCAGGCCTTGGTGACACAGGATGACATGGTCTGGGCGCTGAGTGTTTCAGGGACGTCACCCAATGTCATCGCCGCGCTGGAGGCGGCGAAGGCGATCGGTGCTATGATTATAGGGTTTTCCGGCAAGAGCGGCGGCAAGTTGAAGGGGTATTGCGAGTTCTGTTTCCTTGCGGATCACGCGGCCAGCGATCGCGTGCAAGAGACGCACCAGTTGGCGTACCATCTGATTTGTGACCGGATCGAGAAACACTATGCAGGCGGTCACTAGACGGTCACCATTCGGTTGCGGGGCATGGCTGAACTCGATCGGTGTTCATTCGTAGTAGACGCACAGTTGGGTGGCTCACAGCTAAAGCCGTGGGCCACCCGACCGTGCGTTATTGAGAGTTGTTGGTTTTCGGCGGTGACACCACAACGTAAGAGACCTTATGAACATACTCATCACCGGCAGCAGCGGACAGATCGGCACGAACGTGGCGCTCAAGCTCATGGAACGCGGCGATGTCGTGCTCGGCATCGACAAACGCAGCAACGCCTGGACGGATCGGATTGACCTTGTCACGCTTGATTTGACGAAGGCCTCGCACGACGACATGCCCGACGGCAAGCGGTTCGATGCCGTCTTACATCTCGCGGCCAACGCCAAGGTCTTCGAGTTGGTCGAGCACCCCGAGCGCGCGATGGACAACATCTCGATGCTTTTTGCGACGCTGGATTACTGCCGCCGGAATAGGCTGCCGATCATTTTCGGCAGCTCCCGAGAGGTCTACGGCGACATTCACCAACACATCACGCACGAGGCCTCTGCGGATTTCGTCGTCGCGGAAAGCCCCTACAGCGCGAGCAAGATCGCCGGTGAGGCGCTGATCTACTCCTACGCCCAGTGTTATGATCTGCCGTTTCTGGTGTTTCGGTTTAGCAATGTCTATGGGCGGTTTGACAACGACGCGGCCCGCATGGAACGCGTGATCCCGCTGTTTATCGACCGCATCCGCAAGGGTCAGCCGATTACCGTGTTCGGCAAGGAGAAGGTGCTAGACTTTACCTATGTGGATGATTGCGTCAGTGGTATCGTCGCGGGATTGGATGCGCTAACGTCGCGCCGCGTGATGAATGAGACGATCAACCTAGCCTGCGGGGCCGGCGCGACGTTAGTGGATGTGGTAGAGATCGTATCGAAACACCTCGGCAAAACACCGGACGTAACCTACGAACCAACCCGCCCCGGAGAGGTCACAAGGTATGTGGCCGACATCGGTAAAGCGCGAGAGCTATTAGGCTACCAACCCAAAACCCTACTACCCGAAGGCCTAGCCAAGACAATAGACTGGTGGCGCGAAAGCGGGAGTTTGTAGGGTGGATTCTATTTCGTCGCGCGGCGTAGGTCGGGCATTGCCCGACGCGCACTCTACGAGTCCCGGCCGGGTGGCATGGTCCACGCTCGCGTGGCCATGCGGGTCGATGTGCGGAACTGTGTAGAGCATGCTATTGTATGTCGTCATCGTTGGGTGGGTTACGCCTACAGGTAGGACGATTGAGCATCGACGGCATGCAATAGCATGCCCCTGGGCTCGAAACTCTCATAACCACTGGTACATAGATTGGGGGCAGGTCAGCCACCATTATCTTCAAGCCCGCACGTTGTAATAACTGGGCTTGATCCTGGCGAACATAATTGGCTTGCCCTATCTTGCTCGCGACGCTTATGCTAATACCCTACCGCCTGCCCATCTTTTCTTGATTCCGATGCCCCTATGTAGATATCTCGTTTGGCATCGTAGTGGATGGCTTGATACCCGCCGAAGCCTCCGGACTCGAAGCGTACTCGGTGGCCCTTTTTGGTGAGGCCTTGGCGTGATTCCATGCTTACGCCGGATTCGATCGCGAGCCAGCCGCCGTCGGTCATTTTTGTGCCGGTGGGTTCGGATGACCCTTGGTGGTGAAACCTTGCCGCGTCGCCGGCTTCTTGCACGTTCATCCCGAAGTCGATCAGGTTGCACAGCACCTGCACATGTCCTTGCGGCTGCATGTCACCGCCCATCACGCCGAAGCTCAGCCACGGCTTGCCGTCTTTCGTGACGAAGGCCGGGATGATCGTGTGGAACGGGCGCTTGTGCGGGGCGTAGGCGTTGGGGTGGTTGTCTTCCAGTGAAAAAAGCTGCCCGCGATCTTGAAACACGAAGCCGAGCCCGTCCGGCACGAGCCCGGAGCCGAAACCGCGGTAGTTGCTCTGGATCAGTGAGACCATGTTGCGGTCCTTGTCGGCCACCGTCAGGTAGATGGTGTCACCGCGTGACAGTTTCGGATCACCGGGGTCGATT